>NZ_JBMDJL010000003.1:0-357898 GCF_057809175.1 Pseudomonas sp. FG43
GCAAGTCGGTCATGACGGTTTGCAGGTACAGCAGGGTTTTCGGGTTGGCTGTGTCAATGAACAGCCTGAGCGAGAGCTGACGCAAGGTGTAGCTGCGGGTCTTGAGTCGTGGCAGTGGGCTCCACTGGCCACGGGCGGGCAAGGGCTTGAGCTGTGCGGGTTCGACATCGTAGCGCGAACGGTCCAGGGCATAGCGCACCGGGACAATGGCGATATCCGCCGTCTTGAGCGAACAGGCACAGGTGGCAGAAGACGGAGACTTGTCGAAGCGCGCCCCACGCCGTTCTTGCAGGGTGCCGTGTTTCTTAGTCATGGGACGCACCGTTGCGTGCGTCTTCAGCGGATACCTGGAGGTGAAGAGTGATGAGGCGGCTGGCCTGGTAAACGAGCATGAACATCCCTTGTTCCCTGATGGTTGCCGAGCGACTTCGCTCGGACGTGGGAACGGTCTGTATCAAGAGTCATGCCTGTTAATTTTTCTACATATAAATCAATAGCTTAAATTTAAAATCTTTAAAAACTGGTTATTTTTCATACAAAATTCCCGAAAAAGTGCGCAACCCCATGCGCACCTGCGCAATATCTTGCGCAGCTGGTCGAAAAGCCCTGTTCATAAGGCTTGGAGGGGGTTTCAGGGGTGTTTTATCAAGGATGGGGGGCGCAGATATTTGCGCATCAAGGCTTAATGCCTGCGTTCATCAAAAAGCTCGATGCCTGGAGCATCGAGCTTTTTGAGCGTGCGTTAGAAAACCAGCTTGAACAGCGCAATGACCACGATCAAACCAATCAGGAAAATGATGCCGACGGTGCCACCCAAAAACTTGAGCATTTGGTATCTCCATAAATGAATGCCTCAAATTAGGGACCTCGGTGTTCGGCAGTCGTTTCTTATATTTTTTACATATCAGGCCAACGGCGGGTTATCCAAAATCCGATAAAACTTTCTCCGCATTCATTACTCACACCTATTGATGATCTCGCCGAGCCCTTCACCAAGAGCGGGACGCATACCTGATGAACCATGGAGATAAATCATGATTTCTGCACCCCAGCTATCCGATGTCAGCAGCCTGCGTGAACGTGCCCGCCACAACGTTGAGAACGGTGCCGTCACCGAAGGGTATAGCGCGGACCGGGAAACCATCCTGCGTTTGCTCAATGAGTCGCTAGCGACCGAGCTGGTCTGCGTACTGCGCTACAAACGTCACTACTTCATGGCGAACGGGCTGAAGGCGAGCCTGGCGGCAGACGAGTTTCTGGAGCATGCGCAGCAGGAAGCCGAGCACGCCGACAAACTGGCTGAGCGTATTGTGCAGCTGGGCGGCGAGCCGGAGTTCAACCCGGACACCCTGTCGAAGAACTCTCATGCCCAATACGTTGCAGGCAAGACCCTCAAGGAAATGGTCTATGAGGATCTGGTTGCCGAGCGCATTGCCATCGACAGCTACCGTGAAATCATTCAATACATCGGCGAATCGGACCCGACTACCCGTCGCATCTTCGAAGACATCCTGGCCCAGGAAGAAGAGCATGCGGATGACATGGCCGATATCCTGAACGACCTGTAAATCTTCAAAACACCGTCGCGAGCAAGCTCCCTCCCACGATCTGTGGGAGGGAGCTTGCTCGCGACAGGTCAGGTGAAGTATCAGTTTCACTTCACGGTCTTGGGTGCCTTGCCCGCCCTCATCTGCTCCAGCAATGGCCCGCACTGATTCGGTGTGCTGTCGCCAGTGGCGACCAGTGCCAGCAGCCCCGCCGCAGGACCGACCGTAGCGCCCAGCAACACCATGCCCGCTCCGCGCAACAGCAATGGGCCTGATTGCACGCCGGCATTGGGGCTGGCGAACGGGCCATTCACATAGAGTGGCGAACGCAGCGAGAACACCCTGAAGCCCTTGGACTCGGGGTTGATCTTCAGGTCCAGTTGTTCGGTCTTGAAGTTTGCGGTGCCGTCGATGTAGATGATTGCGTTCTCGGTATCGAACACGAACAGGCGGCTGGTGGCCAGACCGTCCTTGATGCCGAAGTCTGACGCGGCGCAGTTGATCTTCACGTCCTTGTCGCCGAACAGTTTGCCGACCACGTAGTTACCTACATTGAGCCCCGCGATTTCCATCAGGCCCTGGCTGATGGCTC
The DNA here is from genome assembly GCF_057809175.1 of Pseudomonas sp. FG43. Taxonomy (NCBI): domain Bacteria; kingdom Pseudomonadati; phylum Pseudomonadota; class Gammaproteobacteria; order Pseudomonadales; family Pseudomonadaceae; genus Pseudomonas; species Pseudomonas sp. FG43. Next base: position 2,140 of record NZ_JBMDJL010000003.1, read on the forward strand.
CGTCGTTGACCAACATCTTCAAGTCGCCATTGGCCGTGCCCAACAGAGCCGCAACCGAGTTGCCACGGCCGCTGATATCGGCATCACCATTGAGCTCGCCGAAGCTGGTTTTCATGGGCTCGAAAGTCGGAAACAACTGCTTGAGCTTGAAGTTACGCGCCGACAGCCTGGCCCGGCCCTGCAACGGCTGGGTGCGGCCATCAAGACGGATTTCGGCATCCAGCTTGCCACCCGCCACACCAAAGCGCAGCGGCTGAAGGCTCAACTGGCCGTCATTGAGTAACAGATGCGTATACAGGTCTGTAAAGGGCAAGTCCGGGCTCTGTACGATGCGCTTGCCGGTGAACTCCACATCGGCATCCATCGCCCGCCAGCGGTCGGTCTGAAACTCTTCCACGGGCAGGACCTTGCCCTTGGGCTGTTTGCTCTCGCCACCGCGTTTTTTCTGCGCGGCATTGGAGTCAGCGCCAATCAGAGGCGCAAGGTCGCTGAACAGCAACTGGTTGGAAACCAATACCCCACTGAGCCTGGGCCGTGGCTGACTGGCCACAAAACTCAGGTCGCCATGAATATCGCTGCTGCCGATCTTGCCGTTGAAGCCTTCGTAGCGGAAATTCGCTCCGGCAGCATCGTGCAGTTTGGCGATCAAACGGCCATCCGTGGAATAGGGTGGAGAGTCCGGCAAGGCAACACCGGTCAATGGATAGAGGTGGCTCAGGCTTGTGCCGGACAGTTTCAGACGCAGGTCAAGCGCGCCAAGATTCTGCGGATCGGTCAGGGTTCCGGCAATGGCAATCTGCGTATCGCCGATCTTCAGATCGGCCTGCACCGGGAAAGGTTGCGTGGCGTCCTTCAAGGCCAGCAAACCACCCACCTTGCCTGCACCATTTACCTTCTGCTCGTGATACTGCCCTTTGACCGACAGACCAAAGGCATAGTCCTGCGGGACAGCGCCCTTCTCCTGAGCCTTCTTCACCTCTTTGCTGCCGACGATGTCACCGAAAGGGATCGGCTTGCCCAGCATGTCGATCACCAGATCCAGCTGGGTCTTCAAGGTCTGGTCATTGAAGCTGACCAGCCCTTTGTCGAACTTGATCGCGCCGATATCCAGTACCCAGCTGGAGGGCTCAGCATCGGGGTCGGACTTGGGCAGATCGAATACCCAGTTGGCGCGACCATCGGCCAGACGCTCAAGCTTCGCTTCGGGACCGGTCAGGTCGATACGCGGAATCACAACCTCCTGCACCAGCAAAGGCAGCAGGGCAAGACGAAACTCGACTTGCTTGAGCGTGACCATGTGCGGGGTTTTCGACCACTCGGGGTTGCCCAGGCTCAAGTCCTGAGCCACGAAATGCGGCCATGGCACCCAGGCGCGCCAGCCACCGGACTCCGGCTCTCGCTGCCAGAGGACAGCAAGGTTCCCGTTGATTGCGAACGGTCGATGCAGCGCTTCGCTGACTTTTTCGTTGAGTGTTGGCTTGATGCGGTTCCAATCGAAGGTGGCGATCACAATGACCAGTACGGCAAGCACCAATAACAACGTGGCACCTGTCCAGGCGAAAATCTTGCGGCTGCGCGTCATTGCACGACACTCCAAAAACCAGCGCCCCGGCCATGGTGCGCTGAATACGACATGTTCCTTCGACTGACAAAAGTGCCGAGGGTTTGCTCTGATAGGTAAATAGCCCAACAGGTTCCATCAAAGAAAAAGGTAGCTGCCTCGTGCTGTCCCATCAAAAGCCTTTCGACGCATGCAAAGCTCATTTGCTAGAGTGCAGCACAGTCTAACCGCAGAAATGTTTACCTCATGCTGCCCCGCGCCGAACAGAAACAACTGACCCGAAGAGCCTTGCTGGACGCCGCACACCAGTTGATGGAAAGCGGGCGCGGTTTCGCCAGTCTGAGCCTGCGGGAAGTCGCGCGCACGGCAGGCATCGTGCCGACCGGTTTCTATCGTCATTTCGAAGACATGGACCAGTTGGGGTTGGCGCTGGTCAGTGAAGTGGGCCAGACCTTTCGTGAAACCATTCGCCTGGTGCGCCATAACGAACTGGTCATGGGCGGTCTGATTCATGCGTCGGTGCAGATCTTTCTCGATCAGGTGGCGGCCAACCGCTCACAGTTCCTGTTTCTGGCCCGCGAGCAATATGGCGGCTCCCTCAAGGTGCGTCAGGCTCTGGGTGCCTTGCGCGAAGGCATCAGCGCCGACCTGACGACCGATCTGGCAAAAATGCCCAAGTGGAAGCACCTCGATGTCAAAGCTCTATCGGTGATCGCCGACCTGGTTGTCAAAAGCGTATTCGCCATGCTGCCAGAGCTGATCGACCCGCCTTCGGCCACGCTCGCGGCCCATCTCACGCCCCAGGCCAAGATTACCCAGCAACTGCGATTCATCTTCATGGGCGCCAAGCACTGGAAAGGCCTTGGCAGCCATGACTGATATTTCCGTCAGAAAAATCGCACCAGCGTGATACACAAACAAACCGCTGCACCATAATCGCGCACTTAATTGACGCTTTTCTGGTCAGCCCTCCAATAGCTCCCGTCTTTTTTCTATTTCTGCACTGTTGGCAAGCCCCTTGCTCTGATTTGAAGCATCGCAATTAGCTGGAAGCTTTCTGATGCTGGTGATTCATAAACGAATCGAGCCCCAACCCGAATGGGCCGCAGAACTGCATTTGAATTTCGAGGCACGTAGCAAAAGTCGCCTGCGCTGCTTCAGTGCCGAGAACGAAGACGTAGGATTATTCTTGCAACGCGGACAGCCGCCTCTTCATGACGGCGAATTCCTGCAAGCCGAAGATGGTCGCATCGTGCGTGTCTGCGCACGCCCGGAGCAGTTGTTGCACGTCACCTGCAACAGCACCTTTGAACTGACCCGCGCGGCCTATCACCTGGGCAACCGCCACGTTGCTCTGCAAGTGGGCGACGGCTGGCTGCGCCTGCTCGACGACTACGTGCTCAAGGCCATGCTCGACCAGCTCGGAGCAACGACAGAAACCATCGAGGCGCCCTTCCAGCCGGAGCACGGAGCTTATGGAGGCGGTCATCACCATTCACGCGCCGGTGAAGAAGACTTCAATTACGCGCCGCGCCTGCACCAGTTCGGCGTGCGCAAGTGAACCGCGCCTGGGCGCTTTTGCGTCTGGCCAGCCCTCAGCTTCCGATTGGCGGCTACAGCTATTCGCAAGGGCTGGAAATGGCCGTGGAGCAATCCATCGTGGTCGATCCGCAAACCGCTGCCCGCTGGATCGGCGATCAGTTGCTGTTCAACCTCGCCCGCTTCGAGGCTCCCTTGATGCTCGCCCACTGTACGGCGGCCGCCGAGGAAGATTGGGGCCAGTTGCTGCAACTGAGCGAACAGCATCGCGCCAGCCGGGAAACCCGTGAGCTGCATCTGGAAAGCCGTCAGATGGGCTACTCCCTGCAACAGTTGCTCAACGGGCTGCCGGAGCTGGATCGCCCTGCCCGCCGTTTTCTGGAACAGACCGGCGAACCGCATCTGGCCCTCGGCTGGGCGCTCGCGGCACGGGCCTGGCAGATCAACCCACAGGACGCGCTGGCAGCCTGGCTGTGGAGCTGGCTGGAAAACCAGCTGGCGGTACTGATGAAAACCTTGCCACTGGGCCAGCAAGCCGCACAACGCCTGACCAGTGAACTGCTGCCCTTGTTGCAGCAGGCCCAACAAAACGCCACGGCTCAAGACATCCAGCACATCGGCAGCGCCGCCTTCGGCCTGTCACTGGCGAGCATGGCCCATGAACGTCAATACAGCCGGTTGTTCCGGTCCTAGCATCCATGGAGAACTCAATGAACAGCCAACCTCTGCGTGTCGGTATCGGTGGCCCGGTCGGTTCCGGCAAGACCGCACTGACTCTGGCTCTGTGCCTTGCCTTGCGTGAGCGCTACAACCTGGCAGTCGTGACCAACGACATCTATACCCGTGAAGATGCCGACTTTCTGGTGCGTAACGAAGCTCTGGCACCGGAACGCATCATTGGCGTGGAAACCGGCGGCTGCCCGCACACGGCGATTCGCGAAGACGCCTCCATCAACCTGGAAGCCGTTGACCAGCTCAACCGCCGCTTCGAGGGGCTGGACCTGATCATTGTCGAGTCCGGTGGCGACAACCTGTCGGCGACCTTCAGCCCGGAGCTGTCGGACCTGACGATTTATGTGATCGACGTTTCGGCTGGCGACAAGCTGCCGCGCAAGGGTGGCCCCGGCATCTGCAAATCCGACCTGCTGGTGATCAACAAGATCGACCTGGCACCACTGGTGGGTGCCTCGCTGGAAATGATGGATCGCGATACCAGGAAGATGCGTGGCGATAAGCCTTTCGTGTTCAGCAATCAGAAAACCGGCCAGGGTCTGGAAGAGATCATTGCCATTATCGAGCGCCAGGGTCTGCTGACGATCAACGCCTGAATTCAAACCTCCAAGGAAACCTGTCAATGAACTACAAAAAAGCCCTCGGTGCCCTCGCCTTGCTGCTAACCCCGACCCTCGCTCTGGCGCACCCAGGCCATGGCGATAACGGCCTGATCGCGGGCCTCGGCCATCCGGTTGGCGGTCTGGATCACCTGCTGGCCATGCTGGCGGTCGGTTTGTGGGCCGCGCAACAACAAGGCGCCGCCCGCTGGGCACTGCCTTGCACCTTCGTGGGCACCATGCTGATCGGTGGCCTGCTGGGCTTCGCTGGCCTGGAACTGCCTGCGCTGGAAAGCGGCATCTCGGCTTCAGTACTGGCGCTGGGCCTGGCCGTAGCGCTGGCTGTACGTCCGCCGCTGGCCCTGGCCGTTGTGGCCACGGCAGTGTTTGCGATGTTCCATGGCGTGGCCCATGGTCTTGAGCTGCCGGACATGTCCAGCCCATGGGCTTATGCGGCCGGTTTCGTGGTAGCAACGGCTGCATTGCATGCGGCTGGCTATGCAGTGGTGCGCGTACTGCCTCGGGCTGCTGCGCCGCTGGTAAGGATTGCAGGTGCGGCTTCGGCGGCAACCGGTGTCTGGTTGCTGGCAGGCTGACAGGGGTTCTGTGGGAGCGAATTCATTCGCGAAAGGACAATTCGCGAATAAATTCGCTCCTACATCAATGCACCGTTAGCATGACGACTTGTTTTCTGTGGAAACGGTCATGCCTGATATCCAGCGACTTGTGCTGCCCAATGGCTTGAACGTGGTGCTGTGTCATGCGCCACGGCTCAAGCGTTGTGCGGCGTCGCTTCGGGTTGCGGCCGGTAGCCATGATGTTCCCCAGGCGTGGCCTGGGCTGGCGCACTTTCTGGAGCATCTGTTTTTTCTGGGCACCGAGCGATTCGCTGCCGATCAGAACCTCATGGCATTCGTGCAGCGCCATGGCGGGCAGATCAATGCCAGCACTCGCGAACGCACCACTGACTTCTTCTTTGAACTGCCCCCAACAGCATTCGCCCAAGGTCTGGAACGTCTTTGCGATATGCTCGCTCACCCGCGTATGGCCATGCCCGATCAGTTGCGCGAGCGTGAGGTACTGCATGCCGAGTTCATCGCCTGGGTTCAGGATGCCAAGGCCCGTCAGCAGATCCACCTGCTGGAGCCCATCAACCCGCAGCACCCGCTGCGTGGTTTTCATGCAGGCAATCGTTACAGCCTTTCAGTGCCCAACCCGGCCTTTCAGCAGGCGCTTCAGGGGTTTTATCAGTGTTTCTATCAAGCCGGGCAGATGACCTTATGCCTGAGCGGCCCTCAATCGCTGGCTGAACTGACGGCACTGGCAACAGAGCACGGCGCAAGCTTTCGGGCAGGTCGCAAAGTCATGCAGCAAAAGCCGCCGCCCTTGATCGACAAACAACCTGATTGTCAGGCGCCAAGCGTGCATCTGCTGTTTGCCTGCGAAGGCTTACCCGAACATGCAGAAGAGGCTGTCGCATTTTTCTGCCACTGGCTGATGGCGCCACAAACTGGCGGGCTGGTTGCCGAGCTGGCCGGGCAAGGACTTATCGAGTCGCTCAAGGCTGCGCCTCTTTATCAGTTCGCGGGGCAATTGCTGCTCGATATCGACTGCACGGGAGCAGATCCTCATTCGTCCAGCACGATAGCCACGCTGTTTTTCGACTGGCTTGCCTTCTTCAAGGTCCACGGGCCTGCCTTGGCTGATGAATACCGCAACCTGCAACAACGGCGTCTGCAAACCTGTGGTGCGCTGGATCTGGCGCATCATTTCTGCCGCAATGCGCCCGGGCAAGACCTCCTGGCACTGAACGCCGTGCTCGATCAGTTAACGCCGGAAACCCTGCTCACTGCGCGACCTGTGGATAACCAGCCCTGTGGACAAGTCGAGTGGTGCCTGCCTTCAAGCAACCCTTTCCTGCTGCCCGTAAGCACTGGCAGCGGTGAAGCGGCATTTTTTCTGCGATGGCAATTGCAGACAGCTCAGCCCCAATTGTGGCGAATACTCAATGGCGGCCTGCAGAACCTGATCGAACAAGCCAGGCAAGCCGGTGTGGCACTGTCTTTCAGCGCTTACGGCAATTACTGGGAACTCAAACTGACCGGTATTCATGAACCGATGGCGGCCATCGTCGAGCACGCCCGGCAGTTATTGCAGCACCCGGCCCCACGCCATGTTCAGGCGACTAGTGAGCCCGCGCTGATTCCGATTCGTCAGCTACTCAAAGTGCTTCCCGATCATTTCCTGAATAAGGCTCGGGGGCAAATCAGCGATGATATTCAAGCGGTCTGGGCCAGTTCACGCTGGATCAGCTTTGCCAGCGGCCTGCCAGCACACAGCCAGTCGCTTTTAAATGCGGCCTTGCTGAATATGCCCGGCACCGCGGATGAGCCATTGCCTGACGCGCCGTCGGCCACACCCGGCAAGCGCTGGCAAACGCAATCATCTGGCTCATCGGAAGACGCGGTACTGGTGTTCTGCACCGCACCCGGCTTATCCACCGAAGATGACGCCGTGTGGCGCATGCTCGCACACTTGATACAGGCACCTTTCTATCAACGCCTGCGGGTCGAGCTGCAACTGGGTTATGCGGTCTTCAGCGGGCTACGCCAGATTGCGGGGCGCAGCGGACTGCTGTTCGGGGTTCAATCACCGACATGCAGCGCCGGGCAACTTGTTCAGCACATCGAGACATTCATCAATGCGCTGCCAAGCCTGATCCAGAACGCCGATATTCCAGCGCTGCGTCAGACTCTGGCCGAGCAGTTCGATATGACGGCAATGCCTCATGAACAAACAGCAGAGTTGCTCTGGCAGGCCCGCCTTGCCGGACGTGATGGCGACTGCCTTGAAGCCTTGCGGAAAACGCTGTTACATCTGGAAAAACACTCGTTACTCACTGCCGCCGATCAGTTGAAGGATGCCCGCGCAGGGTGGCTCATCCTGTCCAACCGCCCGGTTCCTGAGGCCTGGCCGGGTAACAGCACTTCATGACAGGCATCTTTCATGTAATTCCCGCCCTGCCAAATGGCTAAATTGAGTAAGATAGCTTCCTAAGCATCTGAACGTATGCACATGCGAACGCACTAAGATGTAGTCACCAACCGCTGCAATCATTCTGAAGGAGCTCTCCCATGTGGACCAAACCTGCTTACACTGATCTGCGTATCGGCTTTGAAGTCACCATGTACTTCGCAAGCCGTTGATAGTCATGCGGTGCAAAGCCTCGGTTCGCCGGGGCTTTTTTTATTGGCCGGGCCATTTTTATTTCAGCGTTTCAGGTCACGCGGTATGGAGCTGATATGTACATCCAGATTCTAGGTTCCGCTGCTGGCGGTGGTTTCCCCCAGTGGAACTGCAATTGCGTCAATTGCGCAGGTTTTCGTGATGGCAGCCTTAACGCCAAGGCGCGCACCCAATCTTCCATCGCGGTCTCCGACGATGGCGTCAACTGGGTCCTGTGCAACGCATCGCCGGACATTCGGGCACAACTTCAAGGTTTCGCGCCGATGCAACCGGGCCGGGCACTGCGCGATACCGGCATCAGCGCCATCGTGTTGATGGACAGCCAGATCGATCACACGACCGGCCTGCTCAGCCTGCGCGAAGGTTGTCCGCATCAGGTCTGGTGTACCGATATGGTCCATGAAGACCTGAGCACGGGCTTCCCGCTATTTGAAATGCTCAAGCACTGGAATGGCGGCCTGACCTGGAACCGTATCGAGTTGCAAGGCAGCTTCGTCATTCCGGCCTGCCCGAACCTGCGTTTCACGCCGTTCCCGCTGCGCAGCGCTGCACCGCCGTACTCGCCGCACCGCTTCGACCCGCATCCTGGCGACAACATCGGCCTGATCGTCGAAGACCTGAGGACCAGCGGCAAACTGTTCTACGCACCTGGTCTGGGCAAGGTCGATGAGTCGCTGCTGGAAAAGATGCACGCGGCCGATTGCCTGCTGGTAGACGGTACATTGTGGGACGACGATGAAATGCAGCGCCGCGGCGTCGGCACCCGTACCGGCCGGGAAATGGGCCATCTGGCCCAGAACGGTCCCGGCGGCATGCTGGAAGTACTTGAAGGTTTTCCCGACCAGCGCAAGGTGCTTATCCACATCAACAACACCAACCCAATCCTCGACGAAGACTCACCGGAACGCGCCGAACTGGTTCGCCGCAATGTCGAAGTAGCCTATGACGGCATGAGTATCGAACTTTAGGAGCCAAGATGAGCGAAGCTGCGCTGTCCCGTGCCGAATTTGAACAAGCCCTGCGCGCCAAAGGCGCCTACTACCATATTCATCACCCGTTCCACGTGGCGATGTATGAAGGCCGGGCGACTCGCGAACAGATTCAGGGCTGGGTCGCCAACCGCTTCTACTATCAGGTGAATATCCCGCTCAAGGATGCCGCGATTCTGGCCAACTGCCCGGACCGCGAGATCCGCCGCGAGTGGATTCAGCGCCTGCTCGACCACGACGGCGCGCCCGGTGAAGATGGCGGTATCGAAGCCTGGCTGCGTCTGGGCGAGGCCGTGGGGCTGGACCCGGACCAGTTGCGCTCGCAGGAGCTGGTGCTGCCGGGGGTTCGCTTCGCGGTGGATGCCTACGTGAACTTCGCCCGCCGCGCCAATTGGCAGGAAGCGGCCAGCAGTTCATTGACCGAACTTTTCGCGCCGCAGATTCACCAGTCGCGCCTGGACACCTGGCCGCAGCATTATCCGTGGATCGATCCGGCAGGCTATGAGTACTTTCGCACTCGCCTCGGTCAGGCACGTCGCGATGTGGAACATGGATTGGCGATTACACTTGAGTACTACACCACCCATGAAGGCCAGCAACGCATGCTGGAAATTCTACAGTTCAAACTCGACATATTGTGGAGCATGCTGGACGCCATGAGCATGGCGTACGAGTTGCACCGCCCGCCTTATCACAGCGTCACCAACAAGAACGTATGGCATAAGGGAATCAGCCTATGAGATTCGATCGAGAGTTAGTCCCCACCTGGCGTCAGGGTTATCGCTTCCAGTACGAAGAGGCGCAGAAGTGCCATGTACTGCTGTACCCCGAAGGCATGATCCAGTTGAATGAAAGTGCGGGCTTGATAGGCGCTTTGGTGGACGGGCAGCGCAATGTGGCGCAGATCATCGCATCGCTGCAGGAACGCTTCCCGAACATTCCAGAGCTGGGCACCGATGTCGAAGACTTCATGAGCGTCGCTCATAAAGAAAGTTGGATCGACCTTGGCTGAGACAGAACAGAGCGTGATCATTCCGCCAACGCCACCTGTCGGGCTACCGCTGTGGCTGCTGGCGGAGTTGACCTATCGCTGCCCGTTGCAATGCCCGTATTGCTCCAACCCGCTGGATTTTGCCAAACAAGGCCAGGAGTTGAGCACCGAGCAGTGGTTCACGGTGATGCAACAGGCACGACAGATGGGCGCGGCCCAGATCGGCTTTTCCGGCGGAGAGCCGCTGGTGCGCCAGGATCTGGCCGTGCTTATCGCCGAAGCCCGACGGTTGGGCTATTACACCAACCTGATTACCTCGGGGATCGGCCTCACCGAACAGAAAGTCATCGATTTCAAGAAAGCGGGCCTGGACCATATCCAGATCAGCTTCCAGGCCAGCGACGAGCAGGTGAACAACATGCTCGCCGGCTCGAAAAAGGCCTTCGCACAAAAACTGGAAATGGCCCGTGCGGTGAAAAAACACGGCTACCCCATGGTGCTGAACTTCGTCACCCACCGGCACAATATCGACCGGATCGACAAGATCATCGAGCTTTGCCTGGCGCTGGAAGCCGACTTCGTGGAGCTGGCGACCTGTCAGTTCTATGGCTGGGCGCACCTGAACCGCGTAGGCCTGCTGCCGACCAAGGATCAACTGGTTCGCGCAGAAGCCGTCACCAACCAGTACCGGGAAAAGCTGGCAGCCGAAAAACATCCGTGCAAGCTCATCTTCGTCACGCCTGACTACTACGAAGAACGCCCCAAGGCCTGCATGAACGGTTGGGGCAAGCTGTTCCTGACCGTGACCCCGGACGGCACCGCACTGCCCTGCCATGGCGCGCGTCAATTGCCGGTCCAGTTTCCCAACGTGCGCGACCACAGCATGCAACACATCTGGTACGACTCGTTCGGCTTCAATCGCTTTCGCGGTTACGAGTGGATGCCCGAGCCTTGCCGGTCCTGCGACGAGAAGGAAAAGGACTTCGGCGGCTGCCGTTGCCAGGCTTTCATACTGACGGGCGATGCAGCCAATGCCGATCCGGTATGCAGTAAATCCCCGCATCACAAGCTGATTACCCAGGCTCGCGACGAAGCTGAAACAGCGACAAAAACCATCGAGCAGTTGGCCTTTCGCAATGAACGAAACTCACGCCTCATCGCAAAATCCTGATCTGTTCAGCGCCTCCCAGGCCGTTGCTGCAGGTGTCGACTTCGCCGAACTGGCCGCAAGCGCGGCCGGCCTGTTCTGGAGCGAATTTCGCCCACAGGATGCGGCCAGTCGTATCTGGCACTGGTCCGAAGGCCATGCCCGCTGCCTGACGCCCGACGGTTTCAGCGTCCGCAGTCGGGTGTACGAATACGGTGGAGGGGCATTCTGTATTGCCGACGATGCCGTCGTATTCGTCAATGAACGCGACCAACAGCTCTACCGGCAAGCACTGGACGCCAGCGCGCCCTTGCAGTTGACCCATGGCGACAAACGCTATGGAGCGGTGCGTTTCGCTGCCGGACAGATTCTTGCGGTCGAGGAAGATCATGCGATCCATCGTCTGGTGGCGATTGATCTGGCTGACGGAAAGCGCCATCTGCTGGCCGAAGGTGCGGACTTCTACTCATCACCCACTCTCGGCCCGGACGGGCAGCGACTGGCCTGGATTGAATGGCAACGCCCACATCAGCCCTGGACCAGTACGATGTTGATGTGTGCCGAACGGTTGAGCGATGGCTCCTGGTCGGCGGCGCGCTGCGTGGCAGGCGATAGTCCTGAGCAGGAATCGCTGCAACAACCTCAGTTCGATGCCCTGGGGCGTTTGTGCTGTCTGACGGATCGTGATGGTTTCTGGCAACCATGGGGCGAAACGCCTTCAGGCTTTGCGCCTTTTCCGGCCGCTGCTGCCGACCACTCACCAGCCCCCTGGCAACTGGGCGGTTGTACCTGGCTGCCAGTAGACAGCGGCTACCTTGCCAGTTGGTCCCAAGACGGCTTTGGCGTACTGGGCCTGCGTCACCCGAACGGTTCGGTCGAAGACTTCAGCGGTAATTACACCCGGTTTCGCAGCCTGGCCATTGACGAGCAATTCATCTATTGCATCGCGGCATCGGCAATCAGCCCCTCAGCGATACTGGCCATTTCGCGCCAGGACCGCAGCATGAAGGTGCTGGCAGGCGGTATATCGCCATTGCCGCCCGAGCACATCAGCCTGCCGCAATCCTTGCGCTACGCCAGTGGCGGGGCCGAGGCGTATGGCTACTTCTATCCGGCCATGGACGACACCGAAAAGCCGCCACTGGTGGTATTTATCCATGGAGGCCCCACCTCGGCCTGTTACCCGGTGCTGGACCCTCGCATTCAATACTGGACTCAACGCGGTTTCGCCGTCGCCGACCTCAACTATCGGGGCAGCACAGGCTATGGCCGCGACTATCGACAAAGCCTGCATTTGAACTGGGGTGTCGCGGATGTGGAGGACGCCTGCGCAGTCGTTGCGCATCTGGCGCAGCGAGGCTTGATCGACAAGGATCGGGCATTCATTCGTGGAGGAAGTTCGGGCGGCTATACGACGCTCTGCGCGCTGGCCTTCCACAAGGTCTTCCGTGCCGGGGCGAGCCTTTATGGCGTAAGCGACCCTATCGCCTTGAGCAAAGCGACTCACAAGTTCGAGGGTGATTATCTGGACTGGCTGATTGGCGACCCGGTCGAAGATATCGGACGCTATCAGGCCAGAACCCCTGTTCTACATGCCCAGCGCATCAGTGTGCCGGTCATTTTCTTCCAGGGAGAACTGGATGCGGTCGTGGTCCCTGAACAGACCCGCTCCATGCTCAAGGCCCTGCGGGACAATGGCATCCCGGCCAAGGCGCATTTCTACCCCGACGAACGCCATGGCTTTCGCAAAGCCGAGAACCTGGCTGATGCGCTGGAGGCTGAATGGCGGTTCTATCGGGATGTACTCCGCGAATGAATCCATTGCTATGGGAGCGAATTCATTCGCGAAGGCTCGTAGACCTGAAGAGGATCTATCGCTTCAGATGACGCCTCGCGAATGAATTCGCTCCTACGGAAACGCCATTTAACGAATGGAAATCACTTACGAGTGGCGATGATGTACACCGCATGCACGATGCCCGGAATATAACCCAGCAGCGTCAACAGGATGTTCAGCCAGAAGGCACCACCGAAACCGACTTGCAGGAACACGCCCAGTGGTGGCAGCAGAATAGCGAAGATGATGCGAATGATGTCCATGGGCAAGCTCCTGATTAGATGACCTTTTACAGGCCTGGTAGCTAATCGACCCTGGGCATCGACAAGGGTTCCACGGGATCTGGCACACAGCCATTATAAAAATCGCAGGAACAAAGAAAACCCCGCCTAAGCGGGGCTTTCCAGACTGTTTCCCTGATATCCCTTTCGCCCCGCCATCCTGGCAGGAATCCCTTCGTGTCCCTGTTATGTCTTGTTGCGCATCCTGCGCTACGTCCATGGATTTAGAGTAACTTTGGATCCATTCTTATGGAAGAGGCAAAAAGCCAACACAACACGTAAGCAAATGCTTACAGACTACGACTTCAAAATTGTGACGCATCCATCAGGAACAATGATTCGCTGCCTGCGCGCACGCTGGCATTGAGGGAGTGGATACGCGGCAGCAAGCGAGCGAAGTAGAAACGTGCGGTGCCTAGCTTGCTGGCGTAGAAGTCTTCCTGCCCTTCCTTGCCCAGAGCAGCCTTGGCCATTCTGGCCCACATGTAGGCATAGGCGGTGTAACCGAACAGGTGCAGATACTCCACCGAAGCTGCGCCGATCTCATTGGGGTTGGCTCGCGAGCGGTCAAGCACCCAGCGAGTGAGTTCATTCAGCATATCCAGCGCTGCGCCCAAGGGCCTGGTGAACTCGGCAAGCGAGCTATCGGCACCGCTGATGAATGCCTGCACTTCGTCGGCGAACAACTGATAGAACGCGCCGTTCGACCCGACAATCTTGCGGCCCACCAGATCCAGAGCCTGAATGCCATTGGTGCCTTCGTAGATCTGGGTGATGCGCACATCACGCACCAGCTGCTCCTGGCCCCATTCACGGATGTAACCATGGCCACCGAATACTTGCTGGCCGTGAACCGTGGTTTCCAGGCCGATATCGGTCAGGAAGGCCTTGGCGACCGGAGTAAGCAGCGCGACCAGATCATCGGCGCGCTGACGAGCGGTATCGTCTTCGCTGAACTTGGCGATATCCAGTTGCAGGGCGACATAGCTGGAGAAAGCCCGGCCACCTTCGTTGAAGGCTTTCATCGTCAGCAGCATGCGGCGCACGTCCGGGTGAACAATGATCGGGTCAGCCACCTTGTCCTTGTTCTGCGCACCGGTGGGCGCACGGCTTTGCAGACGATCACGGGCATATTCCACAGCGTTCTGATAAGAACGTACGCCGGAAGCAAGCCCCTGAATACCGACACCCAGACGCTCGTAGTTCATCATGGTGAACATGGCCGCCAGGCCTTTATTGGGCTCGCCGATCAGATAGCCGACGGCATCATCGAAGTTCATCACACAGGTGGCCGAAGCCTGGATACCCATCTTGTGCTCGATGGAGCCGCAACTGACCGTATTGCGCTCACCCAGGCTGCCATCCTCGTTGACCATGAACTTGGGCACCAGGAACAGCGAAATACCTTTAGGGCCTGCTGGCGCATCGGGCAGCTTGGCGAGGACCAGATGAATGATGTTCTCGGTCAGGTCGTGCTCGCCACCGGTGATGAACACTTTGCTGCCGGTAATCTTGTAGGAATTGTCTGCCTGAGGAACGGCCTTGGTGCGGATGATGCCAAGGTCGGTACCGGCATGGGCTTCGGTCAGGCACATCGAGCCGCACCAGGTACCTGCATACATGTTCGGCAGGTAAATCGCCTTGAGCTCTTCGGTCGCGTGAGTATTGATCGATACACAGGCGCCTGTGGTCAGCATCGGGTACAGGCCGAACGCCAGGCTGCCGGAGTTGAGCATTTCCTCGACCTGCGCCGACACCACCTTGGGCATGCCCATGCCGCCAAAATCCGGGTTACCGCCAACGCCCACCCAACCGCCTTCGGCGTAGGTCCGATAGGCTTCAGGGAAACCTGCAGGCGTGGTGACGACAGTGTCCTTCCAGTGGCAGCCCTCTTCGTCGCCATTACGGCTGAGCGGGGCAATAGTTTTGCTGCAGACCTTGCTCGCTTCTTCGAGGATCGCATCGACCGTCTCGACATCGACAGTTTCTGCAAGCGCCGGCAATTGAGCCCAGAGTCTGGAAACCTCGAACACTTCATTGAGGACGAAACGCATATCGCGCAACGGCGCTTTGTAGTCAGCCATGGCAAACCTCACAAGCAGGGAGCAAGAAAACCTGAAAGAAGATCCAGACACGCTACGTGCCCGAATCAGGTGGCAATGTCCAAGAGTCTAACCGAACAACGTTTCAGAGACATAGGGTCATGACGTGACTAAAAGACAAATTAAAGTCACAAACATATTCGACAGACGAAACGACACGGCGCTGCATGACAGGCAGCGCCGTTCAATGACAGCAATTCCACTTTAGCTGACAGCTTCAGCGGTACGCACCGCTCCGCGTCTGTTCTGCTGACCATGGGCAATGACACAGTTGCGCCCTGCCCCTTTGGCGGCATACAGCGCCTGGTCAGCAGCCTTGAGGACTTCTTCGGGGGTCCGATGCTCCGGCTGGCGTTCGGCAACACCAATACTCACCGTCACCGAGACACTGTTCGACGCTGTAGCACCCCGTTTTTGCCGGCCTTGCTGGTCGTCCTTCGGGCGACTGTCCTTGTTGCGCAACAGGATTTCGTAATTGGCGATGCTCTCGCGGATGGCTTCCAGATGAGGCAGGCACTCTTCAAGCGTCTTGCCAGCAAAGACGATGGCAAACTCTTCACCGCCATAACGATAGGCCCTGCCACCGCCGTTGGTGATTTTCGACAGCTTGCTGGCCACCAGACGCAGCACCTGGTCGCCGACATCGTGGCCATGGGTGTCGTTGAATTTCTTGAAGTGATCGACGTCACTCATCGCCAGCACGTAATTGCGTCCCAGCCGCTGCATGCGCTCATTGAGTGCCCGACGCCCCGGCAACCCGGTGAGCTCGTCGCGGAACGCCATTTGATAGGCTTCATGGGCAACCGCTGCGGCAATCATCAGCATCACCTGGCTGCACATGATATTCAGGGTGAACGGCAGGATGAAGGTCTTGGGCAATGCCCAGAAAAGCCCCAGCAACCCGACGATCTGTGCCGCATGCAAGGGCCGTGGCTTTTCCAGGTATTGCCAGATCAACAGGCCGAACGAGCCCAGAAACATCGCATACGACAGCTGTATCAGGCTCATCCAGGAGCCATGCAATGCAGGCCAGCGGATATCCGCCAGCCAGGTCTGCACTTCGGCGGGATAGCTTTGCTCAAGCCCGAACGCAACGCTGCCCACGGCGACCAGTACCGCAATACGTGCCACCAGGTCCTGGAACAGATGGGTACGCTCTTCCCATGCCGCATACAGCCCGAACAATACCGGCAGTAGCAGGCACACAAGATGGAAAACCACGGCAGCATCCTCGCGGACCTTGCCATGATCGCGGTAGTAATCGGTCTGAGTATCGAGCAGGAAGTAGGCGATATAGACGGTGATCATCAGAAACAGCTCACGCTGACGTCGATAAACACCGCAATAGGCACCGCCCAGCAACAGGACCAACGTCGGCAGCACGTTGAACAGGGAGGTGAAGAATACGTTCAGGTCCTTGACGTAAGCAGCCGCAAGTCCTGCAAACAGCAACGCTGCAGAAGGAAGAAAATGACTCAATCGTGCAGCAGATGGACGCAACAAGGGAAATGTCTCCTACTCGGCATCGGAGTGAATATCTGGAGTAATGGCATTGTGCCTTTATCCAGTGAGCAATGCATACAGCAGGATTGATAGCTGGCTACTTTTCTGTAACGGCAGGAGATCGAAAAGGTTTATTGATTGCCTGGGCAAAGAAAGCGGTTTCTCGATCTTTTCATTTATCCAAGAAAAAGCCGCCTGACCCGCAGGGCCAGACGGCTTTGAGAAACGAGCAGGCTTATCAGTAAGCCAGACCGAAATCCTCTTCCTTCATATCCATCAGGTTGCCAGCACCGGAAAGGATAGCGGCGACATGAGTACGGGTACGCGGCAGGATGCGCTGGAAGTAGAAACGCGCAGTCTGCAATTTGGCGGTGTAGAACGCTTGCTCGGATGTACCGGCTGCCAGCTTCTCGGCCGCCAGACGCGCCATGTCCGCCCAGAAGTAAGCCAGGCAGGCATAGCCGGAATACATCAGGTAATCCACCGAAGCGGCACCGACTTCTTCACGGTCCTTCATGGCCGCCATGCCCACTTTCATGGTCAGCTCGCCCCATTCCTTGTTCAGCGCAGCCAATGGCGTCACGAACTCCTGAACACTTTCGCTGCCTTCGTTGGCCTGGCAGAACTTGTGGACGATCTTGGTGAAGCCCTTGAGCGCTTCGCCCTGTGTCATCAAGACCTTGCGGCCCAGCAGGTCCAGCGCCTGGATACCGGTGGTGCCTTCGTACAGCATCGAGATACGGCTGTCGCGAACGTTCTGCTCCATGCCCCACTCGGCGATGAAACCGTGACCGCCATAGATCTGCACGCCATGGTTAGCGGCCTCGAAGCCCACTTCTGTCATGAAAGCCTTGGCAATCGGCGTCATGAACGCCAGCAGTGCGTCGGCGGCTTTCTTCTGGTCTTCGTCTTCGCTGTATTTGACGATATCGACCTGCTTGGCCGTGAAGTACACCATGGCCCGCGTGCCTTCGGCGAAAGCCTTCATGGTCAGCAGCATGCGGCGTACGTCAGGGTGAACGATGATCGGGTCAGCGGCCTTGTCCGGTGCTTTCGGGCCGGTCAGCGAGCGCATCTGCAGACGATCGCGAGCGTATTTCAAGCCACCCTGGAACGCGACTTCGGCGTGGGCCAGACCTTGCAGTGCAGTCCCCAGGCGAGCGGTGTTCATGAAGGTGAACATGCAGTTCAGGCCTTTGTTCGGCGGCCCGATCAGGAAACCCTTGGCAGAATCGAAGTTCATCACGCAGGTAGCGTTGCCGTGGATACCCATCTTGTGTTCGATCGAACCACAGGTCACCGCGTTGCGCTCACCGATGCTGCCGTCGGCGGCAGGCAGGAACTTGGGCACGATGAACAGCGAAATACCTTTGGTGCCTGCCGGAGCATCCGGCAGACGCGCCAGCACGATATGAACGATGTTATCGGCCATGTCGTGTTCGCCAGCGGAAATGAAAATCTTGGTGCCGGTGACGTTATAGGAACCATCGGCCTGAGGCTCGGCCTTGGTGCGCAGCATGCCAAGGTCAGTACCACAATGAGGTTCGGTCAGACACATGGTTCCGGTCCATTCGCCGGACACCAGCTTGGTCATGTAGGCCTCTTGCTGCTCAGGCGTACCGTGTTCGGAAATGGTGTTCATCGCGCCATGAGACAAGCCTGGGTACATGCCCCATGACCAGTTGGCCTCGCCAACCATTTCGCTGACGGCCAGACCAAGCGACTCGGGCAGACCCTGACCGCCGTGCTCGACGTCATGGGCCAGGCTTGGCCAGCCACCTTCGACGAATTGCTTGTATGCCTGTTTGAAGCCGGTCGGGGTTTTCACGCCCGATTCACTCCAGGTGCAGCCTTCGGTATCGCCGACCCGATTCAGGGGAGCCAGTACCTGCTCGCAGAACTTGGCACCTTCCTCAAGAATGGCATCGACCATGTCTGGCGTTGCGTCCTGGCATGCCGGCAGACTTTGGTAGTGCGCTTCATAACCGAGCAGCTCATCACGAACGAAACGAATATCACGCAAGGGGGCCTTGTATTCAGGCATAGCGATAAACCTCTGCTGATGAATCCTGGAACGAATGACCGGGCGGTCGCCGGGAGCATACTCCCAGGCACCAGACAATCTCGTATGCCTTACGGTCAAACAGGTGTTTGAAACATACGTTTACGCCTAAACCTTGTCAATAGCACTTCACACACCGTTTATCATCGATGCGCTACAGACCGCGCACGCGAAGGCATGCAGCGTTGATGAAACGATGCCGTGAGTCTAGTTGAGGGAAGGAAGGTTGCGGGGGTGATACAGGCAAGTGATAGCGTGAAATTCAGACAATGACGCCGTGCGCAGAAGGCACGGCGTAGACGGGGGTCAAGCGTAAGTGTCGATCAGAGTACCCAGCGCTTCGTCGCTGGCTTTCTGCGCAGCCAGACCCGCCTGGATCTGCTCTTTTCCGGCAGCCAGTTCAACGATGTTGGCAGGCAGATCGGAACGCTGGCTACGGTCGACCGAGCGCAGGTTCTCTAGCTGGAAATCCGAAGACTGGCTTCTTCCGGAGACTTCGATGCCGGTGCTGGCGATCTGGGTGGCTGCCTGATCGACACGCTCCTGCCCAACCTGAATCGCGCTCAGGCCTGGATAGAGTGTATTGTTCATGGTGATTTGCATAAGCCGGTCCTCAGTTCAAATAGCGAAC
The DNA here is from genome assembly GCF_057809175.1 of Pseudomonas sp. FG43. Lineage (NCBI taxonomy): Bacteria > Pseudomonadati > Pseudomonadota > Gammaproteobacteria > Pseudomonadales > Pseudomonadaceae > Pseudomonas > Pseudomonas sp. FG43. Next base: position 21,360 of record NZ_JBMDJL010000003.1, read on the forward strand.
AGGTGCTATTGAACCAGTAAATGCAGCGGAATACTCGACAAAAAGACTAATGGCACATGGCCGGACAATAGGTTCTGCCTTGAACCGGACAAAAGCGCCTTGTGTATCAGCAACATAGTGAATGTGTTTCAAAATCCGTCGAGCAGTTCCAGATGCAGGTGTTCCGCCACAGCATCGGCACTCGCTTTCTTCAGACGCGGCAAACGCCCGATACAAGGCGCAGGCAGACGCTCGGAGAGGGTCGCAAGGTTTTCTTCCAGCCGAGAGGTCTTGGGTTCGATGATGTTGGCGACCCAGCCAGCCAGTTGCAGCCCGTCCCGAGCGATGGCTTCAGCCGTCAGCAATGCATGATTGATACAGCCCAGACGCACGCCCACCACCAGAATGACTGGCAATCCCAAACCCATGGCCAGATCGGACAGATTGCTCTGATCCGCCAGAGGAACACGCCAGCCGCCCGCCCCCTCGATCAGAGTGAAATCGGCGTTTCTGTCCAGCAGGCGGCGCATGGGTTGCAGCAACGAATTGACCGTCAGTGACACACCGGCTTCGCGGGCGGCCAGGTGCGGCGCGATGGCCGGCTCGAAGGCAAAGGGGTTGACGTCGTCATAGCCAACATCCAGCGAGCACTCGGCCAGCAAGGCCAGGGCATCGGAATTACGCAGCCCTTGCGATGTGATGACACTGCCGGAGGCGACAGGCTTGCCCGCTGCCGTGCTCAGCCCGGCCAGTCGAGCCGCATGCAGCAGGCCCGCTGCGACAGTGGTCTTGCCTGCGTCCGTATCGGTTCCCGTGATGAAATACGCAACACTCATCTTGGCGGCCTTCCCTTGTCTCGCAAGCCCATCAGTTTTTTTCAAGCACCGCATAGACCACTTGATAGGTGGCGGGTAGCCCAGCGTCCTGGCGAAACGTCTCGTAGGCCTCAACCAGGCCACGAATCCGCTCCCTTCCCGTCAAGCCACCTGGGCGTCCGGGATTGAGATTATGCGCACCCAATGCTTTCAGTTCATGGGTCAGGCTGCGCACATCCGGGTAATACAGCACATGCGGCCGGACCTCAAGGCTGCGCACGCGCAAACCACTGGCAGCACACAACTGGCGATAGTCATCCAGCTCGCGAAAACGATTGACGTGTACCAGACCATCGACTGTCTGCCAACTGTCCCGCAGTTCCTGCAAAGTCCCGACACACAAACTGGAAAACGCAAACACACCACCGGGCTGCAAAACCCGGCTGGCCTCACTGAGCACTGCGGCAAAGTCCGCACACCATTGCACCGCGAGGCTGGAGAAAACCAGCTCGCAACTTTGCGCCTGTAGCGGCATACGCTCGGCATCGCCCGCCACAAAGTAACGGGCACCGCCCAATGGCCGGGCATGACGCAACATGCCCTGAGCGATATCCAGTGCAACGCCTTCGCTGTCCTTGAAAGCCTGCCCCAGCAGCCGGCTGAAATAGCCGGTGCCGCACCCCAGATCCAGCCAGCGCGACGGGCTCAACTCTTCGGGCAAACGTGTAAACAGCTCATGGCCGACAGCCCGCTGCAAATCCGCCACGCTGTCGTAGCTGCCAGCGGCGCGGGAAAATGACTCGGCGACCTGACGCTTGTCAGGCAAGCCTCCGGGTAATTTGACGTGGGAAAGATCAGTCATCGCCCGACTCATGCAAAAAGGCCTGGATCGCCGCTGCCACTCCATGAGGGTTTTCCAGGATGAACGCATGGCTGGCCTGTTCAATCAGACCAACTTCAATATCCGGCAGCAGTGCCAGGAGATCACCTGCGGCCTCGGCGGGCACGAAAGCATCGTGCCCCGCGAACAGATGCAATTGCGGGCCGCGATAGGTCTGCAAGGCACTGCGGGTATCGAGCTGCCCCAGTACTTTCAGGCCATCGACCAGCGTGTTCGTCGACGTCTGGGGCGCCCCGGCCTTGAGCAGACGCGACAGACCGCGAGGGTCTTCAGCGCCCTGGGTACACAGCAGGCTGAAGCGCTTCAAAGTGGCATCGGAATCCGCCGAGCAACCGGCCAGAAAAGCCGAGAACTCGCCTTCCGCCATTGCATTGGGCCACGCGCCACGGGTCACGAAACTGGCATTGCTCGCCAGGGTCAGCAACCCGCAGCAATCGTCGCCGCGTCGCGCTGCCAGTTCCGCAGCCAGCATGCCACCCAGCGACCAGCCGCCCAGCCAGGCACCGGTCGGGATGTTGGCGTCCAGCTCATCGAGCCAATCCTGAACGTCGCTGCTGTCGAGTACCGGCAACGGCTCGATCTCGACCCGCAAATGCTCATCCAGCCCGCGCAATGCAGCGGCCAGCGGCTCAAGTGGCGAGACACCAAGGCCCCAGCCGGGTAGCAGGATCAAGCGATCACGCATGCTCGGACTCCATCGATTCACTTGCACCCAGCAGCGGGTAACACTGCTCCAGTGCATTCAACAATAGCTGCACTTGGTCGGCACTGTGCGCCGCAGACAACGTCACCCGCAAACGGGCGCTGCCAGCGGGCACGGTCGGTGGACGAATCGCAGTCACCAGCAAGCCTCGCTCACGCAACATCTGCGACAAGCGCAAGGCACGGCCGGCATCGCCGATCATGATCGGCTGGATTGGCGTGAAGCTGTCCATCAGTTGCAGACCGATCTGCTCGGCGCCACTGCGAAACTGCTGAATCAAACGTGCCAGATGCTCGCGACGCCAATGCTCGGTGCGCAGCAGCTCCAGGCTCTTGAGCGTGGCGCAGGCCAGTGCGGGCGGCTGGCTGGTCGTATAAATGTAGGGCCGGGCGAACTGGATCAGGGTTTCGATCAACTCCTCGCTGCCCGCCACAAAAGCACCCGACGTACCGAATGACTTGCCCAGCGTGCCGACCAGCACCGGCACATCTTCCATGCTCAGCCCAAAGTGCTCGACGATACCGGCACCGTTAGCCCCCAGAGGGCCGAAGCCATGGGCATCGTCCACCATCAGCCAGGCACCCTTGGCTTTTGCAGCTTGCGCCAGCGCGGGCAAGTCAGCGATATCGCCATCCATGCTGAACACGCCATCGGTGACTACCAGCGTATCTCCAACGGCTTTTTCCAGCCGGGCATTCAGGCTGGCCACGTCGTTGTGCAGGTAACGGGAAAAGCGCGCGCCGCTGAGCAGACCGGCATCCAGCAGCGAAGCATGATTGAGCCGGTCTTCCAGCACCGTATCGCCCTGCCCCACCAGCGCCGTCACGGCACCGAGGTTGGCCATATAGCCATTGGAGAACAACAACGCTCGCGGGCGGCCGGTGAGTTCGGCCAAGGCTTCTTCAAGCTCGTGATGCGGACCGCTGTGACCGATCACCAGATGTGAAGCGCCACCACCCACGCCCCAACGCTCTGCGCCCGCCTGCCAGGCGGCGATCACTTCAGGATGGTTGGCCAGGCCCATGTAATCGTTGTTGCAGAACGCCACAAGCGGCTGGCCATCGACCGTCACCTGCGGGCCTTGCGGGCTTTGCAGCAGTGGACGCTGGCGATAGAGATGTTCGGCACGCCGCGCTTCAAGGCGCGTGCGGAGATCGAAAGACATGCAGGCCCCGGTCTTCAGAAAAGATGATTCAAACCGGGCCGCTCGCAAGCGGCCCAGTCACGAGGATCAGGCAGACGCCGCGTCGTAGAACATGGCGCTGCTCTTCTGCTCGACCAGCGCCTGTTCGATGGCGGCCTGGTGAACTTCATCGGCGTGCTCTTCGCGGGCTTCGGGCTTGATCCCCAGACGCGAGAACAACAGCATGTCCTTGTCGGCCTGCGGGTTGGCGGTAGTCAGCAATTTCTCGCCGTAGAAAATCGAATTGGCACCGGCGAAGAACGCCAGGGCCTGCATCTGCTCGTTCATCGCCTCGCGACCGGCCGACAGGCGGACATGGGACTGCGGCATCAGAATACGAGCCACGGCCAGCATGCGGATGAAGTCGAATGGATCGACTTCCTCGGCGTTCTCCAGCGGCGTGCCTGCGACTTTCACCAGCATGTTGATCGGCACCGACTCCGGGTGCTCAGGCAGGTTCGCCAACTGAATCAACAGCCCGGCGCGGTCGTCCAGCGACTCGCCCATGCCCAGAATGCCACCGGAACAGATCTTCATACCCGCATCGCGCACATACGCCAGGGTCTGCAAACGCTCGCTGTATGTGCGGGTGGTAATGATGTTGCCGTAGAACTCCGGCGAGGTGTCCAGGTTGTGGTTGTAGTAATCCAGACCCGCCTGGGCCAGCGCTTCAGTCTGGTCCTGATCCAGACGACCCAGGGTCATGCAGGTTTCCAGGCCCATGGCTTTGACACCTTTGACCATTTCCAGCACGTAGGGCATGTCTTTGGCCGATGGATGTTTCCAGGCCGCACCCATGCAGAAACGGGTCGAACCGATGGCCTTCGCGCGAGCGGCTTCTTCCAGAACCTTCTGCACTTCCAGCAGCTTTTCTTTCTCAAGACCGGTGTTGTAGTGACCGGATTGCGGACAGTACTTGCAGTCTTCAGGGCAGGCGCCGGTCTTGATCGACAGCAGGGTCGAAACCTGGACGCGGTTGGCGTCGAAGTGAGCGCGGTGCACAGTCTGCGCCTGAAACAGCAGGTCATTGAATGGCTGTACGAACAACGCCTTGACCTCGGCTAAAGTCCAGTCGTGACGCAGAGTGGCGGTGGTGCTGGCGCTCATTGGGCGGCTCCTTGGTTTTTTCAGGCAATGCGCCAAGGCGAAGAAAGCCCACAAGCGCTACACGGATGTTCGGCATATTTAAGGAAGAGCCATGCGCTGTCAACCCGATTACAAACACAAGGTTTACATCTGGTTAAAAAACAAACAAATCTGTTTATTATGCGATGAACTCAGCGATGCACCTTTTCCTGTCTGCGTGGCCTGTGAAACCGATTTGCCCTGGCTTGGCGACCAATGCCTGAATTGCGCCCTGCCGCTTCCGGTCTGCGGTCTGACTTGCGGACAATGCCTCAAAAAGCCACCGGCGTTCACGGAGGTCATCGCTCCCTGGCTGTACGATTTTCCGGTCGACAGCCTGATCACTCGCTTTAAACACCAGAGCCGGTGGCCCATGGGGCAATTGCTGGCCGAACTGGCCGGGCAATTCCTGCAACACCGCTTCGACGAGGGCCTTGCCCGCCCCGATTGTCTGCTGCCCGTTCCCTTGGCCAACAAACGTCTGCGCCAGCGCGGCTACAACCAGGCGGGCATGCTGGCCGACTGGCTCGGCAAAACTCTGAGCCTGCCAGTGGATGAGCACCAGTTGCTTCGCATCCGCGAGACAACGGCCCAGCAAGGGCTGGACGCAAAAACCCGCAAACGTAACCTGAACGGCGCCTTCAAGGTGGTCGATGCGGCCTGGATACAAGGCAAGCACCTGGCCTTGGTAGACGATGTGCTGACCACAGGTTCTACAGCCGATGTGATTGCCCGTGCCCTGCTCAGGAACGGAGCGCGGCGGGTGGATGTTTACTGCCTGGCCAGAACACCCAAGCCCGAGGGTTGATCGTTTCGCTCGCCGACTTGCCTTACACTTCGCTCTTCCCATCAGCCACACAATCCGTCGCCATGCCCTTACCGACTCTGCTGACGCAACATATGATCCGTCGCCCACAGCGCATCGAGTTGCTGCAACACATCGCTGAGCAAGGCTCCATCACCCGGGCGGCCAAAAGTGCGGGGTTGAGTTACAAGGCAACCTGGGACGCCATCGATGAACTGAACAATCTGGCGCAAAAGCCATTGGTCGAGCGCAGTGTCGGCGGACGAGGTGGCGGTGGCGCGAAACTGTCCGCCGAAGGTGAGCGCGTGCTGCGTCTCTATCAACGACTGCAGGCATTACAGGCCCAGGTGCTGGAAGCCACCGAAGAAAGCGCGGACCTGGACCTGCTCAGTCGCCTGACCCTGCGCACCAGCGCCCGAAACCAACTGCTTGGCCGTATCGCGAGCATCACGCGACATGGGCACAACGACCATATTCGCCTGAAAGTGGCGGACGAGGTGTTCATCGAGGCGCAGATCACCCATGACAGCACCCTGCGTCTGGATCTGGGCCTCGATACCGATGTCGTCGCTCTCATCAAGGCAGGCTGGCTTGAGCTGTTTCCCCACGACCACGAAGAAACAAATGGAAACAATTGCCTGCTCGGACTGATCGATACCATTCTCGAAGCCGAAGACGGCCCTTGCGAAGTACGCATCAGCCTGCCTGGAGGCCAGACGCTGTGTGCCTTGGCGCCCTCTGAACAGCTTCAGGCCCTGCAACTGGAAACGGGCAGTCGGGTGCAGGTTCAGTTCGCGCCGTCTCTGGTCTTGCTGGGCACATCTTTGTAAGCGCCTGTGTCGTCATCCTCTCGACACAATTTCGTCATATGCGGCAATTATCGTGGCTGCCACCTCTGTGGGAGCCGTGATGATGAAACTATTAGAAGAAAATCAATCAACCGACCTCGAAAAGATGGTCGGCCTCACTCGTCGTGGATTCATTGGCGCAGGCGCACTGTGCGGTGCTGCGATGTTTCTGGGCGGCAACCTGCTGACCCGCAGCGCACTGGCCACCAGTGTCAGCGCCGCATCGGGCAAGCTGCTGGGCTTTGACAGCATTCCAGCCGCCACGGCAGATACCATCAGCCTGCCGCCAGGCTATAAATCCTCGGTTCTCATCAGTTGGGGCCAGCCCTTGCAGGCAGGCGGTCCGGCTTTCGACCCGAGCGGCAAAGGCACCGCCAAGGCGCAGGAAGTGCAGTTCGGCGACAACAACGATGGCATGAGCCTGTTCCCGATGCCCGGCCATAAGGACCGGGCGCTGATGGCGATCAACAACGAATACACCAACTACCGCTACCTCTTCGATCATGGCAAGGAGCCGCAATCGGCTGAAGAAGTGCAGAAGGCACTGGCCGCCGAGGGCGTATCGGTCATCGAAGTCCAGCAGAAGAACGGCCAGTGGCAGTTCGTGCAGGATTCAAAATACAACCGTCGCATTCATGGCAACACGCCCATCGACCTGAGCGGCCCGGCTGCCGGCCATGAATGGCTCAAGACCGATGCCGACAAGGCAGGCAAGCATGCCTTGGGCACCTTCCAGAACTGCGCCAACGGCAAGACGCCATGGGGCACTTACCTGACCTGCGAAGAGAACTTCACCGACTGTTTCGGCAGCAGCAATCCAGAGCAGAAGTTCGATGCGGGCCTCAAGCGTTACGGCGTCGTGGCTGCCAGCAAGGACATCAACTGGCATCAACACGATCCGCGCTTCGATGTGGCCAAGAATCCCAACGAAGTCAATCGTCACGGCTGGGTGGTAGAGATCGATCCATTCGACCCGAAATCCACACCGCTCAAACGTACCGCACTGGGCCGCTTCAAGCATGAAAACGCCGCACTGACCGAAACCAAGGGCGGTCGCGTCGTGGTGTACATGGGCGACGACGAGCGTGGCGAGTTCATCTACAAGTTCATCAGCCGCGACAAGATCGACCACCAGGACCCCAAGGCCAACCGCAACCTGCTGGATCACGGCACGCTGTATGTGGCGCAGTTCGACGGCGGCGACAACAACCCGGATCGTCCGAAAGGCAAAGGCCAGTGGATCGAGCTGACACACGGCAAGAACGGCCTGGATGCCGCTGCCGGCTTCAACAGCCAGGCCGAAGTGCTGATTCATGCACGTCTGGCCGCCAGCGTGGTGAAAGCCACACGCATGGACCGTCCGGAATGGATCGTGGTCAGCCCCAAGGATGGCCAGGTCTATTGCACCCTCACCAACAACGCCAAGCGCGGCGATGACGGCCAGCCCGTTGGCGGACCTAACCCGAGAGCCAAGAACCAGTACGGACAGATCCTGCGCTGGAAGGAAGCCGAAGATAATGCATCGGCCATGGAGTTCGAGTGGGATCTGTTCGTGGTCGCGGGCAACCCGGTCGTACATGCCGGCAAGCCACAAGGCGGGTCGAGCAACGTCAATGCCCAGAACATGTTCAACAGCCCGGACGGCCTGAGCTTCGACGAAGCGGGTCGCCTGTGGATACAGACCGACGGCGACTCCAGCAACAAGGGTGACTTCGCTGGCATGGGTAATAACCAGATGCTCTGCGCCGACCCGCACAGCGGTGAAATCCGCCGCTTCCTGGTCGGACCGATCGGTTGCGAAGTGACCGGCATCAGCTTCGCGCCGGACTACAAGACGATGTTCGTGGGGATTCAGCACCCTGGCGAAAACGGCGGATCCACCTTCCCCGAGCACCTGCCCGACGGCAAACCACGGTCCTCGGTGATGGTGATTACCCGCGAAGATGGCGGCATCATCGGCGCCTGATCCAATCGCCTCCACACGGGTATTTATCCCGTAGGAGCGAATTCATTCGCGAATGAATTCGCTCCTACGCCTGTCGGGATATCAGTCAATCAACCCGTTGGCATCATAAAAAGGGTACGGCCCTTCGTAATCGCCAAACACTGCGTTATGGGTCACCAGACCGTCTTGCGGATGCCAGCGATGCAGCAGGTAACCCGCCGGTTCCAGATTGAAATGCGCCGGTGCCGATTCTTCAAGGTCGAGCACGATCTGATGTGAAGTACCGGGGCAAACACACGCCATGCTGCCGCCAAACCGACGCTGCATCGGTCGGTGCAGATGCCCGCACAGCAAACGCTCGACTTGAGGGTGCAAGGCAATCAACTGCTCCAGGGCCGCCGCATTGCCAAAAGGCTGAAGGTCCATATGGCCGATGCCGCTGATAAACGGCGGATGGTGCAGGATCAACACTGTCGGAACATCGGGTCGTCGGGATAACTGGGTGTGCAGCCAATCGAGCTGGCAGTAATCCAGCCGCCCGCCATGCTCTCCCGGAATGGTCGAATCCATGCCGATCAGGCGCACGAGATACTGCTCGACCACCCAGTCCAGCGGCGCGCTTGCCGATAGCGGCAAATACATGTGATCGGCAAAAGCGGCCAGCAGATGCTCACGGTCATCATGATTGCCGGGCACCAGATAGAACGGCATATGCAAACGCTCCAGCTCCGGCTTGAGCACGGCATATTCGTCAGCGCGACCGAAATCCACCAGGTCCCCGCTGACAACCACGATATCGGGGCGAGGTGTACTGGCGTTGATATGTTCAACCGCACGACGCAAAGCACCCAGAGTATCCACGACACCATAGGTCAGACGCCCACCGGCTTTGAGGTGCAGGTCGCTGATTTGAGCGATGAGAAAGGGACGATTCAAAATGATCTCTCGGTTAGAACGGCGTCACGAAGACAGGGTAAACAGCGCTTGAGGCTCGACGCTCAAGGCAATAGAGGCACCGGCGGCATGGATGACATTGTCTGAACTGTCCACCAACAGCGGCTGCGCACCACCAACATCCACCAGCAAGCGGCTTTGCGCGCCCTGGAAAAACTGCCCCACCAATCGGCCTTGCAGATGCCCACTGGCGGACGTCACGCGCAGGTGCTCCGGGCGGCAATAGACGATGGTCGGTGCCTGAGCAGCATTCCAGGGCAACTCGCCGCCACTGACTTTCAAACCAAGTGGCGTACGCTCAAGCACGCTGAAAGCGTTGAGGTTGCCGACGAAACCGGCCACAAAGGCATTGGCAGGTTGTTGATAGATTTCCCGCGGGCTGGCCAGTTGTGCGACGCGGCCTTTTTCCATGACCAGAATGCGATCACCCAGCGCCATGGCTTCGCCCTGATCGTGGGTGACAAACACGGATGTGATCCCCAGGCCACGCAGCAGTTGATCAAGTTCACTGCGCAAACGCTCACGCAACTGGGCATCCAGCGCAGCAAGCGGCTCATCCAGCAACAGCACGCGAGGACGAGCCGCCAGGGCGCGAGCCAATGCCACGCGCTGACGCTGCCCGCCGGACAGTTCGTGAATGCTGCGCTTGCCATGATCGTGCAGGCCCACCAGCTCCAGCAGTTCGGTGCAGCGCTTGTTGCGCTCGGCGGGCGACATGCCGCGAATCTTCAGGCCATAAACGATATTGCCCGCCACATCGAGATTGGGAAACAGCGCATAGTTCTGGAACACCATCCCCACATCGCGCCGCTCGATAGGCAAGCGCGTGACATCCTGATCGTCGAACAGCACTTGCCCGACATCCGGGCGCTCAAGCCCGGCAATCAAGCGCAAGGTGGTGGTCTTGCCGCACCCGGAAGGCCCGAGAATGGCCAGGGTTTCGCCCGGTTCTATGGTCAGGTGCAAATCATGTACAGCGACCGTGCCGTCAGGAAACGCCTTGCGGCAACCCTGCAGGCGTATGGTGGTTCCGCTCATCGGCTCTCTCCACGGGCAAGACGGGCACTGATGGCCTGCAATGCAATAAGCAGCGGCACGATCAGCAACAGAAATAGAAGGGTGTAGGCGCTGGCAACTTCCAGGCGCGCCGAGGCATAGCTGTCGGCCAGCCCGACAGGCAGGGTTTTGGTCATGGGGGTGTGGAGCATCCAGGTCAGGTTGAACTCGCCCAGCGACAAGGTCACGACCATCAACACGCCCGCAAGAATCCCGGCCCGGCAGTTGGGCACTACCACGCTGAAAAAACGCTTGAGCGGCCCTGCCCCCAGGCTGGCAGCGGCCTCTTCGAGAACCGGCAGTTGCTGACGCTGCATCACGGCCATGACCGGACGAACCAGAAACGGCAAGGTGAACAGCACATGGCCCACCAGAATGAACAACCAACTGCCGCGAAAATCACCGAACTGCCCATAAGTCAGCAGCAACGCCAAGGCGCTGGCCAGGCCCGGCATGGCAACGGGCAAGACCATCAGCTCCTCGAAAGCGCGACTGAAACGGTTATTCATCCGCACCAGCGCATATGCCGCAGGCACACCGATCAGACACACACAAAAGGCACAGGCCAACGCCAGTTGCAGCGACAGCCAGACCGTCGGCGAATAGGCCTGCCAGACTTGCAACAGCCAATCGAAGGTCAGGCCACTGGACAGGCCCTGAAAGTAATTGCGCGTCAGGCCGGCCAGCAGTGACAACACTACCGGGACCAACATGAACGCGCAGACCAACAGGGTAAAAAGCAGTTGTGCAGCAAACAGTGCAGGACGTTTCACAGAGCGGCTCCTGAAGTCTTGGCCAGACGACGAGCCACCAGCAGGACCGCCCAGGTCACCGCACCGAGAATCACGGACAATGCCGCAGCCACGATGAAGTTGGCGTAGTTGGTGAACACGTTATAGATCGCGACCGGCGTGACGTTCAGTCGGGTCCCGAGTGTGAACGCCGTACCGAAAGCGCCCATGGAAGTCGCGAAACAGATTGCGCCACAAGACACCAGCGCCGGGGCCAGGCCGGGCACGATCACGTCACAGACCACCCGCCAGTGACCGGCACCCAATGAATGCGCGGCCTCCTCCAGGCTGCGGTCCAGACTTTCGCAGGCAGCCATCACGGTGAGGATCACCCGGGGGATCGAGAAATACAGATAGCCAATGAACAAGCCTGTCAGCGAATAGGCGAAAACCCAGCGCTCACCCGCCAGCTCAAGCCCGAGCGCGGCAAAGATGCCCTGACGCCCGGCCAGCAGGATCACCAGAAAGCCCACGACCACGCCGGGAAACGCCAGCGGAAAGGTCAGCAAGGCCACCAGTGCCGAGCGACCGAAAAAGCGCTGCCGGGCAAGAAACACACCGCTGATACCGCCCACCAGCAAAGCGGCGAGCGTAACCACGACGGCCAGCAGACAGGTCTGCGCAAGACTGCCCAGATATTGAGCGCTGCTCAGCACCTGCCAATAACCACTGTCGCTGCCTTCAGGGCTCTGCCCGCCCAGGACAATCAAGTGCGCAAGCGGCAGCAACCAGAAAGCCAGCAACACCGCCATTGCCGGGGCAAGCGCCACGGCAGCGGTCGGGCGCAGGCACAGCCTGGGGAATCTGCCCGGCCGCACAGTGCCCGCATGCTCCAGCGAGGCTGACATTACTTCACCTCACGCAGATAGCGGGCGGCGAAGGCTTCCTGCACTGTGGCCATTTGCTGGTAATCCACAACGCCGGCACGGGCGTAATCGCTGTCCGGCAGGAACTGAGCCGCCACCTCGGCCGGGACTTTCGAGCGAACAGGGCGCAGATACGCCTTGGCCCAGAGCGCCTGACCGTCATCGGACAGCACAAAATCCAGCACCTTTTCGGCGTTGGCGCGATGCGGCGCCTTGTTGATCATGCTCATGACATACGGCACGCCGATGGTGCCTTCCTGAGGGATCACGAAAGCGACGTTGGCCTTGTCCTTGTAACGGGCGCGATAAGCGTTGAAGTCGTAGTCGATCAGGATCGGCAACTCACCGGACAACACCCGTGCATAAGCAGTCTGCTTGGGCACGATGGGTGAGTTTTTCGCCAGCTTCTGGAAGTAATCGATGGCCGGAGCGAAGTTATCCAGCGTGCCGCCCATGGCCTGGTTGATGGCAACTGCCGACACATAACCGACGAACGCACTGGACGGATCGAGGTAGCCGACCATGCCCTTGTACTCGGGCTTGAGCAGATCCGCCCAGCTCTGAGGCACCGGCAGACCGCCCAGAGCATCGACGTTGACCATGATGCCGAGGGTGCCGGAATGAATCGCGAACCAGTGGCCAGCCGGGTCTTTCAGGCCCGCCGGAATATCATCCCAGTGCCTGGGCTTGTAGGTATCGACGACACCGGCCTTCTGCGCCTGCAAGCCAAAGGTCACGCCGTAATACACCACGTCGGCCACGGGAGCCGCCTGTTCGGCAACGATCTGCGCCAGCGCCTGACCGGAGTTCTTGTTGTCCAGCGGGACCTGTACGCCGGTCTTGTCGGCAATGGCCTTGAGCTGCGTCCCCCAATCAGCCCACTCAGGCGGGCAGTTGTAACAGATAGCGGTTTCAGCGGCCTGAGCCAGACTGGCCACACCACAGAGCAGCAAAGCCGACAGGGTTTTACTGAGACTCAACATGAAGCATCTCCTAATGGGGCTGGGTACTTTCACCGGGCCGGATATGGCACGGCAGACAATGGGAAACCGGTGCCGCCCCGCAGATCTGGGCCAGCAACTGATCGATAACGATCTGTGCCAGCGCCGCAATCGGCTGAACAACGCTGCACAGCGTCGGATGCATCTGGGTGCCGAGGGCGATGCCGTCGAAACCGATGACCGAAAACCGCTCAGGCACGCCGAGACCGTTACGACGCAACTCGGCAATCAGGCTGATCGCCAGCAAATCGTTGGAGCAGACCAGTGCCGTAGGCGCTTGCGGGCCATGCAGCAAAGGCGTGAGAGCGGCAAAGTCGGCGCGGGTGTGGGCGGGCATTTCAATGACCGGCAGCACATCGAGGCCGCGTTCGGTCATGGCATCGCAATAGCCGGCATAACGCAGGCGCGCACGGTCGGACTGCATGGCAGGGCCTGCAACCATGCCGACACGCCGATGCCCGGCATCCAGCAAATAGCGGGTCGCAAGCGCCATGCCCGCTCGGTTATCCACAGACACAGCGCTGTAGTCGGGGTTATCGGTCTGGTGATAGGCCAGTACGAAAGGCGTGTCTTCACTGGCAAGGCTTTGCAACACGAGATTGCGCTCGGCATCGGTCACGGTCAGCACCAACCCGTCCACCCGCTGGCGCAGCAGCTCTTCCACCACTTCGCTTTCGCGCTCGCTGGCGTAATCGGTGGTCGCCAGCAGCAGGTTGTAACCTCGGGTGCGGGCCACACGCTCCATCGCCTGAAACTGCTCGGCAAACACCGGATTGAGCAGGTTAGGCACCACCACTCCAATCAGGTTGGTGGTTTGCAGGCGCAACTGGCGACCAAGGCGGTTGGGGCGAAAACCCAACTCACGGGCAGCCGCAAATACCTGGTCACGAGTGGCAGGGCGCACGACATCGGGGGTAGCGAAGGCTCGCGCAGCCGTGGCTCGCGATACACCGGCCAGGCGTGCAACTTCTTTCAGGTCAGTCATTGTCACTCGCTTGAGATCGATCTCATTGGCGGCGACACTAATCGACGAACATGGCTATCCGACGAACAAACCATGACCGTTTCGTGACGTTGGCGAAAACCTGAAATTAGATTCAAGTGGTTTGGCTGACGGGCATCACTCTGCGTTAACATCACTGGCCCAACGCGGCGACCTGCTGCGCGCAGGAGTCAGCATGACCCACCCATTCGCAACACTCACTCCCGACCTCGTGCTTGATGCAGTAGAAAGCATCGGCTTTCTCAGCGACGCCCGAGTCCTGGCCCTCAACAGCTATGAAAACCGGGTCTATCAAGTCGGCATCGAAGACGAGCAGCCCCTGATCGCCAAGTTCTATCGTCCACAGCGCTGGAGTAACGAGGCGATTCTTGAAGAGCACAGCTTCACCTTCGAGCTGGCGGAGGTCGAAGTGCCAGTAGTCGCGCCTCTGGTGCATGACGGGAAAACCCTTTTCGAGCATGGCGACTTTCGCTTCACACTGTTCCCGCGTCGTGGCGGACGAGCACCCGAGCCGGGCAACCTCGATCAGCTCTATCGTCTGGGCCAGTTGCTGGGGCGCATCCATGCCGTGGGCGCGACCCGGCCGTTCGAGCATCGCGAAGCCCTGGCCGTGAAAAACTTCGGCCATGATTCCCTCGACTACCTGCTGACCAACGACTGCATTCCGCGCAGCCTGCTCCCGGCTTACGAGTCCGTCGCCCGCGACCTGCTCAAGCGGGTCGAGGATGTCTACGCTGCAACGCCACACAGCAATATCCGCATCCATGGCGACTGCCATCCCGGCAACATGATGTGCCGCGATGAGATGTTCCACATTGTCGATCTGGACGACTGCCGTATGGGACCCGCCGTACAGGACATCTGGATGATGCTGGCAGGCGATCGTCAGGAATGTCTGGGACAATTGTCGGAACTGATGGACGGCTACAACGAGTTTCACGACTTCGATCCCGCCGAACTGGCACTCATAGAGCCGTTGCGTGCCCTGCGCCTGATGCATTACAGCGCATGGCTGGCACGGCGCTGGGACGATCCGGCCTTCCCGCGCAGCTTTCCGTGGTTCGGCACCGAGCGTTATTGGGGCGACCACATCCTTGCCTTGCGCGAGCAGTTGTCGGCTCTGAACGAAGAGCCCCTGAAACTGTTCTGACCCCCGCCTTGTGCGTCGCAAGCCCACAACCTGCGACGCATGTGCTGCCACGATAAAAACCAGAAACCTGCTGTTGAGAACAAGGACACCACATGCAAGCTGCCAACCCACGCCGTGGATACATTCTTGGCCTGAGTGCTTACATCATCTGGGGCCTGTTCCCGATGTACTTCAAACTCCTGGCCGCCGTTCCCGCCCTTGAGATCATCATTCACCGGGCGATCTGGTCGGCGTTGTTCGGCTCCCTGCTGCTTCTGGTCTGGAAACATCCCGGCTGGTGGCGCGAGCTGCGCGAGAATCCCGGACGGCTGGCAGTACTGGCGCTCAGCGGCAGCCTGATCGCCTGCAACTGGATGGTGTATGTCTGGGCCGTGAACAACGGGCGTATGGTCGAGGCCAGCCTGGGTTATTACATTAACCCGCTGGTCAACGTACTGCTCGGGATGTTGCTGCTGGGTGAACGCCTGCGGCGGCTGCAATGGCTGGCGGTGCTGCTGGCAGCGGCCGGTGTTGCCCAGCAGGTCTGGCATGTCGGCAATCTGCCGTGGGTGTCGCTGTTATTGCCGCTGACATTCGGCTTCTACGGCCTGATCCGCAAGAAAGCCCCGGTGGCCGCCCTGCCCGGCCTTGTCGTGGAAACCTGGATGCTGGTCCCGCTGGCCCTGGCCTGGCTGCTGCTCACCCCGATGGCACAAACCGCACAGCCTGAGTTCTGGACCACCAGCCAGGCGATATGGCTGGCGGCCGCAGGTCCGGTGACGCTGATCCCGCTGGTATGCTTCAACGCCGCCGCCCGCCACTTGCCCTACACCACACTGGGCTTCCTGCAATACATCGCGCCGACACTGGTGCTGGCACTTGCGGTCCTGCTGTACGGCGAACACCTGAACACCAGCACCATCATCACTTTCGTCTGCATCTGGATAGGCCTGGCGATCTACAGCATCGATGCCTGGCTGAATCTGCGCCGTCGCGCCTGATCAAAAAACATACAACCCTTTGCAAGCCACGTTCTACGTGGCCTGCAAAGGGTTCTCCAACGGTTATCCACAGGCAGGCTCACCTTATTTGTGTACAAGCCATTGAAACTGTTGAATTTTTGATCAATTCCCGCAAAGCCTTGCCCGTCATGGCGCACAAGGCAATCTCCCCAGGTTATCCACAGGCGGATGCACGATTAACTTGGATAACCTGCGAGCAGTGCGATAGCAGCCACTCAAATATCCGTCTTCAACACCAATTCCACCATCAGATCATCCGCCAGGGTTTCGAGCCGGGCCTGTAGATCGTCCAGTGAAAGCGTGAGAGGCACGCCCAGTACGGCGTCGGCGTGGAACAGCAGTTCGCTGCTCATGGGTGCCGGGGTGATGTCGGTGATCAGGCTTTCGACGTTGACGCCCTGCCCGGTCAGCAAGCGGGTGATATCACGAACGATGCCGGGGCGGTCATTGCCGACAAGCTGCATGCTGATGGTTTTCCAGGAGCCGAGGGTTTCGGCTGTACTTTCGGCAAGTTGCACATGAATGCCATGAACCGTCAGCACCCGCAGGGCCTGGATCAGTTCATCCTGGCTTTCAGGCGAGACGCCAACCCGCAGGATACCGGCGAATTGCCCGGCCATGCGCGACATGCGGCTCTCCAGCCAGTTGCCGCCATGATCGGCGATGCATTGGGCGATACGCTCGACCTGCCCGGGCTTGTCGGGTGCAACCACAGTGACTACGAGATGATTCACAGGTGACTACCTCTGCTTTCAAAAAGACTCCGCCAGACCTCGGCGGGTGTCGCGAAAGTATAGGCAAGGTTCACACAGGCACTGCAAAGCGCAGAACGTGTACCGTTTTGATAATTATCTGGAACAATCGTCGTCATTTTTGAGAACATCCGGGTCGGCAGCGTGACTGGTCGTGAAACTTCAGTCGTTTGATGACATATTCATTCCCCATCGCTGCTCCTCATGTAGTATTCCGCGGCGCGCACTACATAACACCGAAACCAATAACAGAGCGCTCCTTGAGTGAGCTCGACCTGCTGAGCAGAGTGAGGCAAGTGCAATGACTGAGTACGTTCAAGTCGGTGACCTGCAGGTCGCCAAAGTCCTGTTCGACTTCGTGCAGAACGAAGCCACCCCGGGAACCGGCGTCGATGCCGCAGCGTTCTGGGCCGGGGCGGACAAACTGATCCATGAGCTTGCGCCCAAGAACAGAGCCCTGCTCGCCAAACGTGATGACTTGCAGGCAAGAATCGATGCCTGGCACCAGTCCAACGCCGCACAGGCCCACGACGCCTCGGCTTACAAAGCTTTCCTTCAGGAAATCGGTTATCTGCTGCCAGAAGCGGCAGATTTCCGGATCACGACACAAAACGTCGATGAAGAAATTGCCACCATGGCCGGCCCGCAACTGGTCGTGCCGGTGATGAATGCCCGCTTCGCCCTCAATGCCTCCAATGCACGCTGGGGCTCGCTGTACGACGCGCTCTATGGCACCGATGCCATCAGCGAAGAAGGCGGGGCCGAAAAGGGCAAGGGCTACAACAAGGTTCGCGGTGACAAGGTGATTGCCTTCGCCCGCGCCTTCCTCGACGAGGCCGCCCCTCTGGCGGCTGGCTCACACGTGGATTCAACCGCTTATAAACTGATCGATGGCAAACTGGTCATCAGCCTCAAGGGCGGCAGCAATACCGGCCTCAAGGACGACGCGCAACTGATCGGTTTCCAGGGCGATCCTTCTGCACCGCTGGCCATTCTGCTCAAGCACAACGGCCTGCACTTCGAGATCCAGATCGATGCTTCCAGCCCGGTCGGCCTGACAGACCCGGCAGGTGTGAAAGACATCCTGATGGAAGCCGCGCTGACCACCATCATGGACTGCGAAGACTCCATCGCCGCAGTCGATGCCGACGACAAGGTCGTGGTGTATCGCAACTGGCTGGGCCTGATGAAAGGTGACCTGGCCGAAGAAGTGGCCAAGGGCGGTGAAACCTTCACCCGCACCATGAACCCCGATCGCGTCTACACCACGCCCGAGGGCAACGACGTCACGCTGCATGGCCGCTCGCTGCTGTTCATCCGCAACGTGGGTCACCTGATGACCATCGATGCGATCCTGGACAAACAGGGCAACGAAGTGCCCGAAGGCATTCTCGACGGCCTGCTGACCAGCCTCGCTGCGATCCATAACCTCAATGGCAATACGTCGCGCAGCAACAGCCGCAGCGGCTCCGTGTACATCGTCAAACCCAAGATGCATGGCCCGGAAGAAGCCGCATTCACCAATGAGCTGTTCGGCCGCATCGAACAAGTCCTGGGCTTGCCGCGCAACACGCTGAAAGTCGGCATCATGGACGAAGAACGCCGCACCACGGTCAACCTCAAGGCCTGTATCCAGGCGGCGAGCGAGCGCGTGGTGTTCATCAACACCGGTTTCCTGGACCGCACGGGCGACGAAATCCACACCTCCATGGAAGCAGGCCCGGTCGTTCGCAAGGCGCAGATGAAGGCCGAGAAATGGATCGGTGCCTACGAGAACTCCAACGTCGATATCGGCCTGAAGTGCGGCCTGC
Source organism: Pseudomonas sp. FG43 (assembly GCF_057809175.1). Lineage (NCBI taxonomy): Bacteria > Pseudomonadati > Pseudomonadota > Gammaproteobacteria > Pseudomonadales > Pseudomonadaceae > Pseudomonas > Pseudomonas sp. FG43. Next base: position 40,049 of record NZ_JBMDJL010000003.1, read on the forward strand.
AAGGCCGGGCACAGATCGGCAAGGGCATGTGGGCCATGCCAGACCTGATGGCGGCGATGCTGGAACAGAAAATCGCGCACCCTCTGGCTGGCGCAAACACCGCCTGGGTGCCTTCGCCTACAGCGGCAGCCCTGCACGCCTTGCACTATCACAAGGTCGACGTGTTCGCCCGTCAGGCCGAGCTGGCGCAACGAGTGCCCGCTTCGGTGGATGACATCCTCACCATTCCGCTGGCGCCACAGGTCAACTGGACACCGGAAGAGATTCAGAACGAACTGGACAACAATGCCCAGGGCATTCTTGGCTATGTCGTACGCTGGATCGATCAGGGTGTGGGTTGCTCGAAAGTGCCGGATATCAATGACATCGGCCTGATGGAAGACCGCGCAACGCTGCGCATCTCCAGCCAGCACATGGCCAACTGGCTGCGTCATGGCGTGGTCAACGAAGCCCAGGTACTGGAAAGCCTCAAGCGCATGGCGCCGGTGGTGGATCGGCAGAACGCCAACGACCCGCTATATCGCCCGCTGGCGCCGGACTTCGATAGCAATATCGCGTTCCAGGCCGCCATCGAGCTGGTGATAGAAGGCACAAAGCAGCCTAACGGTTACACCGAGCCGGTGCTGCATCGCCGTCGTCGGGAGTTCAAGGCTCAAAACCGGTAGCGGTTTTCGCGACTGAAGTCGCGAAAGCTCTAAGCCTCAAGCTACAAGCGGCAAGTTAAGAGCACAGCGCGTACACCACCCGCTTTTTCTTGCAGCTTGAAGCTTAGAGCTTGCAGCTCAATCTCTCCTACGCGCAGGGAGCGACTTCAGGCTCAGGTCATCCCCAGCTCACGCTTCACCAACCGCACAAGCTGCTTGGTATTGAGCGGCTTGAGCAGGAAGTCCACCACGCTCAAGTGCATGGCATCGATGGCATCGCGCACGTTGGCATCGCCTGAAACGATGATGATCGGCAAGGCGGCGCGTTCGGAATCGCGGACCTGGCGGATCAGGTCAAGCCCGTCGCAAGGCGCCATGCGCAGATCGGTGATCAACAGGCCTATGGACTGCTTGGTTTCAAGCAGCTCCATGGCGCTATTGCCACCACCGGCCGTCATGCAACTGATGTCATTGAGACTAAGAATTTCGGCCAGCAACTCGCGAGCATCGCTGTCGTCGTCGACGATCAGCACACGCTGCGGCAAATCACGATTGGGCTGGAGCATGACCTCTGTAAGGGCATCACGCTCTTCATCGCTCAAGATGTCGTGGTCACTCATTACCGTCTCATCATTCCCTGGACTAATTCTGACAGCAGATCAGGTTAAACCTGCGGCGCACTTCAAAGGCTTCCCAGCCGGATATTCGAGCGCGATCCCATGCGTTCGTCAAAACTGTTCTACAAGAACCCCGGCACCGGAGCACTACCCACAGCGTAAGACTTACGTCCAATGGGCACTGCGACGGAAGCGGCCGACCATGACCACCAATAACAAAAACGCGGTAGACGGTCATGAGCAAAGCCGACGCTTTCAACCAGGCAGGCAAGACAGCGGTGTTGCAGAACATTCACGGCACCATGCAGTTCCTGCAAAAATTCCCGCCGTTCAATCAGATGGAAAACGCCCATCTTGCGTACCTGGTTGAACAGTGTCAGCTACGTTTTTACGCCAGCGACGAGAGCATCATCAAGCCAGCCGATGGTCCAGTAGAGCACTTTTATATCGTTAAGCAAGGGCGAGTGGTAGGGGAACGACCACATTCGGCCAAAGGCGGCACCGAAACCACCTTTGAAATCACCACCGGAGAATGCTTCCCGCTGGCGGCTCTGTTGGGCGAACGGGCAACACGTACCGAACATCTGGCAGCCGAAGATACTTTTTGCCTGCAACTGAACAAACAGGCATTCATCAAGCTGTTTGCACTGTCCACCACCTTCCGGGACTTCGCCTTGCGCGGGGTCAGCAGCCTGCTGGATCAGGTCAACCATCAAGTCCAGCAACGCGCCGTGGAAACCCTGGGCACTCAATATTCCCTGAATACCCGCCTTGGCGAATTGGCCATGCGCCATCCGGTGATGTGCAGCCCAGAAACACCGATGCGCGAAGCTGTGAAAATGATGCACGAGCAGCAAGTGGGCAGCATCGTGATAGTCGATGAGCAGCAGGCACCACTGGGCATCTTCACGCTACGCGATTTGCGCGAAGCCGTGGCCGACGTCAATGTCGACTTCAGCCAGGCGATCAAGCACACCATGAGCCCGGCGCCGTTTCACCTGAGCCCCGACGCCAGCGCCTTCGATGCCGCCATCGCCATGACCGGCCGCCACATAGCCCATGTCTGCCTGGTCAAGAGTGGACGCTTGTGCGGCGTAGTGTCAGAGCGCGATCTGTTTTCCCTGCAACGTGTGGACCTGGTGCATCTGGCGCGTACCATCCGTAATGCACCACGGATCGAGGCTCTGACCAATCTGCGCGGCGATATTGTGCAACTGGTCGACCGGATGCTGGCTCACGGCGCCTCTTCAACCCAGATCACCCAGATCATTACCCTGCTCAACGACCACACCGTATGCCGGGTCATCGAACTGACCCTGGAAGAGAAAGGCGATCCCGGCGTGCCTTTCAGTTGGCTGTGCTTCGGCAGCGAAGGACGGCGTGAACAGACGCTGCACACCGATCAGGACAACGGAATCCTGTTTGAAGCCAGTGATGCCGCGCAGGCAGCGGAAATACGCGCGCTGTTGCTGCCCATCGCCGAGCGTATCAACCAGAGCCTTGCCCAGTGCGGCTTCAGCCTGTGTAAAGGCAATATCATGGCCAGTAATCCCGAGCTGTGCCTGTCACGCAGCGAATGGTCCAGACGCTTCTCGGCCTTCATTCGCGAAGCCACACCGGAAAACCTGCTGGCATCGAGCATCTACTTCGATCTGCGGGTGGTCTGGGGCGACGAAGCCGGGTGTGAACAATTGCGTCGCGGCATCCTCGATCAGGTTGCGGACAACCGCCTGTTCCAGCGCATGATGGCCGACAATGCCCTGCGACAGCGCCCGCCGGTCGGGCGTTTCAAGGACTTCGTGCTGGCACGCAAGGGCAGCGACAAGGACACTCTGGACCTCAAGACTGAAGGCCTGACGCCGTTTGTCGATGGTGCCAGACTGCTCGCGCTGGCCAATGGCATCGGTGCCAACAACACGCTGGAGCGACTGCGCCAACTGGTGGAACGCGAGGTCATCGACCCGCTGGACGGTGCCGCCTATGAAGAGGCTTACCACTTCATTCAACAGACCCGCATGCTGCAACATCAACTGCAAAGCCGCCAGAATCTGCCGTACTCCAACCGCATCGACCCTGACACCCTGAACCATCTGGACCGTCGCATTCTGCGCGAGTCATTCCGACAGGCTCAACGCCTGCAAACCAGCCTGACCATGCGTTATCAACTATGAATCTGTTTGAGTGGTTACGACCGCGCCCGAAAAAGACACCTCTGGACAGCCATCAATTGCAGCGTCTGGCAGAACTGCCCGCCTTCGCTCAGCTCAGTGATCAACCGTTGCGCAAACAGCGCTGGGTTGTGCTTGATCTGGAAACCAGCGGCCTGAACATGAACCGCGATCAGGTTCTGTCCATCGGCGCTGTGGTGATCGAGGATGGCGCCATCGACCTTGGCCAGCAGTTCGAGCGCACGATTCTGCGCGTCGATCACAAAGTCAGCCCGGCTGTGCTTATTCATGGCCTGGCGCCCAGTACCATTGCGGCCGGTAGCGAGCCGGTCGAGGCTTTTCTGGACTTTCTGGAGTTCGCGGGCTCAAGCCCGGTGCTGGCTTTCCACGCACCGTTCGACCAGCACATGCTGTCCCGCGCCCTGAGAGACAGCCTGGACTATCGCTTACAGCACCCGTTCTTCGATGTCGCAGATATCGCCCCGATGCTCTGCCCGGACGCAAACCTGCGTCAGGCCGGGCTGGACGACTGGACGAACTTTTTCGGGCTGCATGCCGAAGAGCGCCACCATGCCAGCGCCGACGCACTGGTCACGGCTGAACTGGCCTTGATCCTGTTCAGCCATGCACGCCGCCAGGGCATCGACAGCCCCGCCCGCCTGGAGGAATCCCTGGGTCAATGGCGCAGGCGCAAGCAGAACCATTCGTTTTAATTCCTCGCATCACCCCTTCCTTCAGCACCTGAAATTCTGTCGTCGCGGGCAAGCCCCCTCCCACACAACATCATTCCAATGTGGGGGGAGGGCTTGCCCGCGACGCTTTTTCGATGTGAACTTTTGTTAAAAACAAAAAATACTTCACATTATTCACTCACTGATCCACTATCAGATTCACAGATCAGAACAATATCGTCCGTTTGCTGGCTCAACAGGCATCGGCACAGACTTGAGGATTGCTTCATGACTACGAAGAATGTTGGCGTTATCGGCCTGGGTGCCATGGGTCTGGGCATTGCCCGCTCGCTGCTGCGCAATGGCTTCAATGTGCATGCCTGCGATGTGCGCACCAGCGTGACCGAAGCGTTCGCCCAGGAAGGTGGTGTTGCCTGCGACTCGCCTGCCAGCATGGCTGCCGCCTGCGATGTGATCATCACTGTCGTGGTCAACGCCGAACAGACTGAAACAGTCCTCTTTGGCGAGAACGGCGCCATCGGCGCACTGCGCCCCGGCAGCCTGGTCATCGGCTGTGCCACCGTTGCTCCAACCTTCGCCGTCGAACTGGGCCAGCGTCTGGTCGATCAAGGCCTGCTGTACCTCGATGCTCCGATCTCCGGCGGCGCAGCCAAGGCGGCTGCCGGCCAGATGACCATGATGACCTCAGGCCCGGCCGAGTCCTATGCCAAGGCAGAAGCCGTGCTCAACGGCATGGCGGGCAAGGTCTATCGCTTGGGCGACGTGCATGGCCTGGGCTCGAAAGTCAAAATCATCAACCAGTTGCTGGCTGGCGTACACATCGCGGCAAGTGCCGAAGCCATGGCCCTGGGCCTGCGCGAAGGTGTCGATGCAGACGCCCTGTACGAAGTGATCACCAACAGCGCCGGTAACTCGTGGATGTTCGAGAACCGTGTGCCACACATCCTCAAGGCGGATTACACACCGCTCTCGGCGGTGGACATTTTCGTCAAGGATCTGGGCCTGGTCCTGGATACCGCACGCACCAGCAAATTCCCGCTGCCACTGTCGGCCACTGCTCATCAAATGTTCATGCAGGCTTCCAGCGCCGGTTTCGGTCGCGAGGATGACTCGGCAGTGATCAAGATCTTCCCGGGCATCGAACTGCCAAAAGCCAAACCAGAACAAGCCTGAGGAGCGCCCCATGACTCTGACCTCCTCCCGCCCGTTGCTGGGCTGCATCGCCGATGACTTCACCGGCGCCACGGACCTGGCCAACATGCTGGTCCGCGGCGGTATGCGCACTGTGCAAAGCATCGGTATCCCGAGCGCTGAAATGGCTGCCGGTCTTGATGCCGACGCCATCGTGATTGCCCTCAAATCACGTACCACGCCAACAGCCGAAGCCGTGGAAGAATCCCTGGCCGCTCTGGAGTGGCTGCGCGAGCGCGGCTGCGAACAGATTTTCTTCAAGTACTGCTCGACCTTCGACTCGACTGCCGCTGGCAATATCGGCCAGGTCAGCGAAGCTCTGCTGGCCAGGCTCAACAGCGATTTCACCCTGGCCTGCCCGGCCTTCCCGGAAAACGGTCGCACCATCTTCCGTGGCCATCTGTTCGTGCAGGATCAACTGCTCAACGAATCGGGCATGCAGAACCACCCGCTGACCCCAATGACCGACGCCAGTCTGGTGCGTGTCCTGCAAGAGCAGACCAGCAAGAAAGTCGGCCTGTTGCGCTACGACACCGTCGCCAAGGGCGTGGACGCCGTACGCAGCAAGATCGCCGAACTGCGCGCCGACGGCGTGGGCATGGCAATTGCCGATGCCGTCTCCGATGCCGATCTGTATGTGCTGGGCGAAGCCTGTGCCGACCTGCCGTTGCTGACCGGTGGCTCAGGCCTGGCGCTGGGCCTGCCGGGCAACTTCCGCAAGGCAGGCAAGCTGCGCGATATCGATGCTGCAAAACAGGCCGCAGTCAGCGGTGGCGAAGTCGTCCTGGCAGGCAGCGCTTCGGTGGCCACCAATGGTCAGGTCGCGGCCTGGCTGGAAGGCAACCGTCCTGCCCTGCGCATCAATCCGCTGGACCTCGCGGCTGGCAAGCCGGTGGTCGAGCAGGCACTGGCGTTCGCGCGTAATGCCGGGCAAACCGTTCTGATCTACGCCACCAGCACGCCGGACGAAGTCAAGGCCGTGCAAAAGGAACTGGGCGTCGAGCGCTCCGGTGCCATGGTCGAGGAGGCGCTGGGCCAGATCGCCAAAGGCTTGCTGGAGTCGGGTGTACGTCGCTTTGTCGTCGCCGGTGGCGAAACCTCCGGCGCAGTCGTCCAGGCACTGGGCGTGCAACTGTTGCAGATCGGCGCACAGATCGATCCGGGCGTTCCGGCGACAGTCAGCAACGGCGCACAACCGCTGGCGCTGGCACTCAAGTCCGGCAACTTCGGTGCCCGTGACTTCTTCGCCAAAGCCCTCAAGCAACTGGCAGGAGAAGCTTGATGAGCAGCGAAAAAGCCCTGCGCGAAGAAATCTGCGATGTCGGCAGGCTGCTTTATGGCCGTGGCTACACGGTCGGCAGCGCCGGCAACATCAGCGCCCGCCTTGATGACGGTTGGCTGATCACCCCGACCGACGCCTGCCTGGGCCGTCTGGACCCGGCGGATATCGCCAAGGTCAATCTGGCGGGTGAATGGGTGTCCGGCAACAAGCCGTCCAAGACCCTGGCCCTGCATCGCGAGGTCTATGACCGCAACCCTGAAGTGGGCGGCGTGGTGCATACCCACTCGACGCATCTGGTCGCTCTGACACTGGCTGGCGTCTGGAAAGAAGACGACATACTGCCGCCATTGACGCCGTATCAGGTGATGAAAGTCGGGCATATCCCGCTGATTGGCTACGAACGTCCGGGCTCCCCGAAAGTCGCCGAGCGTGTCGCGCAACTGGCCAACAGTGTGCGCGGCGTGATGCTGGAGCGACTTGGCCCGGTGGTCTGGGAAAGCTCGGTCGCAAAGGCCTGCTATGCCCTGGAAGAACTCGAAGAAACCGCTCGCCTGTGGCTGATGACCAATCCCAAGCCTGCGCCACTGGAACCCGCCGCCCTTGAAGAGCTGCGTCAGGTTTTCGGCGCGAAGTGGTAACTCGCAAGCATTGATCGGGAGTCGTTCCTCGACTCTCGATCGACTACGGCACCACCAAAGACAATAACAACAGGACTCAAGAGCATGAATCATCCCTATCTCGCTTTTGTCAGCTATTGCTCAGCGTTTGTCTCGCTCACCCCTTGCGGGAGTGCACAAGCATGACTCCTTTCATGTTGATGGCCATCGCGGGCGCGGGTATCGCGCTGCTGCTGTTCCTGGTTCTCAAATATAAATTCCAGCCTTTCGTTGCCCTGATGCTGGTCAGCATCATCGTGGCGCTGGTCGCCGGTGTTAAACCGGCCGATCTGGTCGCGACCATCGAAGGCGGCATGGGCAAGACCCTTGGTCATATCGCGATCATCATTGCCCTGGGCGCGATGATCGGGCGCATCATCGAACTGTCGGGAGGCGCCGAAGCACTGGCCAAGACGCTGATCGAGCGTTTCGGGAACAAGCGCACGCCACTGGCGCTGACAGTTGCCGGTTTCATGGTCGGCATTCCGGTGTTCTTCGAGGTTGGCGTGATCATCCTGATGCCACTGGCCTACGGCGTGGCACGGGCCGCACGTAAGCCGTTGCTGATCTTCGCCTTGCCGATGTGCGCCGCATTGCTGGCCGTGCATGCATTCCTGCCACCACATCCGGGTGCCGTCGCCGCTGCCAGCCAGTTGGGCGCAGACCTGGGTCGTGTACTGATGCTGGGCATTCCGATGGTCGCGGTGCTGTGCATCATCGGCTACTTCGTCGCCGGGCGCATGACCCGCAAGACCTACCCGATGACCGACGATATCCGCAGCGAAGTCTACGGCCCGCACGTCACCAACGAAGACCTCGAAGCCTGGGCGCGCAACGACTATTCCACCGTTCGCGAAGCGACTCAGGCCAGGACACTGGGTGGCGAAGAAAGCGCCAGCAGCCTTGCAAGCAAACTGCCGCCAGCGCCTGCACCGGGTTTCGGCCTGATCATTGCCCTGATTCTGCTGCCTATCATCCTGATCCTGCTGGGTACGCTGGCCACCACCATGTTGCCTGTGACCTCAACCCTGCGCAGCGTGCTGACCGTATTGGGCGCGCCTCTGGTTGCCCTGTTGATCGATACCCTGCTGTGCGCCTGGCTGCTGGGTTCGCGTCGTGGCTGGAGCCGTTCCCAGGTATCGGATGTGATCGGTTCGGCATTGCCGGGCGTAGCCATGGTGATCCTGATCGCCGGTGCCGGTGGTGTGTTCGGTAAAGTGCTGGTCGATACCGGAATTGGCGCAGTGGTTTCCGAAGCCCTGCGCAATACCGGCCTGCCGGTTCTGGCTCTGGGCTTTCTGCTGACCTTGCTGTTGCGTGCCGTTCAAGGCTCTACCACTGTGGCGCTGGTGACTACTGCCGGTATTCTCAGCCCGCTGATCGCTACGCTCGACCTGAGCGCCAACCACCTGGCCCTGCTTTGCCTGGCCATGGGCGGTGGCGGTCTTGCCATGTCGCACATCAACGATGCGGGCTACTGGATGTTCACCAAGCTGGCGGGCCTGAACGTCGCCGACGGCTTGCGCACCTGGACCGTACTGGTCACGCTGCTGGGTACATTGGGCTTCGTCCTGACCCTGCTGCTTTGGCCATTCGTCTGACCTTTAAAGACTGGAGTTAACATGCCTCGTTTTGCCGCCAACCTCAGCATGCTATACCCACAGCATGACTTCCTTGAGCGCTTCGCCGCAGCCGCTGCCGATGGTTTCGGCGCGGTCGAGTATCTGTTCCCCTACGACTACAGTCCGCAGGAGCTCAAGCAACGCCTGAGCGACAACGGTCTGGTGCAGGCGCTGTTCAATGCTCCACCGGGAGACTGGGCTGCCGGTGAACGAGGCATCGCCACCTTGCCGGGCCGTGAAGCTGAGTTTCGCAGCGGCATCGAACGTGCTCTGGAATACGCGCAAGTGCTGGGCAATGACCGGATTCACGTCATGGCAGGCCTGCTTCCCAGTGAAGACCTGCGTCAGCGCCATCAGGCGGTGTATCTGGAGAATCTGGCATTCGCGGCTGAACAGGCCAGAACTGCCGGAGTGACCGTGCTGATCGAGCCGATCAACACTCGCGACATGCCTGGCTTCTTCCTCAACCGCCAGGATCAGGCACAGGAGATTTGCCGCCAGGTGGGCGCCGACAATCTCAAGGTTCAGTTCGACTGCTACCACTGCCAGATCGTCGAAGGTGATCTGACAGCCAAGCTGCGCCGCGATTTTGCAGGGATTGGCCACATCCAGATCGCAGGTGTGCCGGATCGTCATGAACCGGACCTTGGCGAGCTGAACTACGCGCACCTGTTCGAGGTGATCGACCAGTTGGGCTATAAAGGCTGGATCGGTTGCGAATATCGTCCGAAGGGCGATACCAGCGAAGGCCTGGCGTGGCTACGCCAATTGCAGGGCTGATTGCTTGCCGTCCTGCCTCAGCGTTTGAGGCAGGACGCTTCCTTATTACTCTTCTGCTATGTCGAACTGGTCCTTGATATAGCGGATTTCAGTACGGCCATGGGGCGCAGGCAATCCATCGTCGCCCAGATTGACGAACACCATCTTCTCTACCGTCAGAATGCTCTTGCGGGTGATCTTGTTACGCACCTCGCACGTCAGGGTAATCGACGTCCGCCCGAACTCGGTGGCGGTAATCCCCAATTCAATGATGTCGCCCTGGCGCGAAGCGCTGACAAAGTTGATTTCAGAAATGTACTTGGTCACTACACGCTGATTGCCCAACTGGACGATGGCATAGATTGCAGCCTCTTCATCGATCCAGCGCAACAGGCTACCGCCGAATAACGTACCGTTGGGGTTGAGGTCTTCGGGCTTGACCCACTTGCGGGTGTGGAAATTCATATTCACTCCTGAGCGACTGCCAATGGATGCCTGTCATCATGGCAGCATACCTAAAAACCCGAAGCCTGGGATTTCACTGATAGAAAACCTTGGGAAGAATCGCCAGCACAGCTATACTGCCACCCGTTTCAAAACGGTCATCTTCGCTTGATACCGTTCCCGCCACCTGTCCGAGGGGCGCTGCAGCAGGTTTTCCCTGTCAGGCTCGGATGGGGCGTTGTTTGACCGGTCCACTGGTCAAGCCTTAAACGCACAACGGCGCCCATTCGCATTTTTATGGAATGGAGACTCTCAATGAGTGCTGTAATCACGCCTGCAGAATTCAACGATTTCAAGGTAGCCGATATTTCCCTGGCAGCCTGGGGCCGTCGCGAAACCATCATCGCCGAATCCGAAATGCCTGCCCTGATGGGTCTGCGCCGCAAGTACGCCGGTGAGCAACCGCTCAAGGGCGCCAAGATCCTCGGCTGCATCCACATGACCATCCAGACTGCCGTGCTGATCGAAACACTGGTCGCACTGGGCGCTGAAGTTCGCTGGTCGTCGTGCAACATTTTCTCCACCCAGGATCAGGCCGCTGCCGCAATCGCCGCTGCCGGCATTCCTGTCTTCGCCTGGAAAGGCGAAACCGAAGAAGAATACGAGTGGTGCATCGAGCAGACCATCCTGAAAGATGGCCAGCCATGGGACGCCAACATGATCCTCGACGACGGCGGCGACCTGACCGAGATCCTGCACAAGAAATACCCACAGATGCTGGATCGCATCCATGGCGTGACCGAAGAAACCACCACTGGCGTGCACCGCCTGCTGGACATGCTGGCCAAGGGCGAACTGAAAATCCCGGCCATCAACGTCAACGACTCGGTCACCAAGAGCAAGAACGACAACAAGTACGGCTGCCGTCACAGCCTGAACGACGCCATCAAGCGCGGCACCGACCACCTGCTGTCCGGCAAGCAGGCGCTGGTCATCGGTTACGGTGACGTGGGCAAGGGTTCGGCCCAGTCGCTGCGTCAGGAAGGCATGATCGTCAAGGTCACCGAAGTCGATCCGATCTGCGCCATGCAAGCCTGCATGGACGGTTTCGAAGTGGTTTCCCCGTTCATCGACGGCGAAAACGACGGCACCGAAGCCAGCATCGACAAGGCTCTGCTGGGCAAGATCGACCTGATCGTGACCACCACCGGCAACGTCAACGTCTGCGACGCGAACATGCTCAAGGCGCTGAAAAAGCGCGCTGTGGTCTGCAACATCGGTCACTTCGACAACGAAATCGACACTGCTTTCATGCGCAAGAACTGGGCATGGGAAGAAGTGAAGCCACAGGTTCACAAGATCCACCGCACCGGCGCTGGCACTTTCGATCCACAGAACGATGACTACCTGATCCTGCTGGCCGAAGGCCGTCTGGTTAACCTGGGCAACGCCACAGGCCACCCAAGCCGCATCATGGACGGCTCGTTCGCCAACCAGGTTCTGGCACAGATCTTCCTGTTCGGCCAGAAGTACGCCGACCTGTCGCCAGCCCAGAAAGCAGAGCGCCTGACCGTTGAAGTACTGCCGAAGAAACTCGACGAAGAAGTGGCCCTGGAAATGGTCCGCGGCTTCGGCGGCGTCGTGACCAAACTGACCAGGACCCAGGCCGACTACATCGGCGTGACCGTCGAAGGTCCGTTCAAGCCACACGCATATCGTTACTAAGTAGCGGCAAGCTGCAAGCCACAGGCAGCAAGTAAAAGCATTCCGTTTGCTTGCTGCCCGGGCCTGAAGCCTGCTCCTTTTATCGCTATTCATGCAGCCGTGAGCTGTAAGCTCCAGACTCTTGAGACAGGCGCACAGCCCTCTTGCAGCTTGGAGCTTGAAGCTTGCCGCTGGAGGCTCCCTCCACCATGTCCCAAGACCGCCGTTTCAGCTTCGAGTTCTTCCCGACCAAGACCGACGCTGGGCATGAAAAGCTGCTGACCGTTGCGCGTCAGTTGGCCAGCTACAACCCGGATTTCTTCTCCTGCACCTATGGTGCCGGTGGCTCCACCCGTGACCGCACGATCAACACCGTGCTGCAGCTGGAAAACGAAGTCAGAATCCCTGCTGCACCTCACCTGTCGTGCGTTGGCGACAGCAAAGCCCAATTGCGTGAACTGCTGGCCCAGTACAAGGCTGCCGGCATCAAGCGTATCGTCGCCTTGCGCGGTGACCTGCCATCCGGCATGGGCATGGCCAGCGGTGAACTTCGTTACGCCAGTGACCTGGTGTCCTTCATTCGTGAAGAAACCGGCAGTCACTTCCACATTGAAGTAGCGGCGTACCCGGAGATGCATCCCCAGGCCCACAACTTCGACGACGACGTGAAAAACTTCGTCCACAAGGCCAAGGCCGGTGCCGACAGCGCAATCACCCAGTACTTCTTCAACGCCGACAGCTATTTCCACTTTCTGGAGCGCGTACAGAAGAAGGGTGTGAACCTGCCGATCGTGCCGGGCATCATGCCTATCACCAACTACAGCAAACTGGCCCGTTTCTCGGATGCCTGTGGTGCGGAAATCCCGCGCTGGGTCCGCAAACAGCTGGAAGCCTATGGTGACGATATCCAGAGCATCCAGGCCTTCGGTGAGCAAGTCATCACCGAAATGTGCGAGCGCCTGCTCGAAGGCGGCGCACCGGGTCTGCACTTCTACACGCTCAACCAGGCAGAACCAAGCCTGGCCATCTGGAACAACCTGAAGCTGCCACGCTGACAGGGTATTCTCCAGGCAGGGTCTTTCGGCAATCGATGTCCGAAAGATCCTGCAGCAAAAACCGTTGGGCAGCATGAAAGCAGCGCAGCGCGTTTGCTCTGTTATACTCCAGCCTTCCCGCCAGGCTTACGCCCGGACGCTCGGTCTTGCAGAAGCCATCTCGATCACGAAAACAGCGCATTTCCAACCCGCGCCGATGACACGAGATGAATCAAAGACCCTGCAGGACCGGACGGGATCGCGTCTTCTCAGTCTCTGTACACAAGGCCGGCAATCAAGCGATTGGCCGCTTCTACGAGACCTGAACGTCATTCGCGCCAGGCAGACTATCCCTTGAGCTCAAGCTCCAACAGAACAGGATTACTCATGTCCTTTGCTTCCCTCGGTCTCTCCGAGGCTTTAGTCCGCGCTATCGAGGCAGCGGGCTATACCCAGCCTACTCCGGTGCAACAGCGGGCCATCCCCGCCGTGTTGCAAGGTCGCGACCTCATGGTTGCGGCACAGACAGGTACTGGTAAAACCGGTGGCTTCGCCCTCCCGATTCTGGAGCGGTTGTTTCCCAACGGTCATCCGGACAAATCCCAGCGTCACGGCCCGCGCCAACCCCGCGTTCTGGTCCTGACCCCAACCCGCGAGCTGGCTGCCCAGGTCCACGACAGCTTCAAGATCTATGCCCGCGATCTGAAGTTCGTCAGCGCCTGCATCTTCGGCGGCGTCGGCATGAACCCGCAGGTCCAGGCCATGGCCCGTGGCGTGGACGTGCTGGTGGCCTGCCCTGGCCGCCTGCTCGACCTGGCCGGCCAAGGCAGCGTCGACCTGTCCCACGTTGAAATCCTGGTGCTCGATGAAGCAGACCGGATGCTCGACATGGGTTTCGTCCATGACGTGAAAAAGGTACTTGCCCGCCTGCCTGCCAAGCGCCAGAACCTGCTGTTCTCGGCGACGTTCTCCAACGACATTACCGCCCTGGCTGGCAAGTTGCTGCACAACCCGGAGCGCATCGAAGTCACGCCACCGAACACCACGGTCGAGCGTATCGAGCAACGGGTTTTCCGTCTGCCAGCCAACCACAAGCGCTCGCTGCTGGCGCACCTGATCACTCAGGGCGCGTGGGAGCAGGTGCTGGTTTTCACCCGCACCAAGCACGGCGCCAACCGTCTGGCCGAGTACCTGGACAAGCACGGCCTCAGCGCTGTCGCGATCCACGGCAACAAGAGCCAGAATGCCCGTACCAAAGCCCTGGCCGACTTCAAGGCAGGCGAAGTGCGGATCATGGTCGCCACCGATATCGCCGCCCGCGGCCTGGATATCGACCAGTTGCCACACGTGGTCAACTTCGAGCTGCCTAACGTCGATGAAGACTACGTTCACCGTATCGGTCGTACCGGCCGTGCGGGCCGTACCGGCGAGGCGATCTCGCTGGTCGCGCCGGACGAAGAGAAGCTGCTCAAAAGCATCGAGCGCATGACCCGTCAGAAAATCCCTGACGGCGATCTGATGGGCTTCGATATCAATGCCGTCGAGGCCGAAAAGCCTGAAGTTCGCGAGCGTCCGGATGTTCGGAATCCGCGTGCGCCTCGTGCTCCACGCGGTGAAGGCGAAAAGAGCAGCAACAACGGCGGCCGTCGCGACAAGGGCAAGGACAAAGGCAAGGAAAAACCTGCGGCCGCAGCTTCCGGCGAACGTCCGGCACGCCAGCCGCGGGAAAGAAAACCTCGCGAAGGCACGCCACGCGAACAGCGTCAGTCGCAACCGCCACGTCCATCGTCCGATCGCGCACCTGACGAGTTCCTGGATGACGAAGTGGATAACTTCGGTAACCGCGCTGACTATGTAAGCCCTTACCAAGGCAAGAACCAGGGTCGCGGTCGTCGTCCTGGAGCGCCTGCCGCTCCGGGCGCAACACCTGCTGGCGCCGGACGTCCGCAAGGCTCAGGCCGCCCGGGCAACCCACGCAGTTCAGGCAGCGGAGCCGGCACCGGCGGCGCACCCGCCAAACGCAATGGCTCGGGTTCCGGCCCGCGCAGTGGCGGTGCCCGTGACGGCCAGCCGCGTAATCGCCGCCCGGCACGTGACGATCAGCCTCGTCAGGAACCGGCAGTTCGCAGCCAGCGTGAAGGCCAGCAGCCGCAGCCGAAAATCGTGCACAAGGAATCGAAAATCGACCGGTTCCCTTCTGCCGAGCAGCTCGATCAGTTGCCAAGCCGCCCACGCGGTGAAAAACCGGCCCTGCTGACTCGCAACCGCGATAGCTGACGGCATGGCTGAAACAGAAACGCCCCGACTGGTTCGGGGCGTTTTTGTATGTGGCTAAAACAGGAACGCCGACACAAGGTCGGCGTTCCGTCGATCAGACAGCGCTTACTTCTTCTGGACACCTTCGAGGGTGATGTCCAGGTCCAGCGTCTGAGAAGTCGGACCTGGGCCTTTGATGCCGAAGTCGTTCAGGTTCAGAGTGCTGGTACCGTTGAAGCCGGCACGGTAGCCGCCCCATGGATCCTTGCCTTCGCCGTTGAAGGTAGCCTTGATCACGATTGGCTTGGTGACGCCGTGCAGGGTCAGGTCGCCAGTGACGTCAGCGGTTTTCGCGCCGGTGGATTTGACGCTGGTGGAAACGAACTTGGCTTCAGGGTATTTGCCAGCGTCCAGGAAGTCCTTGCTGAGGATGTGCTTGTCGCGCTCGGCATGGTTGGTGAACAGGCTGGCGGTTTTCAGTTCGACAGCGATCTTGCTGGCTTCAGGCTTGGCAGCGTCGAAGCTGAAAGTACCGTCCCAGTCCTTGAACGTGCCGTGGATGAAGCTGTAGCCCAGGTGGCTGATCTTGAA
The DNA here is from genome assembly GCF_057809175.1 of Pseudomonas sp. FG43. Classification (NCBI taxonomy): domain Bacteria; kingdom Pseudomonadati; phylum Pseudomonadota; class Gammaproteobacteria; order Pseudomonadales; family Pseudomonadaceae; genus Pseudomonas; species Pseudomonas sp. FG43. The sequence goes on from NZ_JBMDJL010000003.1 coordinate 55,709, forward strand.
GTCGATGAAAGCGTGCTGGCCTTCCTTGTCGATCACGTAATCAGCAGCCATCGCCTGACCGGCAGACAACAGAGCGGTACCCAGAGCCAGAGCGGCGAGAGACTTCTTCAACATGCTTTTATTCCCGTTTTGGTTGAACAATCAGTTACGACCCAGCATACGCTTGAGGGTCACATCGCGATCGATGAAGTGGTGTTTCAGTGCAGCCAGGCCATGGAACCCCGCAAAAACCACGATGAGCCATGCCAGATAAAGATGAATCCAGCCCGCCGTTTCCGCCTGTTCGGGAAGGCCACTGACCAGCGCTGGCACCTCGAACAAACCGAAAACCGGAATCCCCACGCCGTCGGCGGTGGAAATCAGGTAACCGGCGAACATCACAGCAAACAGAACGACATACAGAAACAAGTGACCAAATGCAGCACCAATGCGCGTCAGCTTACTGTAGCTGGCCAATGGTGGAGGCGGCGGGCTGAGCAGGCGCCAGACCACACGGAACAGCATCACTGCAAACAGTGTGATACCGATGCTCTTGTGCAGATCGGGCCCGGCCTTGCGCCAGGTATCGTAATAATCCAGTCCCACCATCCATAGCCCAAGCGCAAACAACCCGAAGACCACAACCGCTACACCCCAATGCAGCACCATGCCGACCAGACCGTAGCGAGAGGATGAATTACGTAACTGCATCGCAAATACCCTGTAATAAGTGTTACCAGACTAGCTTTTTATCTATCGAATGAAAGCGCAAAATTTCGCTCTGAACTATCGAAAAATACGATGAATATTTTTCTACCCTCTACCTTTCGATTTTCCACCTGGGTCCTTTTCGACGACCGCAGGCTGTTCCGCTGACGCAGCATCTCGATAAATCACACTCAGTAACACTGTGCCATGACCGTCGGCATTTCGATGGCGATGAACGGCACTATTACGAAAGTTCCTCTGCACAGGTTGATAAAGAACGAATTCACCGCGCATAAAAAAAGGGCGCGGTGTTTATCCGCGCCCTTCCTGTCAGCGATGGCTGGGTCAGTTCTTGACGTCAGCCGGTGCTGCTTCGGTTTTAGCCGGTGCTTTCGGAGCCGTGGCCGGTTTGGCAGGTGCCTTTTCCTTCACAGCCTCTTTCTTGGCGGCCTCTTTTTTCACAGGCTCTTTTTTCACAGCTTCCTTGGCAGGTGCTTTCCTGGCAGGTTCAGCCTTGGCCGGAGCCTTCTTGGCAGGCTCGACTTTCGCAGGGGCCTTGGCAGGTTCGGCCACCGGCGCAACCACCGGAGCGACAGGCACAGGCGCCGGAAGCGGAGCTGGAGCTGGCTCGGGAGCTTTCTCGACCGCCTTCTCGGCAGGTTTTTCAGCAGCCTTGTCGGAAGAACCACCGAACAGATTGCTGAAAAAACCACCTTCTGACTTCTGCACCGCAGGAGCAGGTGCCACTGGCGGAACCACCTTTACCGGCTCGAACGACTTGCCCGCCGCCAGATCCTGTACCTGACTGGCTGCACGCTGACCGCTGCGCAGAGCGCCTTCCAGCGTGCCGGGATACAGAGCGTCAGTGTGTTCACCCGCAAAAGCTACACGCTGCACGGGCTTTTCCCACAGACGCCAGTACTTGCTGATCTGACCGGGGCCAAAGGCCAGGTAAGAACCGCCTGTCGAAGGATCGACGCTGTAACGGCGGATTTCATAGCCGGTGTAGGCACCACGCGCCTGTGGATAAAACGTGTGCAAGCGGATCAGTACCTGATCGACCAGTTGCTTGTCGCCAAACGCCTGCATGATCCGGGCATTGTCGCCAGACAGGTTGATCACCACATTGGCACCGCCCTTGAGTGCTGGCTCGATCCACAGCATGCCCAGGCCGGTATTGCTGAAGATCTCGCCCGACATGCGCGCCTTGCTGTCCCAGACCGGCGTCTTGAACTTGAGCATGATCTGGTCGCGCCAGCCATAGTTGGTGCCCTTGAGGGCGCCCATGTGCTGGGCATCCAGCGCAGGCGTCATCTGAATATTGCTCAGCGAGCGCAAAGGCACGGCCAGCACCACGTAGTCGGCGCTGTAACCGACTGCGCCGACCTTGACCGTTACGCCGTCCTTTTCCTGCACGATGGCCGATACCGGAGAGCTGGTCTTGATGGTCTTGAGCTGTTTGACGAAAGCCTGGGCCAGCACCACGCTGCCACCCGGCAGACGTGCAGCGCGCTGATCGCGCTCATCCACTGCGCGGTAAACCCGCGACTGCTGGGCAAAATACAGCAGCGACAGACGCGAAGGCTCGTCATAGCGAGTACGGATCTGCTGATTGATCAACTGCCGCGCCGTCGCAGGCAGGTTCAGACGATCCAGCCAGTTGGACACGTTGATCTGATCCAGAGCGAACAGCGTGCTGTTGGCGGCCGGGTTTTCAGGGTTCTCGATGGAGCGCGCCAGGTTGTCCAGCGTCTCCTCGTAGCGCTTGATGGCCTCGGCGGTTGCCGGTTGCTTGAGCGCCAGATCGGCCTGGGTGAAATGCACACCGTCGATCAGATAACCGGGCGTCCGCACAAACTCAGGAGCCGGCACGCTCTGGATCTTGAAGCTGTCCAGATAACGGTTCAGAACCGGCTGCGCCTTGGCATTGCCGATCCACTCGCTGGTGGCAAGCCCCGAACGGCCGCCAATATTGGCCCTGGCCTCCAGCAGCGTCACCTGCCAGCCTTTGTTCTGCAACTCATAAGCCGCCGTCAGGCCTGCCAGCCCGCCTCCGACGACAATGGCTGTACGTTGTTTTTCATTCGCAAGCGTCGAAACGCTGACCAGCCCTATCACTACCAGCGCACACGCGCGCAGCCACCCAGAAAGCATTCCGTGAACTCCGAAAAACGTGGGGAAATTGCTAAAAACAACGAAGAGGCGCGCAGCATACGCCAGCCATAAAATGCCCGCCAGCGATGTTCTATACGATACAAATGGTTGTCCCACGGCCAGGCATTGCATAGGCTTGCGCGATTGTTCGCCCTCGCGTCATGCGAGCCGCTACCCGGAGATTGCAAATGGGCCTGAATGACCAGTGGATGCAACGCGACCTCAAGGTCCTGTGGCACCCCTGCACGCAGATGAAAGATCACGAAAACCTGCCACTGATTCCGATCAAACGCGGCGAAGGCGTCTGGCTGGAAGACTTTGAAGGCAAGCGTTATCTGGATGCCGTCAGTTCCTGGTGGGTCAACGTGTTCGGCCACGCCAACCCCCGCATCAACCAGCGGATCAAGGATCAGGTCGACCAACTGGAGCATGTGATTCTCGCAGGCTTCAGCCATCAACCGGTGATCGAGCTGTCCGAGCGGCTGGTCAAGCTTACTCCCGAAGGCCTTACACGCTGCTTCTACGCCGATAATGGCTCGTCCTGTATCGAAGTCGCGCTGAAAATGAGCTTTCACTACTGGCTCAATCGCGGCCAGCCGGACAAGAAACGCTTCGTGACCCTGACCAACAGCTATCACGGCGAAACCATGGCCGCGATGTCGGTAGGCGACGTGCCGTTGTTCACCGAAACCTATAAAGCGCTGCTGATGGACACCATCAAAGTGCCGAGCCCGGACTGCTACCACCGGCCACAAGGCATGAGCTGGGAAGAGCACTCACGCAACATGTTCGCGGCCATGGAACAGACTCTGGCCGAGCATCACGACAGCGTTGCAGCCGTGATCGTCGAGCCGTTGATTCAGGGCGCGGGCGGCATGCGCATGTATCACCCGATCTATCTCAAGCTGCTGCGCGAGGCCTGTGATCGTTATGGCGTGCATCTGATTCACGATGAAATCGCCGTGGGCTTCGGCCGTACCGGCAGCATGTTTGCCTGTGAACAGGCCGGCATCCGCCCGGACTTCCTGTGCCTGTCCAAGGCCCTGACCGGCGGTTATCTGCCACTGGCCGCCTGCCTGACCACAGACGAAGTGTACGACGCCTTCTACGACGACTACCCGACGCTTCGCGCCTTTCTGCACTCCCACAGCTACACCGGCAACCCGCTGGCGTGTGCGGCAGCATTGGCGACCCTCGATATCTTCGAGCAGGACAATGTCATCGAGAACAACAAGGCGCTGGCACAACGCATGGCCACGGCCACCGCGCATCTGGTGGATCACCCGCATGTAGCCGAAGTGCGCCAGACCGGCATGGCACTGGCCATCGAAATGGTCCAGGACAAAGCGACCAAAACCGCTTACCCGTGGCAGGAGCGCCGAGGCCTGCAGGTTTTCCAGCACGCTCTGGAGCGCGGTGCGCTGTTGAGGCCGCTGGGCAGCGTGGTGTACTTCCTGCCGCCGTACGTGATCACACCCGAGCAGATCGACTTCCTGGCCGAAGTCGCCAGCGAAGGCATCGACATCGCTACCCGCAGCAGCATCAGCGTGGCCGTGCGCGAGAATTTCCATCCGGATTTTCGTGACCCCGGTTAAAACCCGTTAAACGGTAGGAGCGAATTTATTCGCGAGACGTCATTCAAGGCAGTGAATTTGTATGGGATGTACCGGCCCTTCGCGAATGAATTCGCTCCTACGGAAATTCCTGTTTTGTTTGATGACGGGGGGATTCATCCCCGAAAGCCACACACTGCACTTGTTAAAAAACAATCACCCAGAGAACCACCATGAGACTGTCCCGCTTCTTCATCGACGCCACCTTGAGCCTCGGCGAACACGAATTGCCCGAGGCCCAGGCACACTACATCAGTCGCGTACTGCGCATGGCCGAGGGCGATGCGCTGCAACTGTTCGATGGCTCGGGCACGGAGTTTCTCGGCACACTGGTGGAAGTCGGCAAGAAGCGCGTGCGCGTCCAGCTTGTTGAAAGCCTTGCCGGGCAGATCGAATCGCCGCTGCGCATTCATCTGGGCCAGGGCCTGTCGCGTGGCGAGCGGATGGACTGGGCCATCCAGAAAGCCACAGAACTGGGCGTCAGTGAAATAACCCCGATTGTCAGCGAACGCTGCGAAGTGCGCCTCAAGGACGAACGCGCTGAAAAGCGCCAGGCGCACTGGCAACAGATTGCAATCAGCGCCTGCGAACAATGCGGCCGCTCCGTGGTGCCAGTGATTCATCCACCGATGCCTCTGGCCGACTGGCTCAAACGCACCGAAGCAGACCTCAAGCTGGTCCTGCATCCGGTCGCCGAAGCCCTGACCAGCCACGAAAAGCCGACGACCCTGGCCTTCCTGATCGGCCCTGAAGGCGGCTTGAACGACGCCGAAGTCGAACAGGCCAGGGAAGCAGGCTTCCACGCCGCCCGCCTGGGCCCGCGCGTGCTGCGCACCGAGACAGCGCCGGTGGTTGCGCTGAGCGTAGCGCAGCAGCTGTGGGGGGATTTTTAAATCCGGTAGGGGCGAATTTATTCGCGACCTTTCGCGAATGAATTCGCTCCTACAGCACGTAGAACCAGATCGCTACGAAATGCATCAGGCTTCCGGCAATCACGAACAGGTGCCAGATCCCGTGCCAGTGGCGAATATGGTCAAACACGAAAAAGATGATGCCTACGGTGTACAGCACTCCGCCACCGGCAAGCCATATAAAGCCCGCCAGCCCCAGCGCAGCCAGCAATGGCTTGACCGCCACCAGCACGATCCAGCCCATCACGGCATAGATAACGATGGACATGATCCGGGCTTCTGAACGTGGTTTTATTTCCTGCAGGATGCCGATCAACGCCAGCCCCCAGACGACTCCGAAAAGACTCCAGCCCCACGGACCGCGCAATGTCACCAGGCAGAACGGCGTGTAGCTGCCCGCAATCATCAGATAGATCGAAAAATGATCGACCTTCTGCATGATGGCCTTAGCCCGCCCGCGAACGCTGTGATACACCGTCGAGACGCTGTACAGAATCACCAGGCACACCCCGTAGATCGCCATGCTGACAACCTTCCAGATATCGCCGTGCAGACTCGCCATCACCAGTAACCAGATGGCGCCGACCGCCGCCAATACCGCGCCGACCAGATGTGACCAAGCGTTGAATTTTTCTCCGTAGTACATCCGCACGTTACCTCTGACTACACGAAACAGCTGTTGTAGAGGCTCCCGGTTATTGATGTAAAGCGCAATGCAGATATTTGCAGCAGTCATCGTCTTCAGGGTCAGGCACAATCAACGCACACCAACAACAAGCGCCACGACATGCAGATCGATGACGAGCTAACCCTGAAAAAACTGGAAATCTTCCTGGCCTTCATGCGCACAGGCAATCTGGCGCGGGCTGCGGCGGAATTGCAGACCAGCAATGTCAGCGTGCATCGCGCCATTCATTCGCTGGAAAGCGCCCTGCGCTGCCCGCTGTTCAAACATGAAGGCCGTAACCTGACGCCACTGGAAAGCGCCTACGTGCTGGAAGAGCGCGCACAGAAGCTGATTCAGGACGTGCTGACCACCGTCGAAATGACCCGCCAGGCGGCCGGCTTCTCGGCCGCACGTTTCAAGCTTGGCGCGCTGTACTCCCTGACGGTCAAGACCATCCCGCAGCTCATCATGGGCCTGAAGATCCGCCGCAGCGAACTGAATATCGACTTGATTCTGGGCTCCAATATCGACCTGTTCTACAAGCTCAAGAACATGGAAGTCGATGCGATGCTGGTCTCGCTGGATGAAAGCCTCAATGACCCGGACTGCGAGCACCTTCCGCTCTTCTCCGACGATATCTTCCTCGCCGTACCGGCCGACTCGCCCTTCTCCCAACACCAGGAAGTGGACCTGAGCGACCTGTACGAATCGACCTTCATTACCCTGACCCAAGGCTTCGCCACCCATCGTGATGGCGTGCGGGTATTTCAACAGGCGGGGTTCGAGCCCAAGGTGGCGATGCAGGTGAACGACATCTTCACGCTGCTGAGCATGGTCAGTTCCGGCGTGGGTTACGCCTTGCTGCCGGGCCGCATCGCAGCCGTGTATGAAAACCGCGTGCGGTTGATCCCGCTGCAAGAGCGCTATCGCATGCAACAGCACATCGGCCTGGCGTTTCTCAAATCCAGAGAACGGGACCCGAACCTGCTGGCACTGATTGCCGAATGCCGGATGTATACAAACCGCCTGACCAATATCGCGTAGGAGCGAATTTATTCGCGGAGGCGGAGCTGCAAGCTGCAAGCTGCAAGCTTTTGACTTGAAGCTTAAAGCTTGCAGCTTGCCGCTCCAACGCCCTATCCCACAATCGCTCGCACGATGAAGTACAGCAGTGACGGCCCGAGCAAACAACCCAGTCCGGTGTGGAAGGTTGCGGTCAGTGCACCATAAGGCACCAGACGCCGGTCGGTCGCAGCAAGGCCTGCGGTCACGCCGCTGACGGTTCCGGCCAGTCCGCCGAAGACCATCGCCGAGCGCGGGTTGTCCAGGCCCATCCAGCGTGCAGCCATCGGTGTGCCAACCATCACCAGGATCGCCTTGATCAAACCGGTGGCGATGGACAAGGCCATGACGTCCGAGGACGCCCCAAGCGCAGCGCCTGTCACCGGGCCGACGATGTAGGTGACCGCACCCGCGCCGATGGTGGTCATGCTGATTGCGTCGCGATAACCAAATACCCAGGCAATGCTCGCCCCGACAATGAACGGCAGGATGGTGCCTAGAAACAGAGCAACCGCGCCGATCATGCCGGCCTTGCGCGCCTCGGTGGCCTGCACCTCGAACGCCGTGGCAACGATGGCGAAGTCCCGCAGCATCGCACCGCCCATCAGGCCGATCCCGGAGAACAGCGCCATATCAGCCAGGCCCTTTTGCCCGCCGGTCAACGTGCCGCCAACCCAGGCCAGGATCAAGCCGATGACAATCGCAATGGCCGAGCCATGCACTCGTCCAAAGGTCAGTCGCTTGGACAGAATGACCGAAATCCACATGATCACGCCGACGAAGGCGAAGGCTGTAATCAGGCCGTTGTGTTCAAGACCTTTCTCGATGAGATCCCACATATCAGCGACCTCCCACAGGCGTTGCAGTCGGGATCACGTCCGGCTCTTCCTTGGGCAGCGGCTCACCCCGGTTGGTACGGCTGATCAAAGCAATGGTGCAGGCACACAACACCACCGAACCGATGGCTGCCAGCACGGCGACAGGCCCGCCCTTGAGTGCAGTCACCACGTTTTGTTGAGCAGCCATGGCCACCACGACCGGAATGTACATCGCGCCCCAGAAGCCGACGCCCATTTCGCAGTCCTTGCTCATGCCGCCGTTTTTCTGCATCCACAGGCGGGCGCAGATCAACAGGATCATGGCGATACCGACACCGCCCACATTGGATTTTACGCCCAGCAGAACGCCGAGCATGTCACCGAGAATCACCCCCGAAAGAGTGCAAATAGCCAGCAGAGCTACACCGTAGATAATCATTGTTGTTATTCCTCAATTGCGTTGCCGAAGTTGTTGTTTTTGTCCTTCGCAGCAGCATTGCACTCAGCATCTCTATGGATTGCGGGTTCCCTCCTCTCGCGACAACGCGACCAGACTGTCCAGGCGAGCGCCTTGAAAAGCGACTGCCGTTCCTTGTTCAAACACCTTGCGCGCCAGCCCCGTCAGCACGGTGCCAGGCGGTAATTCGATCTGTAACCGCACGCCGCGCTCGTAGGCGGTCTGCACGGTGCTGCGCCAGTCGATGACCCGGCACATGTTGAAAGTCAGGTCATCACGCAGCTTTTCAGCATTCACGATGGGGCGCGCCGTACTGCCACTGAGGTAACGCACTCTGGGCACCTCAAGCCGCACATTGGCGAATGCCTTGGCCAATACTTGCGCTGGCTCCTCAAGCAGGACGCAATGGGACGGCACGCTCACAGCCAGCCGTTTGACGGCGGCTGCACCGGCCTCTTTTGCCAGACGCCCGACCCGCTCCATCGCCTGGCTGCTGCCTGCAATGACACATTGGTTCTCGGCGTTGATATTGGCCAGAAACACCGGCGAATCCTGGCTGTGAACCTGAGCAATCGATGCCTCGATGCAGGCTTGATCCAAACCGATAATGGCAGTCATGCCATAGCCTTCGGGGTAGGCGTTCTGCATCAACTCACCCCGCAAGGCCACCAGCCCAAGCGCATCCTCGAAAGCCAACGCATTGGCGACTACGGCTGCCGGATAAGCGCCAATCGACAAGCCTGCGACGTAATCCGGCTGACAACCGAGTTGTTGCAACACTCGGGCATAAGCCACTCCGGCGATCAACAGACAAAGCTGAACAGCACGAGTCGATTGCAGCGCGTCGGCGTGATCAAGCCGCAGTACATCCTCATCCAGCACCTCGGCAGCTTCGTGCAGGCAATCACGCACCACGGGCGAATCCGGCAACTGGTGCAACATGCCCGCCTGCTGCGCGCCCTGACCGGGAAACACCCAGAAGCTGCTCATGCGCACATCCTTGGCGGCTGCCATGGATCGCTGACCAATCGAGCTTCTGTCGAGCTTTTGAGCAGAACCTGACGGGAAGCCCCGGCCCATTCACGCAACGCCACCGCCCCATCGTTCAGTTGCAGTTGGACATCGACCCGACAGGTATCGGTTTCCAGCGCCTCCACCAGTTCGGCCGCCCAGGCGCGACTCACACTCTCGGGCGTGCGCAGAATCAGATCCAGATCGCTGCCCTGATGCAGTGCCGAAAAACCACTGGCCAGTTCAAAGCCCGCACTGCCGCTGACACCCCAACTCAACCCCAATACATCCATCACTGGACGAACCTGACGCAAGGCATCCAGCGCAGGCCAATTGCAAGGATTTCTAGTGGCAAGATGAGTCAGTTGCTCAGGGCGCACATGACGCTCGATAGCCGAGCAAGCCATGATCGCGGCATAACGCTGCTCGCGAAGCGACCCGCGAATACCCACCGCCACCTGCCCCGCTGCTACCGACGCACGGCGCACCACCACGGGCTGGCCCTTGCTGACCACTTCAAACACCCAGTCGGGTGCATCCGCAGGCAAGTCGGACAGAGGCATACCCCACAACAAGTCATGGGGCAGCACCGTCAGCGGGGTATTCATTACCACTGAGCCCGCAACAGTTGGCGCACGGTCGACGAGGCTGCACGATTGCTGGCCCCCAGACGACCGCTCAGGTCAGTGCCGCTACGCTGCACATCCTCGATGGCACTGCTCAGGACGTTCTGCACCTTGGCCAGATCATCCGCACCGGGCTGTTCGATCTGGCTGACCGGCAAGGTTTCCCAGAGCAGACCCAGACTCGCATAGTTGTCGATGTCATAGGCCATGGGCGGGATGCTGGCAGCGAGCTTTTCCAGCTCTTCGACACTGCGCAACGTCACACGGGCGGCGGACGCCTTGCCCATGGCATGCACCATTACCCCCGGATCACGCAGGGCAATCAGTCGGTTGGCTTGATAACCATGGGCCAGAAAGGCACCGGACATGGCTTTGCCCACCAACAGGCCAATCACCGGATGCCCGGCCAGACGGGCACGAGCGTAACTGTCCACGGCACCCGCCAGTGCCTGGTGAATCCCCAAGGCTTCCTCGCGGCGGCCATAGGCCTGGCTCGGCACATCGATAATCGCGATCAACGCACGTTTGTGATCAGCCTGACGATCCAGTTCGATGGCATCGTCCACTGCCTTGGCCAGCCCCCAGCCTTCCAGCAAACCGACTTCCCCATTGCGCGCGCGGGGAAAACGGTTGTCGCCATCGGCGATTACGGCCAGAAAACGTACCGGCCGATTACCAAAGCTGCCGTCCGCGGCCTTAACCGATGCGGGCAAGCCCACCACTTCTCTGGCCTGCGCGCTCAAGGCGTTGAACCAGTTCAAACCACGTGGGGAATCACTCATGACTTGGCTCCTTGATAGAGGGTGCGCACCGCCTGCGGGTCAATCTGCGGCGTGGTGTCCAGGCGCGAGAGACGCTGCAGGAACAGGTCGTACTGGCTGCTGCGATGCTGGGCAGGTACGCCGTCACCGAGCCAGCCACTGACCTGCTGCCGGATATCCGCCACATCGTCAGCAGCAAAACCATCCACCAGTTCGCTGGCGAAACGTTGCTCACCACCGGTCAGGCTCCAGATAAACGGCCGGTCGCGAGAGTCATACTCTTCGATGCCCGCCTCCTGCTCGATCACCTGTGGGCCGTTCAAGCCCAGACGGGCCTCCTGGGTGACCAGCAAATAGCTGCACAAGCCTGCCGCGATGGACATGCCGCCAAAGCACCCGACACTGCCCGCCACCACACCGATCACCGGCTGGTACTGGCGCAGATCGACAATCGCCGCATGAATCTCGGCAATCGCTGCCAGTCCCAGATTGGCTTCCTGCAAACGCACGCCGCCGGTTTCCAGCAACAGAATCGCAGCGGTCGGAATGCCCTTGCGGTTGTCTTCGGCAGCCAGCTCCAGTGCTCCGGCCATTTTTGCGCCGCCCACTTCGCCCATGCTGCCGCCCTGAAACGCACCCTCGATGGCCGCAATCACTACAGGCCGACCATCAACCGTGCCCTTGGCGACCACAACACCATCATCGGCCTGAGGCACGACACCCTGGCGCTCCAGCCAGGGCGACATGACGCGAGCGAAAGGATCAAGCAGCTCACGAAAGCTGCCAGCATCCAGCAAGGCACGGGCACGCTGACGGGCACCCAGTTCGATAAAGCTGTGCTGGCTCAGCAAACGAGCGGTATCAGTCATGGCCGATCTCCTCGAAACCTTGTTCCAGACGCAGACGCACCACGCCCGGTGTCGCACCGAAATCATGGATATCGATGCTCAGGGCTGGCGGTGTCTGGCCATCGAACATGCGCTCGAACAGATGTTGCCAACGCGCAGATGCACCATTGACCGAGGTCACCACCTGGATCGACAGCTTGCCCGGCAAGCCCGGCTCCAGCAGCACTTCCAGGTCGCCCGACCCCACACAGCCCACCAATGCACGGCCTCTGGGCGGCTGCCCGGCAGGAAATTCAAAAGACAGGGTTTCCATGATCAAAGACTCCTCGATGAATGGCCGAGCGCAGGCTCAAGGCTATCGATAAACAGGCAGGCGGCGAGCAGATCGGCTGCGCCTCCAGGAGAAGCATTCAGGCTCAGCAGTTGCTGATCCAGCTCTTGCAGATAGCGGCGCCCTGCCAGGCTGGCACTGCCGCCAGCATCCAGAACCCGCTGTGCGCCGCGCTGCATGGCTTCAAGCCCGGTCATTCCGGAACGGTGCAGCACGCAGGTGTCCGCCAGAGTGGTCATGATCGACAGCAAGGCATCCAGCCGGGAATTCTGCTCACCACAGCCCGCCGCACGGCTGTGTTGCAGTTGTGGCAGGCCAAAGCGGGTGATCGCCGGGAAGCCAAGCTGCGCCTGCTCCCGAGCCCCCATCGCGCCATAACGCCGTGCGACCTCGCGGCCATTGCTGGGCTGAGCGACGGCATAACGATCCTCGATCAGTGCCAACTGCGCAGCCCGCGAACAGATAGCCGCTGGCTTACAGTTTTCCGGTTCCAGCGCAGCAGCCGCCACCAGCAGCCCCAAGGCCCAGATAGCACCACGATGGGTGTTCACACCAGCAGTGGCGCGCAGCATGTCGCTTTCACCTTCGCGCCCGAGCCTGCCCAAGGCCTCACGCAACGGTTGGCCTACTTCACCGAACTCCAGAGCGGCATCGGCCATTTGCTTGAAGGTTGGCCACAGCGACAAGGCCGACGCATGCATCAGGCCCAAGTGCAGATCGGTGTGCGCCCCGCTGCCGCGCCGGTCCACCAATGCAGGCTTGGGTGACAGGTCGGCTTCGTCTATCAGCGCTTCCACAGCCATATCGGCCAGGTGCTCGCCAAGGGTAACGGGTGGCGAATCCAGTTTGAGTGCGCGCATCACCAGCTCCTGAATTTCGCAGGCGGGTTGTACAAGCCGCCAGACCACTGGACCAGCTCGGCAATGCTCTTGGCAGCAAGCAATTCACGGCTGGCATCGGTGCGACGAATCCCCAGGTCTTCCGGCAAGGCAATCAGGCCTTCACGGCGCATGCGCGCAGTGTCCTTGGGGTTGTGGCGCATGCCGATCACCGTCACGCCTGCCACGGCGGCGATCATCGCCTGACGCTCTTCAAGGCTGCGTGCCTTGTACAGATAGGCGATGCCCTCTTCGGTGAGCAGGTGGGTGACGTCATCGCCATAGATCATGATCGGTGCCAGTGGCATGCCGCTCTTCTTGGCCACTTCAACTGCATCGAGAGTTTCGACAAAGGTGGGTTTGCCGCCTTCCTGGAAAGTCTCGACCATCTGCACCACCAGCTTCTTGCCACGCTCCAGATAAGCCTCGGGAGCATCGCCACTCTGCTGGCGCATATCGAGCCAGGCCGGAGTTGCATGGCGACGACCGCGAGGGTCATGACCCATGTTGGGCGCACCACCGAAGCCTGCCAGCCGACCGCGAGTAACGGTCGAGGAATGCCCGTCGCCATCGACCTGCAAGGTCGCGCCGATAAACAGATCCACCGCGTACTGCCCGGCCAGTTGGCACAACTGGCGGTTGGAGCGCAGCGAGCCGTCACGCCCGGTAAAGAACACATCGGGCCGGGCGGCGATGTAGTTTTCCATGCCCAGCTCGGTGCCGAAGCAATGCACACTTTCGACCCAGCCACTTTCAATGGCGGGGATCAGCGTCGGGTGCGGATTGAGTGTCCAGTTGCGGCAGATCTTGCCTTTGAGGCCCAGAGATTCGCCGTAGGTCGGCAGGATCAGCTCAATGGCGGCGGTGTTGAAACCAATGCCGTGGTTGAGCGACTGAACGTTGTGTTTTTCATAGATGCCGCGAATCGCCATCATCGCCATCAGCACATGCACCGGCTTGATGTGGCGAGGATCGCGGGTGAACAGCGGCTCGATATAGAACGGCTTGTCAGCCACCACCACGAAATCGACCCAGGAGGCCGGGATGTCGACACGTGGCAGTTCGCTGACGTCATCCACCAACTGGTTGACCTGGACGATGACAATGCCGTCGCTGAAGGCTGCGGGTTCGATCAGAGCCGGAGTGTCTTCGGTGCTCGGGCCGGTGTAGATATTGCCTGCCCGGTCGGCCATGAAACCAGCGGCCAGCACCACGTTGGGGATCAGGTCCACCACCAGCCGCGAATACAGTTCGATATAGGTATGGATGGCGCCGATTTCCAGCAGCCCGTCTTCAAGCAACTGGCTGATGCGCAGGCTTTGTGTTCCGGCGAAAGAGAAATCCAGTTTGCGGGCGATGCCCTGCTCGAAAAGGTCCAGATGCTCGGCCCGACCGACACTGGGCATGATCATGTGCAGATCGTGCACCTTGGCCGGATCGACCTTGGCCAGTGCCCGGGAAAGAAAGTCTGCCTGCTTCTGGTTGTTGCCTTCCAGCACCACCCGGTCCCCGGAAACCAGCAAGGCCTCCAGCGCCGCGACAATCTTGTCGGTCGGCAACACCACACCATCGGCGAGGGCTCGCACCTGTTCGAGCCGCCGCTGTTTCTCACTGCGACGACGCGACCAGCGTGCGTCGGGGTTCATTATTGTTGTCATGATCACTCCACGAATTCGCTGTCGTGGGTCACCTTAGGAGCGAAGGGTGTGGAGCATCAATCAAGCAGCGAGCGGAATCGTTACGGTTGGAGTAATGAATCGGGATTCGGGCTGCTTTTCGCGAATGAGTTCGCTCCTGAATGGCCCATGAGTATTGCCAAACGATATACCTGCATGCGCCCATTCAATGATGGGCAAACTAAACTACATCCAATAAAGGAAGCACTATAAAAAGGAGCCAGACAATGAACACGCCTTATTACCAAGCGAGGTTATATAACGCCACTCGCTTATACCTTCACTCAATCGTCATCCTGTTAACATTAGTCACGGGGATCACCGCCCATGCCGAAGTCGACGCCATCCATGATGACAAAGAAACATTAGTACCTTCGGAATCCCTCGATAGAAAAAACGATATTTCTCAAGCCTCCACACAAGGTGTGATCGGCGAAGTATTGCTGTGGCAATTACGGATAAATGAAATATATGGAGACGATGAAGACACGTATAATATTCCCGTTCTCGAAGAACAAGATAATGAAATGAGGCGCGTGGGGGGATGGCAGCGTAGAAACATCTATATACCCACTCATGTTTATCTGGCGGTCGACGATGAGATAACTCTGAACGTCAAAGACTATCCCAGTCTGCTTACACGCTGTTCCGCTCACACATTCGCCAACTTCGACAAGCCTTACGGGGCCTCGGCCACGAACAGAATGACCTTGAAGAAAAACTCGACTCAGGTCTACAAAGCAACCATTCCCGGCATGCTGATGCTTGCCTGTGTGGACGCCGGCAAAAACATGAATAACTGGAGCAGCTGGGGCCAATTTGTCAATATAAGCACCTCACCGCCCCATGAAAACACGTCGCTCTATCTCTTCGGAGTAACACCACCGAGCAACTGGCCAGCGATCGCCAAAAAGCCTGACCCCTCAGGCCAGGTCTACCTGTTCAACGGCAGAACCGTGATGGACTTCCCTGCATCCGTCGCCTTGCAGCATGCCGATAAAGATATAGATGCCATGATGAGGGAGCACCTGATCGTTACAACCCGCTATGATCAATTCAATGGCTTTACATGGCAGACCGATACGCCACTTGATACGTTAGCCTTATCAATGTATCAGGCAAGCTTCAATATTTGCTGTATGTCTCATTATTACAACGGACTGGTCGGAATAAATTTTGGTGGAAACCGGGTGACCAGCCAATGGGGTGACTGGCATGAATATGGTCACCAAAATCAACTGGCATGGAAATGGAACCACCTCACAGAAATCAGCAACAACCTGTTCTCGCTGGAAGCTTGCCGAATGTTGACAGGTAATAAAGTCGCCAACTTCCAGCGGTGCCACCCACGATTCGGAGCCTATATAATCTCGGACCCGGAAGCTGTAGGGCGATTCCTGGCAATGGAGGGGTTACCTGAAGTCCCCGACAACGCTGGAGATAAAACGTTAATGATGCTCGGGCAACTGTATATCTCCTTCCCGGACTGGCATGCACAGTTCGCCAAGGATTTCCGGATTGCCTATGCGCGAGGTGAGAATGCCGATGATTTCTCGACAGATCAGAAAAAGATCGACTGGTTTGCGGTTAATAGCAGCAGAATTGTCGGTAGAAATTTAAGTGGTTTCTTTGATAAGTGGGAGTTTCCTTACAGCGCAGAGGCGCGCAAATCCATCGTAGATCTCAACCTGCCAGACCCCATCAGACCCAGTGTGCAGTATTCGTCGGAATGGAACGTTTCTGCAAATCCAACGACTCAGGGAACAATAGCCATACCGGACTTCAAGTCTTTCATTGGCCTTGTTGCTTATGGCAAGGAGGAAGGTCCGACAACGCTTCAAGCGATTGAGGGAGAGCACTATACAAAACTGAAAACGCTGGTGGTGGGCACACATAGAGTGCCTTACCACGTCGTCCTGCGCGGCACCCTCAGACATGGAGATTGTCCCGAGGAATATCCCATGCATGCGGTCAGGTCATGCTTGAGCAATGACCATAGCGTCTATTGGAAACTGAGCTATCACCTCTCGGACAATTTATTGCTTCTGCCCGACGATAATTACGAAGGTGTACTGAGATTGGGTATAAGGGCTGCCTCCGATTACAACTGGGGAGGAACGCTGACTGTTCCAATCAAGTTGACCGCCACGAAGAGTCAATGACACAGGTTTCGCGAATGAATTCGTACCCGCGCAGAAGCGAATTCATTCGCGAAAAACCCGTCTACCGCAACGACCGCTCCAGCAGCGTATTGGCCATCTCGATCAGATGAACCACAGAAAATGCCAGATCACGCTGCGAGCCACTGAGGCCGTCGCCGCATTCGTATGCAGTGGCCATGGCGCAACGCAGCAGATCGGAAGCGCGGATAAGTGCTTCTTCGTAGCTCAATGCTTCGTTGGCGATGAAGTGGGCGGTGGGGATAACGGGTGGGTCGGGGGTGACTTTGAGCATCAGATACAACTCCAATAAACCAAAAGGAGCCGTCATCCATCGCTACCAACGATTGGGTGGCGGCCGCACGCAAGTTGGTAGAACCGGTTATTGGCACCCGGCGCGTCCAAGGACGCCATGCGCACGGCCACCAAAACACAGGCCGTAAAAAAGCGCCTCGCAAAAGGTGGCGCCTTGCGCCAATAAACTTTAGGTCTACCAAACCTGATCGCTGATTTTGCAGCGACGGCAGGAGGTTAGAGACCCGAATAACAGGGCGCAAGCGGTCGGGATTTTCTCGGAAATTTCACTCAAGGGAAAGGGAGGCGTCTTGCTATCGGAGGCACGAGGAGTGGGTTGTCCTTCAGTCGCGGCCAAGGCCCCTCACACGATGAGTAGCGAATTCATTCGTGAAAGGCCAGATCATTTAACCCCAACTCACCTCATACCGCGTACTCCGCCCGCCTCCCGGCAGTTTCTGCAAACAGCCTTTTTCCAGCAGGTCGGCCAGATGCCGGGTGGCCGTGGCTTTACTGACTTTGGTAACGGCCTGGTATTGCCCGGCGCTGATGCCTTCTTCAAAACCTGGTTTGTCGGCCAGCAGGGTTCCATCCAGCAAGCGGTTCAGGACTTTGATTTGCTCAGGTGCCAGACCTTTATCGCGGTGCTGTTGCCAGAAACGCGCCTTTGCCAGAACCCGGTCGATACGTTTGATCGCTTGTTGCAGGGTATGCAGTAAGGTCTGAAGAAACCATTGCAGCCATGACGTGATATCCAGGCCATCCTTCTGGGTGCGTTCCAGAATGCGGTAGTAATCCTGCCGAGTGGCGAGGATGCTGGCGGACATGGCGTAAAAGCGAATGGACTGATTTTCCGCCTGAGCCAGCGCCAGATCGGTGATGGCCCGAGTAAGGCGTCCATTGCCATCGTCGAAAGGATGGAGCGTCACGAACCAGAAGTGCGCCAGCCCTGCACGTAACAAAGGATCAAGGCTGACATCGGAGCGACTGGCATTGAACCAGTCCAGAAATGCCTGCAGTTGCGCTTCCAGACCTTGGCGTGGCGGTGCTTCAAAATGCACAGTGGGTTGATCGATGCGTCCAGAAACCACTTGCATGGGCTCTTCGCCTCGCAAGCTTCCCACTCGAATATTGTGAGCCATAAGCGATTGCGGCTCTGGAAACAGCAGAGTATGCCAGCGCAGCATTCTCTCAATGGTCAGTGCAGCATGATGTTGTTGCGTGGCATCGAGCATCAACTCTGCCAAGCCTTCGCTGCGCGGGTTGGTCTGTTGACCGCCTTCAAGCCCAAGCCGCCTGGCAAGCGAAGAACGCACCGAACCAACATTCAGTTGCTCTCCCTCGATGGCCGATGAAGTGATGATGTTTTGCAACAGAGCATCCAGCTCCGTTTGCGCGCTGGTATCCGTGCCTGCGGCGCTCAACATGCCCAGCAACTGGCCCTGAGCCTGAAAGCACTCACGTAACAACACCGCCAACGGCTCAGCCTGCCAGCGAAAATGCGGCCAGTCCGGGTGCTGCCAGATCCAGTTCAGGGGTTCGCTCATGGGAAGGTTCTCTGGGTGTGAGCCGAATAGTAGCGCTATTCAGCTCACCATATGAGCCGAATAAGCAAAATAATCGGCTCATCGGCACCAGAAAACGACAGCCATCCCATCCTCATGACACGCTGACATCACGCGACTGCCCTGCAATAGCCTCACCTGTCCCTGACCGTCACCCACCTTATGTGGCGCATATCAAACCCATTCTCATTTTTATCTGTCAGTACATCCCCACAGCCCGAGGCAGCAGTAACGGCTGTACGAGTTGTAAAGCCTCTTGAAATCGAATTCATCGTCGTTTGATAGGCGAAATCTTTCCTGGACCGATACTCATCTTCAGTTTCGCCGTGCTTTTTACTTCCACAGCATTCGGTATTTAATCCGCTGTGGGTAATTTCATAGAATTTGCTTCCAAAACCAAGAAGCCGGTCGTACATACTGATCTTTTCGAGTAACTCACTCGGGTCGCTTACAAGCTTTACATCTCGAGAGGCAATAAACGTTGCTGAACCCTGCCCTCCATCAAAAGAGCTCACCAGCACAAAGGGTTCCCGAGGATACTCAAACCTGGCCTCATTACTGACCGGCGCAACAATTTTTACTCCAAAGTTTTCTTCAAACGATTTGGTATTGACTCTTGATACTTGGAGAGTCCGCATAAAATCATAGCGCCAGCCTTCGTATATGATCCCGGCCTTTAGATGTGTATTACCATCGTGTCTCTTATAAATATAACTATTATCAACTTCAAGCCTGACCAGACTCTCAAGAAACCGCTGCCGATGCTCTTCATCACTCAGCACCTTCCCTTCCGCAAGACAAAGCGTCGCATCGGTCCAGAAAAGCCGGTAAGCCGCAAAACTTCCGGGTACGGCTATCAGCAAAAAGATGACAGCCAGCACAATGAATTTCACATCGCCCCACAATGTTCTTTTACCCGCAGCCATACCTGGACTTCCTGTTGAGCATTCACAGCGATGCCCGGGAAATTATGCTCCCAGGCCAATAATGGAAATGTGTAGTGCTATCGAGCTTATGCCTGCCGATTGAGGCTTCGCTCACCTCGCAAGACTTCCAGCGCCTCGTAGGAAGTGCGGGTCCAGCATTCTATCCGGTCCTTGAGCAGGTCGGTGGCCTCGCGATGTTTATCCCGGCTGTCGGCAACAAATACCTGACCCGGTTGTTTGGCGTGCTGGACCGTCGCCAGCAGCGCCTTGCTGCATTGCGCAGCATCAAGCCCGAAGAAGTCCGACAGGTGCCCTTGCATCGCCCCGGGAAGTTCCCGGTAGTTCACCGGCAGGCCAGCAAAGACGCGGCAGTATTCAAGACCGAAGTCGAGAATCCGGCCCAGTCGCTGAGCAATGTAGTCTTCCCGGACATTGCCCTGACTTTCCCCGTCCAGTGAGCTGGGGCCAATGATGCCGGGCACCATGTGCATGCCTGCACGGCGCATGTGGGAGACGGCGATTTCCAGAGGCTCGCGATACACAAACATCCACGGCACGTCAGGAAAGCACTCGCGCAGCAGCGGCAGTTCGCCGATGTTCCACGCATCCAGTTTGATCACCAGCTTTTGCTCGGTGCCGCCTCGGATCTGACCATAGGCGGCGAGCAGGCCACGCAAGGCAGCATTGCGCACTTCAGGCTCAAGCGTGCCGCGCAGCAGCGCATCGAGCGGCGGTGGTTCGGAAATCACTATCGCTTCGTCGAGCTGCGCCAGCATCTGGCCGATGAGGGTCGAACCGCAGCGCGAGGCGTGATAAACGAACGCAGTGGGGTCGATGGCAGGCAGTTGCCAATCACACAACACGGCAAGAGGTGTTTCACGACGGAACGCCTGGTTGAAAGGCAGGCGCAGCGCTTCGTCCACCGCATCGCGGAAGAAGGGTTGGTCGAGCTTGCGGTCGCCAAACCAGCACCAGTCCACCCGCCATTCTTCAGCTTCCTGCCAGATGCGGATGGGCAGCCAGTCTTTCAGGCTGTCCATTGTCGGTTCCATTGATTGCGCCCCAGACGCATCGCGGCGCGTATGTCTTCACGACCGAAATGCAGACCGCGCTCGGCACCCAGCGCCAGGGTACGGGTGATGAAAGCCTCGCTGTCCGGTTCGTCCTGCAAGATGCGACACAACCGGGAATCGCACTCCAGCAAGGCCCTGAACTGTGCAAAGGCTTCGGCTGCCCGGCCTTGGCCAGCGGGTGGGGTTGTGGATAAACCGGCTTCGATCTGCTGTTCAAGCCAGGCATTGGGGCGGCAGTCGAGCACCAGATGAACACGCTCTTGCTGCCCCCAGTTATCGACACTGTGAGGTCGGGCCAGATCCAGAAACCAGCACTCGCCCGCACTCATCGGGATGCGCTGGCGGTCCAGCATGAAATCCACGTCCGGCGAACTGAGCAAGGGAATGTGCAAACGACGATCAGCCTGCGGTCCGCCGAGGTCGTAATCGCGGTGTTCGTGGATTCGGCTACCCGGCCCAAGTCGCAGCAGGCGGGCGCTGCGAATATCCAGCGGCAGGTCGTGCAAGGCAGCAGCCCAGCGGTCGTCGGCTTGCCAAGGATCTCGGGGGATGGGTTCGCCTGCACCTGACGATAACTCCGTCAGGGCGTCGGCAGCGGAAATCAGCGCGACACCCGACCACTGCCCGTCGTAGTAACCGGCATTGAAATGCGCGGTCCAGGCCGTATCGGCAATACGCGAGAGCGCCTGTAACAGCAGAGGCAAGTCCACTGTTACAGGCAGGCGGGAAAAGGCCGGAAGCACGGATCCGCTTACTTGGCCTGTACTTCAGCCGCTTTCACGGGCTGGGCGATGTTGCCGGCAGACCATTGGTTTTCACGCGACGCCAAGGCACCCGCGATCACTTGAACATCGGTCGAAGGCAGTTGCTCCGGCAATGGATCAAGCCCGGCGCTGGCGAAGATCTGCCCGTAGGCATTGCGTAGGTCGGCGTAGGCCAGGTCACGGCGCAGGTCGGCTTGCAGGGTATTGAGTTCGCCCTGGATCAGGTCCAGTTCACCAATACCTGCCGCCTTGTAACGGTTGCGCAGTTGACCAACGATTTCGCCGTCGATGCTCGACAGTTGCTGGCTGGTCTTGAACTGGCGCAAGGCTTCACGGTAGTTGGCGTTGGCCACGTAAAGCTGAGCCAGTACGGCAATGGACATGGCCTGACGACGCGCCGCAGCGACTTCTTCACCGGCCTTGGCCACATCGATGGCCGCAGGAGCGGAGATCACGTTGAACAGGTTCCAGGTGACCTTGACGCCCATGTCGGCCCATTTGTCATTGACCAGGAAGGAGTTGCTGTCGTAATGACCACCCGCGGAGAACTCCAGGCCCGGCAGCAGACGCAGCATGGCCTTGCGGGTTTCGGCAGAGCTGATGCGGGTCTGGTAATCCTGCTCACGCAGTTCCGGACGGCTGGCCAGTGCTTCGTGTTCAAGCACGCCCATGTCGACCTTGAGTTCCGGGATCGAGTAATCGTCCGGGGTCGCAAGGGTCAGTTCGCTGCCCAGTGGCAGGTTGATCAGGGTCGACAGTTCGGTCTTGGCCAGAGACAGCGCCTTGCGCTGCTCTTCAAGCTGACGGGTCGCCTGGATCAATGAACGCTGGTAGCTCAGCGCCTGAACCGGGTCGCCGACGCGCTGTGCGCTCATCTTCTGGCTGTTGCTCTGAGCTTGTTCGACGCGGGCCATCAGGCTGTCGATCTGCTTGAGCAGACGCTCGGCCGCCACCGCACGCCAATAGGCCGAGCGCACGTCCTGAACGATGGTGTTGACGACTTTGCGACGACGCTCCTGAACGATCAGGCGCTGGTCACCCTGCTGCTTGGCGCTGATGTAGCTGACGCCGAAGTCGAGCACGTTCCAGACCATGGTGAGGTCGGCGACACGACGGCTGCGATCCTGGGAAGTCGAGGGTTCCAGAGACTGGGTGCCAGTCTCGACGCTTTCGCTGCTGGAGGCGCTGACGTTGCTGCGTCCGGCATAACCTGCGGACAGCGCCATGCGTGGCAACATGTCGAAGCTGGCAAGGTCCAACTGACGCTTGGCCAAGGCTTCTTCCATGATCTTCAGACGCGCTTCAAGGTTGTACTTGACTGCACGAGCCATGGCCTGGTGCAGGGTCAGTGGGCCGTTCAGTGGCTCCTGATCCTTGTACATCAGTTGCAGATCGCTTTGCGCACGTTGCTCACTGACACTACGGTCGATAGGTTGACTGGTGACAGCACAACCACTGACTATCAGCGCCAGCAGGCTGACACTGAATAACTTCTTACTTCTTTTCATCCGTTCGACCGCCCCTGACTACCCATTCTTTTTTATAAGCGCCGGGATTTGCCGGCGCCTGACTCAAACCTTGTCTCAGGCCTGCACTTCACTGATACCGGCTTTCCCCAAAGCCCATGCTAGTTCATGCAGCTGTTTCTGCTCGCCATCCTTGAGCAATTGCAACTGTTGCTCCAGTGTCAACGCGCCAAAGCTGCCACGAATACCTTGTGAGGAATCGCTCAGGCCACGGCTGCTACCGCTGTCAAAAGTACTTTGCGCCGAGGTGTCCGTGGAGGACTCGCGACTGAACAGCGTCGACAAGGTGCTGTTGCCGAACACGCCACCTTCCCCGCTGCTGAAACCAAGGAAACCGCCAGCGGCCCCCGTGCTGCCGCCAGTCTCACTCGAGCTGAAGACCTGTGCAATGAAGCTTGGAGCCAACGCGCCATTGCTGATGAAGATGTTACCCAGAGGCGGCAGACCGTCGCCTGTGGTGCGCACCTCAAACAACGGCGCGAAACTCAGCGGCGAACCGAGATTGCCGGTCGGCGGGCCAAAGAGCGTCGGCTGCAATGGCAGGTTTGGCTGGCTGATCAGAGGGACCGAATCGCTAATGCGGAACTGTGGATCGCCACCTTGAGAAAGGGTAGTGACTGCGTAGCTGCTGGAGTTGGTGATACCGATACCGGTATTGCCTGCCAGGTCCGTCACATTGCTGCTGTCGAGCGTGATGAAGTTGCTCGGAGCCTGAGTATTCGCTGTCGGGGTCAGGGTCGCAGTCCAGGTCAGGCCGCCATCGTTGCTGGCCAGATTGGACAGGGTACCGTTGGCTACGCTGAGGTCCGAAAGATCGAAGTTGCTGACACGTTCACTGAAAGTAAAGGTCACCTGAGTGGTCTGGCCCGTGGTCAGGTTCGGGTTGGCAACCACAATGCTCGAAATGCTGGGAGCCTGACCGTCAACAATGTAGTTGGCAGAGTTGATAACACCGCTACCGGCGTTGCCCGCCAGGTCCGTAACGTTGCTGGTGTCCATGACGACGAAGTTGGTCGCATCACTGATATTCGCCGTTGGTGTCAGGGTTGCGGTCCAGGTAATGCCGCCGTCGCTGCTGACCAGGTTCGACAGAGTACCGCTGGCTACGCTGAGGTCTGACAGGTCGAAGTTAGTGACCGCTTCACTGAACGTGATGGTCACTGGCGAGGTTTGACCGATCCCCAGTGTGCTGTTGGCTACCACAATGGTCGCCGTCGGGCGTGACGTATCAATCGCATAGTTGTTGGAGTCGGTCGTGCCGCTGCCGGTGTTGCCGGAAGCATTGGCGACGCCCGTGTTATCCAGCGTGATCAGGTTGGTGGTGTCGGTCACGCTGGCGGTCGGCGTCAGGGTTGCCGTCCAGGTGATACCGCCATCGCTGCTGCTGACGGTGCTCAAGGTGCCGTTGGCCACAGTCAGGTCGGCGTTGGTGAAACCGCTCACCGCTTCGCTGAAGGTAATGGTCACCAACGAAGTTTCACCGACTCGCAGCGCGTTGTCCGCTACCACGATGGTTGCAGTCGGGCGCGCTGTGTCGATGATGTAGTTGTTGGAGTTGGTCGTGCCGGTCCCGGTGTTGCCAGCCAGATCTGTCACGCCGGTGTTATCCAGGGTGATCACGTTGGTGGTATCGACAATGTTGTTGGCCGGCGTGAACGTCGCTGTCCAGGTGATACCGCCATCGCTGCTGCTGACGGTACTCAAGGTACCGTTGGCCACGCTCAGGTCGCCATTGGTGAAACCACTCACCGCTTCGCTGAAGGTGATGGTCACCAGTGAGGTTTCGCCAGCGATCAGCGTGCTGTCCGCCACGACGATAGCCGCGGTCGGACGCGCAGAGTCGATGGCATAGTTGCCCGATGTCGTGATGCCAGAGCCCGTATTGCCTGCCTGATCGCTCACACCTGTGTTATCCAGAGTGATGACATTGCTGGCACTGGTGATGTTGGCGGCAGGCGTCAGGGTTGCGGTCCAGGTAATACCGCCGTCGCTGCTGCTGACAGCGCCAAGGGTGCCATTGGACACGGTCAGGTCGGCGTTGGTGAAACCGGTCACAGCCTCGCTGAAGGTGATGGTCACCAACGAGGTTTCACCAATGGCCAGGGCGTTGTCGGCAACCACGATGGTTGAGGTCGGGCGCTGGGTGTCGATGGCGTAGTTGTTGGAGTCGGTCGTGCCGCTGCCGATGTTGCCGGAAGCATTGGCGACGCCCGTGTTATCCAGCGTGATCAGGTTCGTGGTGTCGGTCACGCTGGCGGTCGGCGTCAGAGTTGCCGTCCAGGTGATACCGCCATCGCTGCTGCTGACGGAGCTCAAGGTGGCGTTGGCTATGGTCAGGTCGGCGTTGGTGAAACCGCTCACCGCTTCGCTGAAGGTAATGGTCACCAACGAAGTTTCACCGACTCGCAGCGCGTTGTCCGCTACCACGATGGTTGCAGTCGGGCGCGCAGTGTCGATGGTGTAGTTGTTGGAGTTGGTCGTGCCGGTCCCGGTGTTGCCAGCCAGATCTGTCACGCCGGTGTTATCCAGGGTGATCAGGTTGGTGGTATCGACAATATTGTTGGCCGGCGTGAAAGTCGCTGTCCAGGTGATACCGCCATCGCTGCTGCTGACGGTACTCAAGGTACCGTTGGCCACGCTCAGGTCGCCATTGGTGAAACCACTCACCGCTTCGCTGAAGGTAATGGTCACCAGTGAGGTTTCGCCAGCGATCAGCGTGCTGTCCGCCACGACGATACTCGCGGTCGGGCGCGCAGAGTCGATGGCATAGTTGCCTGAGGTCGTGATGCCAGAGCCCGTATTGCCTGCCTGATCGCTCACACCTGTGTTATCCAGAGTGATGACATTGCTGGCACTGGTGATGTTGGCGGCAGGCGTCAGGGTTGCGGTCCAGGTAATACCGCCGTCGCTGCTGCTGACAGCGCCAAGGGTGCCATTGGACACGGTCAGGTCGGCGTTGGTGAAACCGGTCACAGCCTCGCTGAAGGTGATGGTCACCAACGAGGTTTCACCAATGGCCAGGGCGTTGTCGGCAACCACGATGGTTGAGGTCGGACGCTGGGTGTCGATGGCGTAATTGTTCGAGATTGTGATGCCGGAACCCGAGTTACCGGATACGTTGGTGAACCCGGTGTTATCCAGCGTGATGAGGTTGGTGGCATCGCTCAGGCCCTGGTTCGGCGTAAAGGTCGCCGTCCAGGTAATACCGCCATCACTGCTGCTGACAGTGCTCAAGGTACCATTGGTCACCGTCAGATCAGCGTTGGTAAAACCGCTCACCGCTTCGCTGAAGGTAATGGTGACCAGTGAGGTTTCGCCAACTCTCAACGAACTGTCCGCTACCACGATGGTTGCAGTGGGCTGCATGGTATCGATGGTGAAGTTGGGCGAGTTGGTCATACCGGTTCCGGCGTTGCCGGCCAGGTCTGTCACGCCTGAGTTATCCAGGATGATCAGGTTGGTGGTGTCAGCGATATTGATATTCGGTGTGAAGGTCGCGGTCCAGGTAATGCCGCCATCGCTGCTAGTGATGGTGCTCAAGGTGCCGTTAGGTACGATCAGGTCGCCATTGGTGAAGCCGGTCACCGCTTCACTGAAGGTGAAGGTTACCAACGAGGTTTCACCGACCGAAAGGGCACTGTCAGCCATTGTGATGGTTGCAGTCGGACGCACAGTGTCGATCGCGTAGTTGCTTGAATTGGTGGTACCAACGCCCACGTTGCCAGCAAGATCGGCCACACCGGTATTGGTCAGAGTGATAATGTTACTGGCATTGGTGACGCCTGCTACCGGAGTCAGTGTTCCGGTCCAGGTGATACCGCCATCGCTGCTGCTGACCGAACTCAGCGTACCGTTGCTCACGGTCAGGTCAGCGTTGGTGAAGCCGCTCACCGCTTCACTGAAAGTAATGGTGACCAACGAGGTTTCGCCAATGGACAGATTGTTATTGGCAACCACAATAGTCGCGGTCGGGCGTACGGTATCGATGGCGTAATTGTTCGAGGTGAGGGTTCCCAGACCCGCGTTGCCAGAAGCATTCGCGACACCGGACATATCCAGAGTGATCACGTTGGTGAGATCGGTCACGTTCGCGGATGGCGTCAGGGTCGCGGTCCAGGTGATACCGCCATCACTGCTACTGACCGGGCTCAATGTACCATTTGCCACAGTCAGGTCGGCATTGCTGAAACCAACCACCGCTTCACTGAAGGTGATGGTGACCGTTGGGGTCTCGCCGATCGACAAAGAACTGTCGGAGACAATGATCGTCCCGTTCGGACGCACGGTGTTGATGGTGAAATTGCCTGAGTTGGTGCTACCGCTCCCGGAGTTGCCAGCCAGGTCTGTCACGCCGGAGTTATCCAGGCTGATCAGGTTGGTGGTGTCGGATATGTTGTTGGTCGGCGTAAAGGTCGCGGTCCAGGTGATACCGCCATCGCTGCTGCTGACGGTACTCAAGGTACCGTTGGGCACGGTCAGGTCGGCATTGGTAAAACCGGTCACCGCTTCGCTGAAGGTGATGGTCACCAGCGAGGTTTCACCTGCGGTAATGTTGGCGTCGGCAACCAGAATGCTGGAGGTCGGACGAACAGTATCGACGGCGTAGTTATTGGAAATGGTCGTGGCAAGCCCGGTATTACCTGCGGCATCCGTGACACCGGTATTGTCCAGGGTGATCACGTTGGTGGTATCAGAGATGTTGTTGGCCGGCGTGAAGAGGGCCGTCCAGACAATGTTGTTGCTGGTGGTCACTGTAGTCAGGCTACCGTTGACGACAGTCAGGTCAGCGTTGCTAAAACCGCTTACCGCTTCACTGAAGGTAATCGTCACCGTCGAAGTTTCACCGATAGTCAGTGTACTGTCCGCAACCACGATAGTGGCGGTCGGGCGCGACGTGTCGATTGCATAATTGTTCGATGAAACCGTGCCAGTGCCTGCGTTGGCCGACAAGTCCTGCACGCCGGTCATGTTCAGACTGATCAGGTTGGTAGCACTGGTCAGGTTATTGAGCGGCGTCAGGGTTGCGGTCCAGGTAATGCCACCGTCACTGCTGCTTACTGCGGTCAGGGTACCGTTGGCAACCGACAGATCCGCATTGTTGAAACCCGTTACCGCTTCGCTGAATGTGATGGTGACCAGCGAAGTTTCGCCCGCGATCAAGGATGTGTCCGACACAACGATGGATGCGGTCGGAGCGACGGTGTCACTGACCACATAGTTGTTGGACGTCCCGGTACCGGTACCGATATTGCCCGCCGAGTCCTGCACGGCCGAACCGGCCAGGGTAATGGCGTTGGTCGAGTCCGCGACATTGTTGGATGCCGTCAGCGTCGCAGTCCATGTAATGTTGTTGGTGGTCGTGAGGTTGGTCAGGGTGCCGTTGGGAACGACAATCTCGGAAATATCCAGACCGAACACCGGCTCACTGAAGGTGAACGTCACGGCAGACGAACCACCCGACCCCAGAGACGGGTTGGCAATCACGATGCTGGAGATTGTGGGTGCCGTAACGTCAGCACTGTAGGTGATACTCAACCCTCCACCATCGTTGAAGATGTTATTGACCCCCGTTGGCGAGGTACCGTTTGTACCACCGCTGGTTGCCTGACCACCCGACCCGCTGACACCTACGTTGCCGCTCATGGCCGAGTTGTTGCTTGCCGTGATATTGAGCGTACCCCTGTTCCAGATGGCACCGATACCCCGGCCGCCGTTCCCGCCGATCGTACCGCCACCACCACCGCCACCGCCCGCACCGATGTTGCTGCTGATGGTCGAGGTGCCGATGATCGCCAGGGTGCCAGTAGAGCCGTTATAGATACCGCCCACCGCCGCGCCGCCTCTGCCGCCAGTGGCATCAAAGCCCGAACCGCCACCACCACCGCCGATGGTCCGTCCGCCAGAAGTCGCCGTACCGCCTGCGCCACCGTTGGTGTAGCCAGAAGAGCCAATGCTACCGGCACCACCGCCGCTCGCATTACCGCCACGCCCGCCCATATAAACAGTGTTGAAACCAGCACCGTTGCCGCCTGTGTTGGCTGAGGGCGCTGTAGGGAAATAGGTCCCGGCAACACCACCGGTAGCACCATTCTGACCACCAATACCGCCACCGCCACCACCGCCACCACCGACGGTCGGAGAGAGCACGCCACCGCCGCCACCACCGCCTGCAGCCGAGTTGGCTGTCACGGTGACGTTACGCAGCGTGAGGTTACCGGCGTTATTGATACCACCACCCACAGCGTCAGCCGCTGAAACCGCTGAACCACTATTGGCACCCGAAGTGCTGGCAACGCCTCGTGTAATGATCAGGCCGTCAAAGGTTGCAGTCGTGCCGGAGGTAACCCGGATCACACTGGTCCTGTTCTGGCCGTCCAGCGTGACATCCGCCACACCGTCGTTATTCAGGTCGCCATCAATGGTGATGTTTCTGTTGACCACCAACTGGGCGTCAAGCGCGACTGTCATGCTGCTGGAGAAGGTCACGATATCGCCGTTCTGGGCACTGGCCAGCGCTGCGCGCAAGGTTCCTGCGCCAGTACTGCTGTTGGAGGTTACCGTGATGGTCGCAAGCCCCCACTGGTAAGAATCCATTGCCTGCTGGGACAGCGCACCGATGCTTTCGATGCTGCCGGTCGCGATTTCCAGTGTCCAGTCGCCGCCCACACCGGTGCGGTTGGTCGATGCAGCGATATCGCGCCCGGTGAGTTGTGCAAGCGAATCGACGAAGCTCAGGCCCAACTCGCCTTCAGCGGTGTTACAGGCGTAAATCAGGATATCGCCGCCCGCGACCATGTCATTGCCGATCTCGGCCAGCAAGGCGCTGCGTTGAGCGATGTTGTCGGCCGACAGATAGCTGTTGCCCAGCCACAGATCACCCGAGTTGCCGTGAGCGATGATCTGCACCGAACTCACGCCCTGATGGGATTCCAGGTAGTCGGCGATCTGTTGCAGGCCGTCTTTGGTGGCATCGAGCATGACGACCTGGGCACCGGGCGCAACGCCTGTGAGCAGGCTGTCGGCGTCCTTGACCCGCGAGTCGACGAAGACCACGGTGCTGCCTGTTACGGTCGTTGAGGTGGTCGTGATATCTGCCGTGGCAGCCGATTGCGCATGGCTATCGCTACTGCTGTCTTTGGCACTGGCCTGATCGGTAGTCTTGGCAGCCTCGGCAGTCGCCTGGCTGTCCGACTGCGCAGCATCGGCAACGGTGGCAGCAACGGCGCCATCGAACAGCATTCGCGGCTCAAGGAACATGATCATGGGGGAAGCGGGGGATTTAGCATCCACGGAGGCCCGCTGTACAGTCGGCGACTTTTTCTTATTCCACCACATGTTGCTCACCAGAGATCGAACGTTGTAACACTGATATGGAAAACCGCGATCAATTGGTCGCGGCGTCGGATTTCATGCGGATCACGTTGGCAGCACTTGCCGAACCGTCATTCCAGAACGACAGCTTCGAATACTGTTCAAACAGATCAGGCGGCAGGATCGTGTGCCTGCTTTCAAAGGCAACCCTGGGTTTTACCTTGTGCAGGCCGGAGACACCCAAGGCGTCGTCGAACTGCGGTGCGTCATAGGAGAGGTTGTTGAAGTCGTGCTCGAACCACGGCTCGCCGATGAATTCATACACCAGACGCATGACCCGCTCTGGGGCCTGGGCAAGCAGGTCGTAGTCGATCAGCAGCAGGGAATCGGCATTTTCGCCGTAATAGGCTTCCTTGAGCGAAGCCCAGGCAAACCCCACCAGGCGGTTGCGTTGCGCAAGGGTCTCGACCCGGCTGTAGACGGTGTTGCGCTCGGTATCATCGACAAACAGTTTGGTGTTCTCGAAAGGATTGTTGCGATATACGCGCTCGATGCTGTCCATGATCCAGGCCACATTGCGCACACAGGCAATGACCTTGGACTTGGGGAACAGATCCATCAGGGCCGGCAGGCGAGAAGACCAGCCACGGTTTGTATCGAAAACGATGGATTTGTCGGTCTTGTCGGCGTAATAGGACTCGAAGATCCCGCGCAACAGGCGCCGGCGTGCGTTGATATCGATCATCGAAGCGAATTCGCTGCCCGCGCTGCATTGACCAAGAACGTTGGAAAACAACGAGGCAACCGGGCTGCTCATACCCGCATGAAAGCGGGGATTTTGCAGAAGAATGGCTGACAGCAGGGTAGATCCCGAGCGTGGCAGACCCGATATAAAGTGGAAGTCGTGCATCCGTTCCTCTGCCTGAGCCCTGTCCGTCTGAAAACCAATGTCAGCCTAACGTAACAATATGTACGCGCATAGTAGTACTTCGACATCAGTTCCCCGAACTTGAGCCAACACAGTCACAAAATGCGAACTTTTTTGGGTAAGCCTTTGTACTCAAAAGCTTTCCACATTCAATAGATGACAACTATCAGATGAATGGTCGGAAATCGGCCTGAATACCTGCCAGTTTTTTCCCAAAATCAGGAAGGAACGATTGAATAAACGTCATCTGCCAACCTGATTGTTTCAATCGCGACATAGCTATGTAAAAGCGCAGCAATTCGCCAAACAGTGTCTACGCTTTCACATTGCCACTACCGAAGGCAGGTGCCTGAGTGGATCACGTGTCACCCCATAACATATGAAGGATGAGGGTTTATGGAAGTTTTTATGGGCTCGATCATGACGTTCGGCTTCCCCTTTGCACCCAATGGCTGGGCGCAATGCAACGGCCAGACGATGAACATCAGCCAGTACAACGCCTTGTATGCGTTGCTGGGCGTCATTTATGGAGGAAACGCGACACAGAATTTCATGCTGCCCAACCTGCAAGGCCGTGTGCCGGTCAACCAAGGCACAGGGGTCAACCTGACCAACCGGGTGATCGGCACGGTTTCAGGCGTTGAAAAGGTTACGGTCGCCATCGCCAACATGCCGGCTCACGTACACCAGATGAGCACGCTGACCGCAACGACCACCATCAATCTGGGTGCGCAGCCGAGCGCCACCGGCTCTATCGTGCCAACGGCCACCAACTGCTATGTCGGAGGCACAACAGCCGGCCCGACTTCCGCCAACATGTTTGCACCGGACCTGGGAACCGGAGCGCCTATCGTGCAGAAAGGCGTCTCAACAGCCATCACTGGCACCATGCAACCCGTCGGAGGCAGCTTGCCTATCGACAGCATGAACCCCTTCCTGGTCGTAAACTTCAGCATTGCCTTGCAGGGTCTTTTCCCTACTCGCAACTGACTTTCCGAGCCCAGGGAAGGGCTCTCCCACTCTTGCTGGAGTCGCTCCATGCTGCAAAACGTTACTGTCGAACATTTTCGTGCACTGCTGGGCAGCCCATGCTCGCTGCAACTGGACGACGGCAGTCAGTTGCCGATTACCATCTCGTCCATCGACGAAAAACCTCTGGCACGCCTCTCCGACAATGAGCGCCTGCCCTTCAGCGTCAGCCTCAATTCATTGGAGCCCAGCACCTTCGTCGATGGCCTGTGCGCCATTGAACTGCCGGAACTGGGCAAGCTTGAAGAAGTATTCGTCTCCCGCGTTCCCCCAATGGGGCGTGATGCGAACCTGGCCTATTACTGCATCAGCTTCAACTGATCAGCTGGCTTTGGACTGACCCGGATACCAGACCAGCCGCTCCGCAGCCACATCCCGCTCTTCGACCTGAAACCCAAGCGCCAGATAATGCTGGCGCGCATGAGGGTTATTGGCCCAGACCACCGTTGCAACAGGACAACAGACCTTTTCGGCAGCCTGTTGCACGCCTTGCAATACCGTCCGCCCGTAGCCCTTGCCCCGCGCCGCCGGAATGAACGCCAGATACAGCACACGAATTTCATTGGGGCCAAAGTCCACCACCAATGCGCCGATCAAGGTGCCAAGCTTCTCGATCACATAATGCATCGCATTGGGAAACCCGTTGCCCACGCCGGATTCCTGAACGCGAAACTGCTGAGCGATGACCTCCTCCACCAGATCGCGCTCGCCATCGATCAACTGCAAATCAGGTCGAGCCGAATGATAGAGCGACTGTATGAAAGGACTGTCCGAGTCACGTGAGGGCCGTACTTCCAGCCCGTCTGCATTGTTCAACATCAGTGTCGTCCTCTTTCCCTGGAAACCACTTTTCAAAAACCACTTTCACGAACGCCCAGTGCCGCCAGCCTTCGCCAGGTCGAGCCCAGTAGCGACTCACTGCGACCTTGCAATACCGCTACACCTCGCAACGGTTGAACCGGCGCTTCAATCTCGTCCATCACTTTCAAACGTACACCGTATTGCGCCTGTACCGGCTCGGCACGGTGGTTTTCGTCGCGGCGCACGGCAATCGGCCCGTGGTGATCGGACGCCAGCGCTTCCTGATCCAGATAGGAAACCCCGTTAGCGTCCACATCCAGCAGCTCGACCTGTAGCGACGGGCGCATGGGGTCGTCAGCGATAAAACGTCCCTTGTCTCCTGGCGCGATACGCCACAAGGCATCTTCAGCCAGATAACCACGGATGCGCGTACCGCCCTCGACGATCCGGGCCAGAGGCGTCTGGGTCGAAACCCAACGGCCAGGGCTCAATTGCGGCATGAGATCACGCACCTGACCGGCCTGAGGAGCACGCACCAGCAAGCGTTCGCGCTGGGCTGCCAGACCGCGATACTCGGCCACGGCGCTGGCCAGACGCTGTTCGATAATGCCAACGTCCGCAACCGTCTCACTGCGTCCTGCCTGACGGCGCATCTGCAATTGCAGGATCTCGATTTCCCGACGCACGATGGCCTGGCGCGAATCGACGTCTGGCGACTCCAGCTCTACCAACACAGCCCCCTGCTCCACCGCCTGGCCGTCCTGCACGTTCACCTGCTTGACCCTTGCGGCCACAGGCGCATGCAGGGCCGTCACCCTCCCTGCTTCCAGCATGACCGGCAGCTCGACACTGCTGCGCCAAGGCACCGCCAGCAGCAATACCAGCGCCAACAAGCCTGCGCCGCTGAGCAAGACCCTGGGCGTATGAGCCTGTTCGCGGTTGGCCCACCAGTGGCGTGTTTCCTTGAAGATCGGCAGAAAGATGAACCAGCCCAGTTCCACCAGCATCAGGAAAATCCCCAGCAACTTGAAAAACAGGTGATAGACCGCCAGCGCAATCCCGAAAAACAGCACTGCACGCCACAGCCAGGACAGATAACCCCACCACAACAGACGGCGCTGCATGGCAGGCGTCCAGGGCTCAGGCGCAGGCTGGCCGTAACCGAACAAGGCCTCGCGCAACCGCCAGCGACACAAGGCAAAGGCCCGGCCTTGAAGGTTGTCCACTTCCCACAGGTCACTGATCAGAAAGTAACCATCGAAACGCATGAACGGGTTGAGATTGACCACCACCGTGGTCAGCCAGGTCGCACTGGCAAGCATGAACGCTGCCGTACGTGCAGGCCCGTCGGGCAGCAGCGACCAGGCCAGCAAAGCGATACAGGCCAACAGCATTTCGGCAAGGACACCACCTGCGCCGATCAGCAAACGGGCGCGCCGGTCATTCACTCGCCAGGCATCGCTGACATCGGTGTAGAACAACGGCAGCAGCACCATGAATGCAACGCCCATGCTCTGCACACGACACCCGGCACGCTTGGCCATGAAGGCATGGCCGAACTCATGACAGAGCTTGGCGAAAAACAGCGCCGCACCAAACGCCAACGCGCCGCCGAGGCTGAACAGATGAGGGAAGGTTCCAATGAATCGCTGCCAGTCACGTGCGACCAGAAACACCCCGAGCCCCAACGTGACAGGCAGGCCATAGCGCAGGAGTGAGGGGCCAAAGCGCTTCAGCCAGGGCCAGGCCCGATTGAGAAAAGCATCCGGGCGCCACAGGGGAATGCGGAAGAACAGGTATTGATGCAACAACATCTGCCACAAGCCGTGACGCGAAGCAGCCGCCTTGCAGGCATAGCTTGCACGCTGGTCCGGGTCGGTCGAAGCGATCAGGTCATGGCTGCGAAGAAAGATCAGCAGCTCTTCCACTTCGTTATCGCCCAACGGCAGACCGGGCTCAAGGTTCGCGGCCTGCAACACCTGCGTGGCGTCACCCAGAGACCAATGGCGCAACAGGCGGATAGCCTGAGCGCCAAGCTTGAAATAGCGGCCTCGCACCGGATCGGCCAGGGTCCAGCGTGGTGACCCGTCGAGTGCAGGTGCGGCAGAAGAAAGCTGCAGATCCGCCCGCAGGCTGGGCAGCGCCATTTACAGGCCTACGCTCTGACGCAAACCAGCCAAAGGCCTGCGCAAGAGATACAACGCCAAAGGTGCTCGCTCGCCAAAGACCTTCGCAGTGCCGCGCAACCCGATACGCGGCGGCGCATCAAGGAAGCTCGCATCCAGGCGATAGGCCAGTTGACCACCTGGAGTCGGCTGCGCCTCATAAGCCGCACGCTCCAGACGAGCGGAATGGCGGTGCAGAGGGTCGCTGTCGAGGAACAGAGCGATTTCAGCGTCCGGCTCCAGAGCGATGGCATCGCCGACCGCCAATTCAATGCGCAGCTCGGCCTGGGACGGATCAGCGATTTCCAGCAGGCGCTCACCGGTCTGGACCGGCTTCCCCGTCCAGCGCTGGGCATCGGCAAAGACCGCGATACCGTCACGCTCGGCACGAACCTCGCTGCGCTTGAGCAATTCGCGGGCGTAATCGCGTTCTGCACGCTTTTGCTCGACGCGAGCCGCCAGCAGGTCGACCTTCGAGCTTGATTCGGCATCGGCAAAGGCGCGTTGCGAGTTGGCTTTCAGTTCGGCTTCGGCGACACCCAGCGTGCGCTCGGCCACATCGGCCTGAGCCTTGAGGGTGGTGTTTTCAAAACGCACCAGCAGGTCACCGGTCTTGACTGGCTGGTTGGGCTTGATCAGAAACTCGGCAATCACGCCGTCCAGTGGCGCAGCCACCACGCGACCGGCCAACGGCACGACTTCGGCAGGAGCCAGAACCGACTGGCGAACCGGGATCAGCAGGCTCAGCAGTGCAACAGCCACCAACCCCACCTGACGCTTGCGACTCAAGCGCAGGCGCCAGGGTTTGCGCGGCTGCAACGCCAGCCATGCATGGCTGTAGGTATCGCCCAGTTGCGAAAGCAGAACCTGCTCGGGCGCAGCCCAGGGTTTGTCACGGGCCAGCCACAAGCCGCCGAACACTTCGCCTTTATGATCCAGCAACGGCAGCCAGAACACATGGGTGGCCGACAGGCTCTGCCAGTCTTCGCGAACCGAAGCGGTGAGCGCATCCATCGCAACGACACTGGCGGGCTTGGCTTTCTCCAGCTTGAACAACTGAGCGACTGCATGCTCGACGAACGCGACAAAGGGCGCATTGGGGTCAATCACGCTGACGCCCGTCACTGCACGCACCTTGCCGGCAATCACCAGCGCAGCATGGCGAAAGCCGAACAGCGGCTGGCCGTCATTCACTAGGCTGTAAGCCAGTTGATCGGTCGTGCGGGCAGCGCGGGTCAGGCGTTCAAGATCGAGGAACTGGGCAAAGACCCGCTCCACCACTCCAGGTACAGAAGCGTTCACTTAAGCTCCGGGAAACGTGCGGTTCCGCTCATGCCCGCCAACAGGCCCTCGGACTTTGGCAGACCGGCCACCAGCAGCAAGGTCTGGCTGCCTTCATCAATCCGCGCACCGAAGCGCTTGATGGTGGCGGTCAGTGGCTTGCCGGTTTCGTCAGGCACAAAACTGAACGTCTGACCGGCCTTGAGCTTGCCCATCCAGCGGGACGGCACCAGAAGGTGGATTTCCAGAGTACGGTTATCGACGATCTCCAGCAGCGGCGTGCCAGCGGAAACGCTTTCATAACGCTGGACCTTGCGATCCACGACCTGACCGTCATACGGCGCAATCACGCTGCAACGTTTGACTTGAACCTGAAAGACGCTTGATTGCGCCTGAGTTTCAGCGACCTTGGCCTCGGCACGAGCCACCTCGAATCGACCGACGGAATTGAGCGCAGCCAGTTGCCGGTTGTGCGCCAGTTCTTCACTGGCACCACGACTCGCCGCCTGGGAAGCGTTGAGCTGGGCCTGATAGGCCGAGCAATCGAAACGCGCCAGCGTATCGCCCTTGTTGAAGGTTTCACCTTCGCGCAGCGGAAGATCGACTATACGCCCGGCCAGTTCACTGGCGAGCACCGCCTGATCCTGTGCGCGCAAGACACCACGCGCCTCACTGGAGGCCGCAGCCTGAGCACCTGTGGAAGCATTATCCAACAACGGATCAACCTCGGCCGGAGTCTGCGCCTGAGCGACACACACCACACCGAACAACCCGAAAAACAAACCGTGCAAACACCGCATACCGGAGACTCCTTGTCGGATGAAACCAGTCTACGGCAGCCGTGATAAGCGTCAAGCCAATAGCCAGTATCTTTGCTGGGTGCCGGCTTCGGTGTCTGGAATATTTCTGCTCACCCAGGCAGGAGCGAATTCATTCGCGAGAGGCCCGCATAGCCGAAGAGAAGCTACCGTCTTCAATGACGTCTCGCGGATAAATCCGCTCCTACTGAATCGGCTCAGACCAGCCCTGCATCCACCACCCACTGCTCAAGCGCCACAAGGTCCGGAATGCGGGCCACGCTTTCTCCGGCCTGGACAGCAGCCAGCTCCAGTTCGGCCAGAGGCACATCCACGTAGCTCAACTGGCTGTCGACCTTGAATGAGCGCGGGATACCCTGGGTCAGCAAGGCGATGAACCTGACGTCGTGGCGCCCGCCCAAGGCGTTGAGGACGACGATACGCGCCCGCCCTCCTACGCGGGGACGACCGCCGCAGGCGGCTTCAAAACTGATCAAAGGCAATTTCAGTTCGCGCCAGCTGATCGGCCCCAGATACCACTCGGGCGTGTCAGGTTCGGCCGTGCAGTCCTGGTAATCGATCAACTCCGCGACCGCGACATTGGGCAACAGCAAGGAGCGGTCGCTCAACGGCAGGACCAGCCCTGTCAGCATGGTGAGGCGGTTGGTTTGAAACGCTCTTTCAGACATCAACCTGACTCCAGTGGGCAATGCTCTCCAGCAGAACCGACTCCTGATACGGCTTGCTCAGGTAATCGTTGACGCCGATAGCCATGGCCCGATCGCGGTGTTTCTGGCCAGAGCGGGAAGTGATCATGATGATAGGCAGGTCCTTGAGCTGTTCGTCGTGGCGAATCTGGCTGGCGACTTCAAAGCCGTCCATGCGCGGCATCTCGATATCCAGCAACATGACATCCGGTGTGTGCTCCTGCAGCAGGCTCATGGCGTCGATTCCGTCCTTGGCGGTCAGCACACGCATGCCGTGGCGTTCCAGCAGACGGCTGGTGACTTTACGTACGGTCACCGAATCATCGACCACCATGACCAGCAGAGGCCGGGTGTGCTCGATTTCACTGAAGGCCGGCGCTGTCAGCCCTTGGGCCTGCTGCGTCTGCGAACGGCTTTGCAGGGCGCGGATCTGTGCCAGCAGGTCAAGAATGAAAATCACCCGGCCATCGCCCAGAATCGTCGCCCCGGATATTCCCTGCACCCTGGCAAATTGCGGGCCCAGGCTCTTGACCACGATTTCCCGGGAACCCGCCAGCGCATCGACCTGCACAGCCAGCCATTGCTCCTGCAAATGCACCAGCAGCACCGGCAATGGCTGCAACTGGCCGGCAAACCTGGGCTGGCCGCCATTGAGCAACTCACCCAGATAACGCAGTTCATAACTGCGCCCGCCATAGTGATAGCGCGGCGGGCTGCTCTGGTAACAGGTTTCCAGATCGTTGGGCATGACCTGCACGATGCCGTCGATGGTATTGAGCGGCACCGCATACTGCTCCTCGCCACACTGCACCATCAGGGCACGGTTCACCGAAACCGAGTAAGGCAGGCGAATCCGGAAACGTGTGCCTTGCCCCGGCACCGAGTCGATGACAATCGAACCGCCCAGTTGCTTGACCTCGGCATGCACGACATCCATCCCGACACCGCGCCCGGAAATCTGGGTGATGATCTCGGTGGTGGAAAACCCGGCCTGGAGGATAAAGGGCAAGACCTCGTCATCGGATAGCTGCGCATCCTCCTGAATCATGCCGCGCTTGATTGCCTTACGTCGCACGGCCGCAATATCCACACCGGAACCGTCATCGCTCAATTCGATGACGATATCCCCGCCTTCATGCATCAGGTTCAGTTGAATATGACCCTGCTCCGGCTTGCCTGCGGCAAGACGCCTTTCGGTGCTTTCCAGACCATGATCCACCGCATTGCGCAGCATGTGCTCAAGCGGCGCGACCATACGTTCCAGGATCGTACGGTCCATTTCACCGTCGGCATTGCCCACGTCGAACACGACGTTCTTGTGCAACTGCGAAGCAACCTGACGCACCACCCGGCGCAAGCGGGGTACAAGCCTCTCGAAAGGCACCATGCGGGTTCGCATAAGGCCTTCCTGCAAATCCGTGTTGACCTTGGCCTGCTGCTGCAACAGCGTTTTCGCGTCACGGGCGCGGCTGCCCAGGGTTTCCTTGAGGTCCAGCAGGTCGGAAGCAGACTCGAACAAGGCTCGCGACAGTTGCTGAAGCTGCGAATGCCGGTCCATTTCCAGCGGGTCGAACTCTTCATAGCCCAGGCGCTCGGCTTGTACCTGATTGCGACTGAGGATACGGCCCTGGGTCTCCATATCCAGACGCCGCAACT
Organism: Pseudomonas sp. FG43; assembly: GCF_057809175.1. Lineage (NCBI taxonomy): Bacteria > Pseudomonadati > Pseudomonadota > Gammaproteobacteria > Pseudomonadales > Pseudomonadaceae > Pseudomonas > Pseudomonas sp. FG43. The sequence continues at coordinate 95,191 of NZ_JBMDJL010000003.1, forward strand.
GATCACGCATACGCTCGATGGTAGTTTCCATCTCCACCAGCGTGACTTGCGTATCAATGATCTGCTGCTCTATACGGCCACGAAAAATAGAGGTTTCACCCGCCAGATTGACCAGCGTCTCCAGCTGTTCGGCCGCAACCTTGACCATTTCCGGGCCACTGCGCTCGCCCTCCGGTTCGGCATTGCCCGGCACAGAGGGAGGCGCAACCATGGGCGCAGGCTCAGGCGCCTCAATGATCGGGGTGTGAACGACAGGGTCGAGGCTGGCCAGCTTCTGGATGTTCTCGATCAGCAAGGCGGCGCTGGGCAAAGGCTTGTCCGCACGCACCGCGTCGAGCATGTCGACCAGGACGTCATGGCCGCTTTGCAGCAGGCTCAACATCAACGGGCTCGGCTGCATCTCCCCTCTGGAAAGGCCTTCATAGAGCGATTCAAGCTCATGGGCCAGATCGCCGATCGGGGCGATTTCGACCATACGCGCACCACCTTTGAGGGTGTGCAGGTCACGCAGCAGGTTTTCCACTTCCAGCAGGTTCTGCGGATCAGCCTGCCAACGCGCCAGAGCTGCGCCCGAACTTTCGCTGAGGTCGAAACCTTCTTCGAGGAATATCTCCAGCAACTCCGGGTCGCGCTCCGCGGCATCCTCAGCCTGCGGTTCGAGCGGCCCGGAGGCCATACCGGCATCGCTGCCTGCGGTGACAAAAGTCCCCTGGCGAAAGCTGACAATGGCTTCGATCAGTGGCGCAGGATCTGTCAGCCGGTGATGGTTTTGCAGTTGCTCCAGCATGCGGGCCAGATGATTGTGGCTGGCGCGCAGCAGCCCGGCCAGTTCCGGCGAATAACTGTAACGACGGTCAATCAGGCCTTCATACAAGACTTCCAGCTCATGGCCCAGCGCCGCAACCGGCACAATATCGGCCATCCGGGCACCGCCCTTGAGGGTGTGCAGATCGCGCTGCAATGAAGGCAATGGCAGGGAGCTTTCCGGATCATCCAGCCAGCGCGTCAAGGCATGCCCGGCGCTATCGAGGATATCGACGGCTTCTTCAAGGAAGATTTCGACGATTTCATCGTCCAGGCCCGGCGGTTCGGCACTCGGGGGTTCGTTCGCCAACTGTGCAGTGGCTGCATTGAACTCTGTGATGCTGGGTGCCCGCGCCCCGTCGCTCTTGATAAGCCCCATGGCGGAAGGGTCCAGCGCCTCGTCGAGCAGTTCGTGCAAGGCGCGGATGCATTCGGGGCGAGGGTCGACATCCTGCCCGGCCGCCACCTGATCCAGCATGTTGATCAAGGCTTCGTGGGCATTTTCGGCCTCACTGAAGAATCGCTCGCTGACCGCAAGACTGCTTTCTTCCACCGCGCCATAAAGATCAAGCAAGGCCTCGCACAGCTCATCGACCTGAGGCAGGTCCGCCAGATGGGCGCCATGGCCAAGCGTGGTCAACTCATCGAGGAGCGCACTCAGCTCCTGCCGTTCTCCGGGGTGCTCACGCCAACGCTGCAAAAGGTTCTCGGCATCCAGAACGATGTCCATGCCTTCGGCCAGGAAAGTGGCGATCAGCTTGGGGTTGTGTTTGATTCGCAAGCCGCTGTCCGACTCACGCAATGCAATCGTCAACCGCTCATTGAGCAGCGTATGGGCCGCCTCGATCAACTTGGCCGCGCCCGGAATCTCGGCCAGCGGCTTGCTCTCCAATTGCTCAAGCCCCTTGCGCAACAAGGGCTCGGCATTGCGCAGCAACTTGAGTTCGGGCGCGCCGATGGCGATCAGGTTGGCCTTGTACTCACGAACCAGTTGGTCCAGCGGGCTCGCCAGTTCGGCAATCGGCAAGACGCCGGCCATGTGCGCACTGCCTTTGAGAGTATGCAGCGAGCGTAACAAGGCATCGCTGATCGAAGGCGAAGCACTTTGCGCTGCATGGTCGAGGAAGCGATTGAGCGCACCGAGGTGCCCGTACGCTTCCTGGCGGAAAATTTCCAGCAATTGCGGGTCGAGCTCTTCTGCGCCCTGACCGGCCGTTTTCCTGACCTGTGGCGTTTCAAGGCCGTTGGCCAGTGCATGAGCGCGGGCAGCCAGAATGTCGACATCGTTGCGCTGACGCTGTGCATCACCTGCAAAATCGCTGATGACCGAGGGCAGCAAGGCAAGCACTTGCGTCAGCAACTGCTGCACTTCCAGGCCCGGTATGACATCGCCTTCCAGCACCCGGTTGAGCAGGTTTTCCACCGACCAGGCCAGTTCGCTCAGCACCAGGGCGCGAACCATCCGCCCGCTACCCTTCAAGGTATGGAAAGCCCGGCGCACTTCGGTCAATGCAGGGCTATCGTCGTTACCCGGATTGCCAAGCGAAGCAAACCATCGAGGCAGGTATTCACGCAGCGCATCCAGCACTTCCTCGGTTTCTTCAAGAAAGACCTCGCGCAGTTCTTCGTCCACGGCCTCCTCATCCGCAGGCGGCGGCAACAGGCTGGCGGGCATGTTGCGGGCTGGCGGGTTGACGGCGGAAACCGGGCTGGCGAGGACCTGAGCGATGGTCTGCGTCGGGCTGACGAGCACTTGCCGATCATCCAGCTCCAGCAGTTCTTCCTGCGTAATGACTTCATCGAGCAGCGGCACGTCCAGCGTATCCGGTGCAGGCGAATAACCCAGCCGGGCGAGGCTTTGCTGGGCCAGATCCAGAATCTGGTTACCCGGCGCCTCGTGATCCTCACCCATGCGCTCCAGGTAATACTCAACGCCCGTCAGGGTATCGGCCAGGCAATCGAGCTGAGTCCAGGTGGGCCGGGTTTCGTCCACCAGCAATTGCTCGACGATGTATTCATTGCAAGCTGCCAGCAGGCTGGCCGCCCTGGCCAGAGGAATCATCGCCAGCGCGCCGCGCACCTGCGTCAGCAAGGCACACAGCGGTTCAAGTCGCTGGCGATCCCATTCGCCATCGATGTAATCGAGAATCACGTCTTTGGCCTGCTGCAAGACCGTCCGCGCTTCGCGAATCACCAGTTGGTGAATCTGCATCAGATCGGTGGTGGGCAGACGGCTGTCTTCCTGGCTGGTCTGCTCGGCAGTACCGATCATCCCGGCCAGTGTTGACTCGACGTACAGCAACGCACCGGCCACATCCATCAATGCAGCGTCACTGGGCTCACGCTGCCCTTGAGCCAGGCCCTGAACCACCGACAACTGATCGATGATGACCTTGCGCGGCTGACCAAAACCAAGCACCGCCAAAGTATCAGCAATCTGACGCAACGGTGGCAGCAACGGATTGAGTTCGCTGACGTGCTGACGGTCGCCGCGCACGAAGACGTCCAGCCGCTCCTTGACCCGTACCAGCCCTTCGCACAGAGCAACGATCACCGAACGCATGGCATCGCGGTCCGGCCCGGCCATGCGGGCGCGCTCTTCATTGACCACGTCGTTGCCGGGCAAAGCCTCGGCCAACGCATATTGGTCCTTGAGGTCCTGCATCTTCGGTGCCTGGCTGTCGGACTTGGCAATGTAGAACAGCAGGCTTTTCAGCAACTCTTCAGGCGCGGGCTGGTTGATGCCGTCGATCCCCTGCTCCAGCAGGCGCTTGAGCTCCTTGTCAGCGTCCTTCAGCAGGCTGCGCAGCGCAGGGCTGTTGGTAAAGTTGCCACTGACCATGGTTTCGACCAGAGCCGACGTGATTCGCCACAACGCACCAAGGGGTGCGTCTTCACACAACAGCTCAAGACGGGCAAACACCTTGGCCATGAAACCCAACTGGGTCTGTACATCCTGCTCACGCATCAACCCCACCAGTGCTGTTTGCAGGGTTTGACGCAGCTTGCGCAGCAGTTCAGGCAATTCCGGGGTATTACGCTGGGCCAGTATCTCGGCATCGAGCGGCGGGACGCTGACCAGTTGCGGGGCGAACAGGCTGGTTTCAGACAGCAGACTTTCGCCACGGGCGCTGCGCAAGTCGTTGAGCAGCGGCAAGACCACCAGCGGCAGATCCCTTCGTGCGGAATGAACGCGCTCCAGATAGGCAGGCAATTGCGTCATGGCCTGATCCAGCAACTGCATGGACTCGGCCTGCTGCGTGACACGATTTTGTTGAAGGGCCAGAACCAGTTGTTCGATTTCCTCGGCGAGCAAGGCCGCGCCATAGAATTCGATCATCTGCAGGCTGCCGTGGACCTGATGCACAAGGTTCAGGCATTCATCCAGGGCAACCGTGTTCGCTGGCTCGCTGGCGAATTCGTCCAACGCCTGTCGGGCCTGCCTGAGTGTTTCGGCTATTTCGCCCTTGAGCCATTCCAGAGCGACATAATCGCGGCGATCAGCCATGAATCATCCTGCCTCTCATCAAACAAAACACAACATCATGAATTAAATGAAATTTCCGTTGGTGCGAGACAGCGCGGGGTCAGGGACACAGCGCAATTTCTTACCAATCAAGCCTGTTCATTTCTGGATGGCGGCAAGGTAAAACCTGATACCGAGCGGCGCATTTCACTGGCCATTTTCGCCAGATTGCCAATGCTCTCTGCGGTCGCGGCAGTACCCGAGGTCGTTTGTGTCGTGGTTTGCTGAATCACGGTCATGGTCTGCGATATCTGTCCGGCAGACGACGCCTGCTGGCGAGCGGCATCGGTGATACTTTCGATCAGTTCGGCCAGGACTCTGGAAACGCCCTCGATCTCTTCCAGCGCCACACCGGCATCTTGCGCCAGCCGGGCGCCGCGCACCACTTCACTGGTGGTCTGCTCCATGGAGATGACCGCTTCATTGGTGTCGTTCTGAATGGCCCGCACCAGCGTCTCGATCTGCTTGGTGGCAGACGATGAGCGCTCGGCCAGGCGCTGTACTTCGTCGGCCACCACAGCAAAACCGCGTCCGGCATCGCCAGCCATGGACGCCTGAATTGCAGCGTTGAGGGCAAGAATGTTGGTCTGATCGGCAATGTCATCGATAAGGCTGACGATATCGCCAATTTCCTGCGAAGACTCGCCCAGACGCTTGATGCGCTTGGAGGTGTCCTGGATCTGCTCGCGGATGTTGTCCATGCCATGGATGGTGTTATGCACCACCTCGTTGCCCTTGTTGGCGATGGTTACCGAGCGCTCTGCTACCGCAGAGGACTCCGAGGCATTGGCTGAAACCTGATCGATGGAAACCGCAATATCGGTGATCGCTGCCGAGGCGGCACTGATCTGCAACGCCTGATGCTCGGACGCTGCCGCCAGTTGCATCGCCGTGGTCTGGGTATCCTGAACCGCTGCCGCAACCTGCTCGGCAGTGAGGTTGATGGTGACCACCAGTTCGCGCAACTGATCGATGGAATAGTTGATGGAGTCAGCAATCGCCCCCGTGAAATCCTCGGTCACCGAAGCGGCCACGGTCAGGTCGCCATCGGCCAGGTTCTCGATTTCGTCGAGCAGCCGCATGATCGCGGTCTGGTTGCGCTCGTTCTTCTGGGCGGTTTCACGCAACTGGCGATTGGTTTCACGCACCATCACCAGACCGATGAGGATGATCGACATCAATGCCAGCAAGCCGAGCACATACTCGCCGATGGAGTTGGCCGAGCGGGTAGTCGCCAGGTTTTCCAGACCGTTGGCCAGCACCGATGCTTCATCCAGCAGCGTCTGCGAAGTGTTGAAGATATTGCCGGACGCTTCACGCACCTGGAACAGCTCGGGAGAGGTTTCGAGAATCTCGTCGACGGAGCCGGAAACGAACTCGAAAAGCTCGGAGATTTCCGCAAGGCGCGCACGGGCATCGCGGTCCTCGACCTGGGCGATGCGCATGCCCGGATTACCTTCAAGCATGCCGTTGAGCACACGCCCGAACTGACTGGCATCACGTCCGAAAGCATCGGCGGCCTGCACGGCGGTCTCATCGCCGGACAACACGGTATTCACCGCGCCGAGAATTCTTTCCGCCAACAACGCCTGGCGTTGCGCCAAGACAACCTGACTGGCCGGAGCATGGCTCTTGAGCAGGATTTCTACGACCTTCTCGTACTCGACCTGCAATTGCGGGATGGTTTCGGACAAGGTAGCGGCCACTTGATGCAGGGACAGCACCGTCTGTTCGCTGGCCAGGATCACATCGGCATTCTTGCGCAGGTTTTCCCAGTCGTTCTGTACGGTTCGCAGTTCCTCACGTACAGCCGAAGGCGCAGCCGGCAGCCCTGTGGCAGGGTCGCCTTTCTTCAGGTAACCCCAACGCAGGTCGAAATCGTTGCGGGCATCGGTCAACAGCTTGAAGGCCTGGGCTTTGCCGGCAGCGGCCTCGGTGGCGTTCTTGGCAATGCGCTGGGACAACACGCGCAGCTCACCGGCATGCCCGATGTACTGCTTGTCGTAGTTCGACTGGGTATTGAGGTACGTGAAGTTGGCGAACAGCAAAATGATGAAAACGATAAGCGCCACGAACAACAGAATGATCTGCGCCCGGCTTTGTGCGCCTTCCAGTGACCTGCCAGTCATACTCATTAATCAGGCCCCCGCCTGGACCAACCGCGATTCGTGAAACAAAACACACCCGGCAATGCCGGGCCGACCTGCCACTTAAAATGCTACGTCCATGAAATCCGCAGATTGCGTCAGTGCCCATGGGCTGAACACCAGCCAGGCTTGCTCACGCAGGAATTGTCCACGAAGGAAAGGTGCAACCGCCATGTCAGGCACGCCAAACACTTCGGGCATCAGGCTCAATTGACTGAAATGCTGCATCCCGAAGACTTCATCCACCACCAGGCCTGCGAACACTTCCTGATACTCCACGACCAGCACACGCCGCTGCTTGCGCACTGGCGAAAGCTCGTAACCGAAGAAACCGCAAAGGTCCATGAGCGGCAACAGACGCCCGCGCAGATTGGCCATCCCGACCACCCAGGGCTTTACGCCGGGCAACACCGCATAACGTGGTTCATGCAGAATTTCGGCGATTTCGCCCATGGGCGCGACAAAACGCTGCTCCCCCATGCGAAAGCCGATACCGCTCCAGTCCTGCTGGTGGGTTTCCTGCAAAGGGAGGCCGGCCGCCATGGAGCGGCACCGCTGGTCGATATCGAGCAGCAGTTCAAAGGCAGTACGTGACTCGACCATGGAAAGCCCGGCTATCAGCCGGCCAGCACCGCGTTCAGGGTTTTCATCAGGGTTTCTTCATCCACCGGCTTGGTCAGGTAATCCCTGGCGCCCTGGCGCTTGCCCCAGACCTTGTCGGTTTCCTGATCCTTGGTGGTAATCATGATCACCGGGATCATGTTGGTGTCGGCATCCTTGGTCAGCTGGCGCGTAGCCTGAAAACCGTTGAGCCCCGGCATGACGATATCCATCAGCACGGCATCGGGCTTTTCCTGACGGGCCAACGCTACGCCATCGGCGCCATTTTCAGCCTTCAGCACCTCATGGCCGTGTTTTTCCAGCATGCCGGTGAGTTTGTACATTTCTGTCGGCGAGTCATCGACGATCAATATTCGAGCCATGGTGTTCCCCATCAGGTTGCGAGCCCGCGATCAGACGCGAGCATCACGATATTTGTTGTTCTACCGCAACGAAGCCAGGCACGTGAGCCTTGATAGCGTTCAGTAGTTCTTCCTTGCTGAAAGGCTTGGTCAAAAACTGGTCGGAACCGACGATCCGGCCCTTCGCCTTGTCGAACAACCCGTCCTTGGAAGAAAGCATGATGACTGGAGTCGACTTGAAAGCCCTGTTGTTCTTGATCAGTGCACAGGTCTGATAGCCGTCCAGACGCGGCATCATGATATCGACGAATATGATTCGAGGATGGTTATCGGCGATCTTTGCCAAGGCATCGAAGCCGTCTATTGCAGTGATGACTTCACAACCGACGTTCTTGAGCAGCGTTTCGGCGGTACGGCGAACGGTCTTCGAGTCATCGATGACCATGACCTTCAATGCTGTGGCGTACTGTTCCATATGTGTTCTTCCGTCGCCGCAGCGATTTTCTGCGTGTTCTGCGTGGCACTGGAGCCGGATCGTAGCGTTTGGCTGACCCATGGGGCAGAAGACCGGATGCCGAGCCTTTTTAGCACACTCTCCAGACTCAATCCATAAAGCGCTGCCCCTTGACCCGAAGCAATCGGAGCGCCACCCTGACGCCTATTTCAAGGCCGTCATGGCCGTTATCGATCAGAGGATATTACCCATGAGCGTTCGCTTAGGGATTGTCATGGACCCCATTGAGCGCATCTCCTATAAAAAGGACAGCTCGCTGGCCATGCTGCTTGCCGCACAGGAGCGTGGCTGGTCGCTGTTCTACATGGAGCAACAGGACCTGTACCAGAACGCTGGCCAGGCGCGCGCCCGGATGAAACCGCTCAAGGTCTTCGCCGACCCGGCACACTGGTTCGAACTGCAGGACGAAATCGACACCGGCCTTGATGATCTGGACGTGATCCTGATGCGCAAGGACCCGCCATTCGACATGGAATTCGTCTACACCACTTACCTGCTGGAACAGGCCGAGCGTGCAGGCGTGCTGATCGTCAACAAACCTCAGAGCCTGCGTGACTGTAACGAAAAGCTGTTCGCCACCCTGTTCCCGCAATGCACTCCGCCAACGCTTGTCAGCCGTCGCCCGGACATTCTTCGTGAATTCGCCGCGCAGCACGGCGACGTGATCCTCAAGCCGCTGGACGGCATGGGCGGCGCGTCGATCTTCCGCCATCGCGCAGGCGACCCGAACCTGTCGGTGATTCTGGAAACCCTGACCGCCCACGGCACCCAGCAAATCATGGCGCAGGGCTATTTGCCCGCCATCAAGGACGGCGACAAACGCATCCTGATGGTCGATGGCGAACCTGTGCCTTACTGCCTGGCGCGTATCCCGGCAGCAGGCGAAACCCGCGGCAACCTGGCCGCTGGCGGTCGTGGCGAAGCTCGCCCGCTGACTGAAAAGGATCGCTGGATCGCTGAGCAGATCGGCCCTACCCTGCGTGAAAAAGGCCTGATCTTCGTCGGTCTTGACGTGATTGGCGAGCATCTTACCGAAATCAACGTCACCAGCCCGACCTGTATCCGAGAAATCGACAATGCCTTCGGCACCAACATCGGCGGCTTGCTGATGGATGTGATCGAGAAGAAACTGCAAGCTCGGTAAAAGTGCATTTCGCGAATGAATCCGCTCATACCGTAGGAGCGAATTCATTCGCGAAGCAATAATGATGAAACGGATTTTGAACGAGACACTGAGCCGCCAATGACATCCATGGCCAGAAACGACCTCCCCCTCGAACTGTCGACAGTGGGTGTGCGTCCAGCCGATCGTCTGGGCTTCACCATAATGATCGCCGCGCTGATCCATGCCGCGGTGATTCTTGGTGTGGGTTTCACTTATGTAAAACCCGAGCAGATATCCCAGACGCTGGAAATTACTCTCGCCACCTTCAAAAGCGAGGAAAAACCCAAACAGGCGGACTTCCTGGCTCAGGACGACCAGCAAGGCAGCGGCACCCTGGACAAGGCCGAAACGCTCAAGACCACGGAAATCGCGCCTTATCAGGACACCAAGGTCAACAAGGTGACACCGCCACCGGCCAACAAGCCCGTGGAAAAACAGGAAGCACCGAAAACCGCTGTCGCCACCATCGCTCCTTCCCCGCAGCACACGACAGCCAAACGCGAAGAGGTCAAACCCGAACCTGCCGCCAAGGAAGCGCCTTCCTTCGACAGTTCGCAACTGAGCAATGAAATTGCCAGCCTTGAGGCCGAACTCTCGGCCGAGCAGCAACTGTATGCCAAGCGACCGAAGATCCATCGCCTCAATGCGGCCTCGACCATGCGCGACAAGGGCGCCTGGTACAAGGATGACTGGCGCAAGAAAGTCGAACGGGTCGGCAACCTGAACTACCCGGAAGAGGCGCGCCGCCAGCAGATCTACGGCAACCTGCGGCTATTGGTCTCTATCAATCACGACGGCTCGTTGTATGAAGTGCTGATTCTGGAATCCTCAGGCCATCCTTTGCTGGATCAGGCCGCACAACGAATTGTGCGTCTTGCAGCGCCATTTTCGCCGTTCACCGGCGATCTGGCTGACATCGATCGCCTGGAAATCATCCGCACCTGGAAGTTCGCACGGGGCGACAAGCTTTCGAGCAACTGATGGTTCCTTCACAAACTGGAAGGCTGCTATAACTGACAGTTGTCAGGCTTGCCCAGCAGCGCCACACTAAGGCTCATGAAAAACGTATCCCCAAGCTATCTCAAGCATCAGTTCCTGATTGCCATGCCGCACATGCATGATCAGAACTTCGCGCAAACCTTGACGTATATCGTCGAGCACAACGCCAATGGTGCCATGGGGCTGGTGATAAACCGCCCGCAGAGCCTGAGTCTGGCCGATGTGCTCGAACAATTGCGACCGGAGCTGCCCGCTCCTGTGCGTTGCCAGCACATTCCCATTCATTCCGGCGGCCCGGTGCAGACCGACCGCGGGTTTGTCCTGCATCCAAGCGGCCAGGTCTTTCAGGCGACTGTCGAGCTGGGTGGCGTCTCGCTGTCCACCTCGCAGGACGTACTGTTTTCCATCGCGGACGGCTACGGGCCTGATCAGAATGTGATCGCCCTGGGCTATGCCGGTTGGGACGCCGGCCAACTGGACGCCGAAATGGCCGCCAATGCCTGGCTGACCTGCCCTTTCGACCCTGCCATCCTGTTCGAGACCGACAGTGAGTTGCGGCTCGACGCAGCGGCAGCACGTCTGGGCGTCAATCTGAATCTGCTCTCGACTCAGGCAGGTCACGCCTGATGGCTGCATTGCGCCTGCTTCTGGGTTTCGATTACGGCACCAAACAGATCGGTATTGCGGTCGGCCAGGCCATTACCGGCCAGGCTCGCGAGCTTTGCACCCTCAAGGCACAGAACGGCGTCCCGGACTGGGACAAGGTTCAAGCCCTGATTACAGAGTGGAAACCCGATGCCATTGTGGTCGGCCTGCCGCTGAATATGGACGGTACGCCCAGCGAAATGAGCGCCCGCGCCGAAAAGTTCTCGCGCAAGCTCAATGGCCGCTTCAATATCCCGGTCTACACCCACGATGAACGCCTGACCACCTTTGAAGCCAAGGGCGAGCGCATGGCGCGTGGCGGTCAGCGGGGCAGTTATCGCGACAACCCTGTGGATGCCATCGCCGCCGCGCTCTTGCTGCAAGGCTGGCTCGATGCCAATCCCGAATTGCTGAATGCGTGACTTTTCAAGCCAGAACAGCTTCGAGATACCCGGATTTCAAGTTTCCGCCTGAGCAGCGCGCCCGATGGGCTGTGCTCGGGCCTTTAAAGGAGCAATCATGAGCTTGCCCAATCCCTCCGATCTGATTCGTCAGATGGCCACCGATCTGAGCACTCACCTGAGCAAACGTGGCATCAGCGACCCTCGTTTCATTGGCATCCGCACAGGCGGTGTATGGGTCGCACAGGCACTGCTCAAGGCCCTGGAGAACAATTCGCCGCTCGGGACGCTGGATGTGTCGTTCTATCGCGATGACTTCAGCCAGAACGGCCTTCATCCCCAGGTTCGTCCATCCGAGCTGCCTTTCGAGATCGAAGGCCAGCATCTGGTCCTGATCGATGATGTGCTCATGAGCGGCCGCACCATTCGTGCAGCCCTCAACGAACTGTTCGACTACGGACGTCCGGCCAGCGTAACGCTGGTCTGCCTGCTGGATCTGGACGCCGGAGAGCTGCCGATTCGCCCTAACGTGGTGGGCGCGTCGCTTTCACTGGCACCCGACGAGCGCGTCAAGCTGACCGGCCCCGAGCCGCTGGCGCTCGAGCTTCAAGACCTTTCCACCGCTTCAGCCCTTTAAGAGTCCCTTGCGATGACGCCTCTCGACGCCAAGCGCCCGCTGCAACTCAATCATCAGGGTCAGCTGCGCCATTTTCTGTCTCTGGACGGCTTGCCCCGCGAGCTGCTCACCGAAATCCTCGACACGGCTGACTCCTTCCTTGAAGTCGGCGCCCGTGCGGTGAAGAAAGTCCCGCTGTTGCGTGGCAAGACCGTCTGCAACGTGTTCTTCGAGAACTCGACACGCACACGGACCACCTTCGAGCTTGCAGCCCAGCGGCTGTCGGCCGATGTCATTACCCTCAACGTCTCGACTTCTTCGACCAGCAAGGGCGAGACGCTGTTCGACACCCTGCGCAATCTGGAAGCCATGGCTGCCGACATGTTTGTCGTGCGTCATGCCGACTCCGGCGCAGCGCACTTCATTGCCGAGCACGTGTGCCCGGAAGTGGCGATCATCAACGGCGGCGACGGCCGTCACGCGCACCCGACCCAAGGCATGCTCGACATGCTGACGATCCGACGCCACAAGGGCAGTTTCGAGAATCTGTCGGTAGCCATCGTCGGCGACATCCTGCACTCGCGAGTGGCACGCTCCAACATGCTGGCCCTCAAGGCACTGGGTTGCCCGGACATCCGCGTCATCGGACCAAAAACCCTGTTGCCCGTGGGCATCGAGCAATACGGCGTCAAGGTCTATACCGATCTGGCTGAAGGCCTGAAGGATGTAGACGTGGTCATCATGCTGCGCCTGCAACGCGAGCGCATGACTGGCGGCCTGCTGCCCAGCGAAGGCGAGTTCTATCGCCTGTTCGGCCTGACCACTGCACGTCTGGCGGGAGCCAAGCCTGATGCCATCGTCATGCACCCTGGCCCGATCAACCGGGGCGTGGAAATCGAATCGGCAGTCGCCGACGGCGCGCACTCCGTCATTCTCAATCAAGTGACCTACGGGATCGCCGTGCGCATGGCCGTGCTCTCCATGGCCATGAGCGGACAAACCGCACAACGACAATTCGAGCAGGAGAACGCCCTGTGAAGCTCAGCATTCTCGGCGCTCGCGTCATCGACCCGCTCAGCGGGCTGGATAAAGTCACGGACCTGCACCTTGAAGCGGGCAAGATCCTCGCCATCGGCGCTGCACCCGCAGGCTTCGAGCCCAGCCAGACCATCGATGCCAACGGCCTTGTCGCCGCACCCGGCCTCGTTGACCTCAATGTTTCCCTGCGCGAACCGGGTTACAGCCGCAAAGGCACCATCGCCAGCGAAACACGCGCCGCAACGGCAGGCGGCGTCACCAGCCTGTGCTGCCCGCCACGCACCAAGCCGGTACTCGATACCTCGGCGGTCGCCGAACTGATCCTGGACCGCGCCCGCGAGGCCGGATACAGCAAGGTCTTCCCTATCGGCGCCTTGAGCAAAGGGCTGGAAGGCGAGCAACTGGCAGAACTGATTGCCCTGCGCGACGCCGGTTGTGTGGCGTTCGGCAATGGCTTGAGCAGCTTCAGCAATACCCGCACCCTTTGCCGGGCGCTGGAATATGCAGCCACTTTCGACCTGACGGTCATCTTCAACTCACAGGATCGCGACCTGGCTGAAGGCGGCCTGGCCCATGAAGGCCCGACCGCCAGCTTCCTTGGCCTGGCCGGTATCCCGGAAACAGCGGAAACCGTAGCGTTGGCCCGCGACCTGCTGCTGGTGGAGCAAAGCGGCGTACGCGCTCACTTCAGCCAGTTGACCAGTGCCCGCGGCGCAGCCCTGATTGCTCAGGCGCAAGCCCGTGGCCTGCCGGTCACTGCCGACGTGGCCTTGTATCAACTGATTCTGACTGACGAAGCGCTGATCGACTTCTCCAGCCTCTATCACGTCCAGCCGCCACTGCGCACCCGCGCCGACCGCGACGGCCTGCGTGAGGCCGTGAAATCGGGTGTGATTCAAGCCATTTCCAGCCATCACCAACCGCACGAACGCGACGCCAAGCTGGCACCGTTTGGCGCGACCGAGCCGGGCATCAGCAGCGTCGAACTGCTGCTGCCGCTGGCAATGACCCTGGTTGAGGATGGCTTGCTCGACCTGCCAACACTGATCGCCCGCCTGAGCTCAGGCCCGGCAGCAGCCTTGCGCCTGCCAGCCGGCCAACTGAGCGCTGGCTCGGCGGCGGATCTGGTGCTGTTCGACCCGGCCGCTTCGACGGTTGCCGGCGAGAAATGGCTGTCCAAAGGCGATAACTGCCCGTTCCTCGGCCATTGCCTGCCGGGAGCGGTGCGTTACACGCTGGTGGATGGGCGGATCAGTTATAGCGCCTGACCCAGGTTCGCGAATGAATTCGCTCCTACACGGTAGGAGCGGATTTATCCGCGAAGAACCTCAGCCGCGTTGCGCATTCCTGATGGATATCTGGTTATTCATTGTCCAGAAGTCATACAGCACGCCCAGCAGAAACACTCCGCCTGTCAGCAGATAGATCAACCCGGTAATCCACTTCCCCTGATACATGCGGTGTACGCCGAAAATCCCCAGGAAGGTCAGCAGCAGCCAGGCCACGTTGTAGTCGGTCGAGCCCTGATTGAAGCGCAGGTCGGCCTCGCGATCCATGGACGGGATCAGGAACAGGTCGATCAACCAGCCAATCCCCAACAAGCCAAAGGTGAAGAACCAGATGGTGCCGGTCACCGGCTTGCCGTAGTAAAAACGGTGAGCCCCCAGAAAGCCGACAATCCACAGCAGATACCCCAAAAGCTTGCTGTGAGTATCAGGACGATAGCTGTTCATTTCTTACCTCTTCGGTCTGATAGAAAAAAATATGTGTGAATTTTGTGACTTCATTGAAGCGTTCCGACGTATGGCATTACGTCGTTGATTGATGAGCCAACCCCTTGCCAGCAAAGGGATTGAGCGGAAAACCGAAAGAGTGTGTCGCATAAAACGTAAGGATGCGACTGTGATCGAGTCGACAAATGGGGTCGGGTTTTGTCAAAAAGCTGTTATAAAGTTGCGCGCTGACCACTATGAGCCTTGCCGAATGCGTCCTTTTTTCAAGACATGGCTAACCATTTGCCTCTTTATGCCTCTGGCCGCCCACGCCACCAACCGTGAGCAACAACTTCCTGCGAGCTTCACCGGCTATACCGCGAAGAACCACTTTTCCCCAGTCATCACTCCTCGCAGTATCCCTCTGGAAGTCTCTATTCCTCTCAAGCTTCAAAGTGCCACCGACACTCAGATTCCGGCACCTCGAAAGAATTCAGCCAGGCCTGTCAAAGCAGCCAAGGCCACCAAGGCCGTGCCGACCGTCAATGCCAGGCAAGGTAATGCTGTCGTGAAACGGGCCTTGCAGGCAGTCGGCACGCCTTATCGCTGGGGTGGAACCACTCCGGGCAAGGGGCTGGATTGCAGCGGGCTGGTGAAATACGCCTTCAACGATGTGCAGGAAGTCGATCTGCCGCGCACCTCCAATGCCATGGCCGAAGGTCACGGTCAGAAGGTTGATCGCAAGGATCTGAAGCCGGGTGATCTGCTGTTCTTCAACATCAAGAGCCGCAATATCAATCATGTAGCCATCTACCTGGGCAATGACCGCTTCGTCCACGCCCCGCGTCGTGGCAAGGCCGTGACTGTCGATACGCTGAAAAAGCCGTACTGGAGCAGTCACTACAAGATCGCCAAGCGCGTGCTGCCTAAACAGACCACGCCCCTGCACGTCGCCCAGCGATGAGGCAAAGGCCTGCCTCACCGGCAGGCCGGCTTCCCTAGAAGTTGTCGGGCACCTTGGCCCGCTCGCGCGCACTCTCGCGGGTGATCACCCCCTTCTTCAGCAGATCAGCCAGACACATGTCCAGCGTCTGCATGCCCACCGAGCCGCTGGTCTGGATGGCCGAGTACATCTGCGCCACCTTGTCTTCGCGGATCAGGTTACGGATCGCAGGGGTCCCCATCATGATTTCATGAGCCGCCACACGGCCGCCGCCGACCTTCTTGAGCAATGACTGCGACACCACTGCATGCAGCGATTCGGAAAGCATGGAGCGGATCATGGACTTTTCCTGTGCGGGGAATACGTCGACGATCCGGTCGATGGTCTTGGCGGCCGAAGTCGTGTGCAAAGTGCCAAATACCAGGTGACCGGTTTCAGCCGCAGTCAGTGCCAGGCGAATGGTTTCAAGGTCACGCAGCTCACCCACCAGAATCACGTCAGGGTCTTCACGCAGGGCCGAGCGCAGAGCCTCGGAGAAGCCCAGCGTATCGCGATGCACTTCACGCTGGTTGACCAGACACTTCTTGGACTCGTGGACGAATTCAATGGGGTCTTCGATGGTCAGGATATGGTGGTGCTTGTTGCAGTTCAGGTAGTCGATCATTGCCGCCAGGGTCGTCGACTTGCCCGAACCGGTCGGTCCGGTCACCAGGATCAGGCCACGAGGCACATCGGTAATCTTGCGAAACACTTCCCCCATCCCAAGATCTTCCATGCTCAGGATCTTTGAGGGAATGGTCCGGAATACCGCGCCTGGGCCACGGTTCTGGTTGAAAGCGTTGACCCGAAAGCGTGCAATCCCCGGCACCTCGAACGAAAAGTCGGTTTCCAGAGACTCCTCGAAAACCTGACGCTGCTTGTCGTTCATGATGTCGTAGATCAGCGCCTTGACCTCCTTGGCATCCAGCGGCGGCAGGTTGATCCGCCGCACATCGCCGTCAACACGGATCATCGGCGGCAGGCCCGCAGAGAGGTGTAAGTCCGACGCGCCTTGTTTGGCACTGAAAGCCAGCAGCTCGGTAATATCCATACAGCTCCTCAATCACATAGAATGCCGCAGACTTTAGCCCTGCTGGCGCAAATCAATGTCCACGATAGCAGCGAACATTTCAACGCTCGAAGAACGAATTCTCGCAGCGGCACACGCGGCGCAACGCAACCCGTCCTCCATCGGCCTGCTGGCGGTCAGCAAGACCAAGCCTGCCAGCGACCTGCGCGAAGCCTTTGCCGCCGGCCTGCGCGATTTTGGCGAAAATTATCTACAGGAAGCACTGGGCAAACAGCTGGAATTGGCTGACCTGCCCTTGTGTTGGCATTTCATCGGCCCCATTCAGTCGAACAAGACGCGCGCTATCGCCGAGAACTTCGCCTGGGTACATTCCGTGGATCGCCTGAAAATCGCTCAACGCCTGTCCGAACAACGACCTGACAACCTTGAACCGCTCAATATCTGCATTCAGGTCAATGTCAGCGGCGAGGCGAGCAAGTCTGGCTGTACGCCCCAGGATCTGCCAGCGCTGGCGGCCGCCATCAGCGCATTGCCGCGCCTGAAGCTGCGCGGCTTGATGGCGATTCCCGAACCAACAGAAGACAGCGCCGAACAGAACGCTGCATTCGCTGCCGTACGTACACTGCAAGAACAACTGAACCTGCCACTGGACACACTTTCCATGGGCATGAGCCACGATCTGGAAGCCGCCATTGCACAAGGCGCGACCTGGGTGCGGATCGGCACTGCCCTTTTTGGCGCCCGTGACTACGGCCAGCCATAACTCACGCACAAGGACCTTTTTCATGAGCAAGACTCGTATTGCCTTTGTCGGCGCCGGAAACATGGCTGCCAGCCTGATCGGCGGCTTGCGCGCCCAAGGCGTGGAAGCGGCGCTGATCCGCGCCAGTGATCCGGGCGCCGAAACCCGCGAGCGCATCGCAACCGAGCACGGCATCACCGTGGTCGCCGACAACGCAGAAGCCATCGAAGGCGCAGATGTCGTGCTGCTGGCAGTAAAGCCGCAAATGATGAAAGCCGTCTGCGAAGCGCTGCGCCCAAGCCTGAAGCCCCATCAACTGATCGTCTCGATTGCGGCCGGTATCACCTGCGCCAGCATGACCCAGTGGCTGGGCGAGTCGCCTATCGTGCGCTGCATGCCCAACACTCCGGCCTTGCTGCGCCAGGGCGTCAGCGGTCTGTACGCCACCGACAAGGTAAGCGCCGCCCAGCGCGAACAGGCCGAACAATTGCTGTCGGCCGTGGGTATCGCGGTCTGGCTGGATGAAGAGAAACAACTGGATGCCGTGACTGCTGTTTCAGGCAGCGGCCCGGCGTATTTCTTCCTGATGATCGAAGCGATGACTGCGGCGGGCGTAAAGCTGGGCCTGCCCGAAGACGTCGCCAAAAAGCTCACTCTGCAAACCGCTCTGGGCGCCGCACTGATGGCAACCGGCAGCGATGTGGATGCCGCGGAATTGCGTCGCCGTGTGACATCGCCTGCCGGCACCACGGAAGCCGCCATCAAGGCATTCCAGGCAGGCGGTTTTGAAGCGCTGGTAGAAACGGCCCTCAGTGCCGCCGATAATCGTTCGGCAGAGCTGGCCGAACTACTGGGCAAATAATTTTCTAGGCCTTTCTGGAGCAGATCGATGATTGGATTGAACACCGCTGCAATTTACGTCTTGCAAACCATTGGCAGTCTTTATCTGTTGATCATCCTCTTGCGTTTCGTGCTGCAACTGGTGCGGGCGAACTTCTATAACCCGTTGAGCCAGTTCACTGTAAAAGCAACGCAGCCATTGCTCAAACCTCTGCGCCGGGTCATTCCGAGCGTGTTCGGCCTGGACATGTCGTCGCTGGTACTGGCAATCCTCGTGCAACTGATCCTCATGGCCCTGACGCTGCTGCTGAGCTATGGCACCACCGGTGATCCACTGCACCTGCTGATCTGGGCAATCATTGGCGTGACGGCGCTGTTCCTGAAGATATTCTTCTTTGCCCTGATCATCAGCGTGATCCTGTCCTGGGTCGCACCGGGCAGTCACAACCCTGGTGCAGAACTGGTCAACCAGATCTGTGAGCCGGCACTGGCACCGTTCCGCAAGTTCCTGCCCAATCTCGGCGGCCTGGACCTTTCGCCGATCTTTGCCTTCCTCGCCCTCAAGCTGCTGGACATGCTGGTCATCAACAACCTGGCAGCCATGAGCATGATGCCGCAGGTTCTGCGCATGCTGATCTGACGTTTCTTTCGCGAATGAATTCGCTCCCACGGGATGTGCATGGGGGGCGGATTCATCCGCGAAAAGCTTTCCTCTGTTGCCGCTACCCCCCGCGATCTTTAGACTTACGCCTCATTCAAGCGAGAGCAGGGTCGATGCCCACGGTATTCCCCCACGATTCTGTCGGTCTGGTCACACCGCAACTGGCACATTTCAGCGAGCCCCTGGCCTTGGCCTGTGGCCGTTCGCTGCCAGCCTACGACCTCATTTATGAAACCTACGGCCAGCTCAATGCTGCGCGCAGCAACGCCGTACTGATCTGTCACGCGCTGTCGGGGCATCATCACGCTGCGGGTTACCACAGCCCTGAAGACCGCAAACCGGGCTGGTGGGACAGTTGCATCGGCCCAGGCAAGCCAATCGATACCAACAAGTTCTTCGTGGTCAGCCTGAACAACCTCGGCGGCTGCAACGGCTCCACAGGCCCCAGCAGCATCGACCCGGAGACTGGCAAACCCTTCGGCGCCAACTTTCCGGTCGTGACCGTGGAAGACTGGGTCAACAGCCAGGCACGTCTGGCGGACCTGTTGGGTATCGAGCAATGGGCAGCGATTGTCGGTGGCAGCCTGGGCGGCATGCAGGCGCTGCAATGGACCATCAGCTACCCGGATCGCGTGCGCCACTGCCTGGCAATCGCTTCGGCACCCAAGCTGTCGGCACAGAACATCGCGTTCAACGAGGTGGCCCGTCAGGCGATTCTCACCGACCCCGAGTTCCATGGCGGCTCCTTCCAGGAAGTCGGCGTGATCCCCAAGCGCGGCCTGATGCTGGCACGCATGGTCGGGCACATCACGTACCTGTCCGACGACTCCATGGGCGAGAAATTCGGCCGTGGCCTCAAGAGTGAAAAGCTCAACTACGACTTCCATAGCGTTGAGTTCCAGGTCGAAAGCTACCTGCGCTATCAGGGCGAAGAGTTTTCCGGTCGTTTCGATGCCAACACTTACCTGTTGATGACCAAGGCACTGGACTACTTCGACCCTGCGGCCAACTTCAACGACAATCTGGCGAAGACTTTCGCCAGCGCCAAGGCGAAGTTCTGCGTGATGTCCTTTACCACCGACTGGCGCTTCTCGCCTGCCCGTTCGCGAGAGCTGGTGGACGCACTGATGGCTGCCCGCAAGGACGTCTGCTACCTGGAGATCGACGCGCCTCAAGGGCACGACGCCTTCCTGATCCCGATCCCGCGCTACCTGCAGGCTTTCGGTAACTACATGAACCGAATTTCGTTGTGAGGACGCCATGAGAGCCGACCTTGAGATCATCCAGGAATGGATCCCCGCAGGCAGCCGCGTGCTCGACCTGGGTTGTGGCGATGGCGAGTTGCTGACCTGGCTTCGCGACAACAAGCAAGTCACCGGCTACGGCCTTGAAAACGACCCGGACAATATTGCCGAGTGCGTGGCCAAGGGCATCAACGTGATCGAACAGGACCTGGACAAGGGCCTGGGCAACTTTGCCAGCAACAGCTTCGATATCGTGGTCATGACCCAGGCCCTGCAAGCCGTGCATTACCCGGACAGAATCCTCGACGAAATGCTGCGTGTCGGTCGCCAGTGCATCATTACGTTCCCGAACTTCGGTCACTGGCGCTGCCGCTGGTATCTGGCGAGCAAGGGCCGCATGCCGGTGTCCGAGTTCCTGCCTTATACCTGGTACAACACGCCGAACATTCACTTCTGCACCTTTGAAGACTTTGAAGAGCTGTGCCGCGAACGCGAGGCACAAGTGATCGACAGGCTTGCCGTCGATCAACAGCATCGTCACGGGTGGGCCAGCAAGCTATGGCCTAATCTGTTGGGTGAAATCGGCATTTACCGGGTCAGTAGCCCCGGCCTGCTCGACCATCAGATCGCTGTCTGATTCATGGAATGTGAAGGAGAACGAACATGAGCCGCCTGGCTATTTTCCTGCTGACTGCCTGTCTGGGCCTGCCTGCACTGGCAGCCGATGCCATCAAGGGTGAGCGACAGGAAAAGTTTGGCGACATCACCGTTCACTACTCCACCTTCAACTCGACCTTCCTGCAGCCGGAGATCGCCAAAGGCACCGAGCTGATCCGCAGCAAGAATCAGGGCGTGATCAATATCTCCGTGCTGAAGGATGGCAAACCGCAGGCGGCACAGGTCAGCGGCACGATCAAGGACCTGACCAGCGCTTCGATCCCCTTGAGTTTCAAGCAGATCACCGAGCGCGGCGCGGTCTACTACATTGCGCAATACCCTGTGCCACAGCAGGAAAACCGAACCTTCGACATCCACGTTAAAACTGGCAGCGATACCAATAGCTTCAGTTTCAACCAAGAGCTTTTCCCGGGCCAATGATGAACCTCACGCAACTTGTATTGGCCAGCCACAACGGCGGCAAACTCAAAGAACTCCAGGCCATGCTGGGCGACAGCGTGCAGTTGCGCTCCGTAGGCGAGTTCAGCCACATCGAGCCGGAAGAAACCGGCCTGTCCTTCGTCGAGAATGCGATCCTCAAGGCCCGCAACGCCTCGCGCCTTTCCGGCCTGCCGGCACTGGCCGACGACTCGGGGCTGGCAGTGGATTTTCTCGGCGGAGCGCCAGGCATCTATTCGGCACGCTACGCCGACGGCAAGGGTGACGCGGCCAATAACGCCAAGCTGCTGGATGTGTTGAAAGACGTGCCCGACGAGCAACGCGGCGCACAGTTCGTTTGCGTACTGGCGCTGGTTCGCCATGCCGACGACCCGCTGCCGATTCTCTGCGAAGGCCTGTGGCACGGGCGCATCCTGCATGCGGCCAGCGGCGAACATGGCTTCGGTTACGATCCGCTGTTCTGGGTGCCTGAGCGCAACTGCTCCAGCGCCGAACTCAGCCCGACCGAGAAAAACCAGCTCAGCCATCGCGCCCGCGCCATGGCCATACTGCGTCAGCGCCTGGGTCTGCAATGATCCACGATCCACCTGCGCAGCCCCTGTTTCTGGGTGAGGCTGGCTTTTCGTCCGAAAGCCCAAGGGCTGCCCTGCCGCAACTGCCACCGTTGTCGCTGTACATCCATATCCCGTGGTGCGTACGCAAATGCCCGTACTGCGACTTCAACTCTCACACTGCCAGCCCGGTGTTGCCGGAGCAGGAATATGTCGATGCGCTGCTGGCAGACCTGGATCAGGACCTGCCTCACGTCCATGGCCGGGAACTGCGTTCGATCTTCTTCGGCGGCGGTACGCCGAGCCTGTTCAGCGCCGAAGCCTTGGGCCGGCTGCTGGCCGGTGTCGAGCAGCGCATCCGCTTTGCCAGCGATATCGAAATAACTCTGGAAGCCAATCCAGGCACCTTCGAGCAGGTCAAGTTCAGCGCCTATCGCGGGCTGGGCATCAACAGGCTGTCCATCGGCATCCAGAGTTTCCAGGAAGCAAAGCTCAAGGCTCTGGGACGGATTCACAACGGTGACGAAGCGATTCGTGCTGCCGACATGGCGCGCATGGCCGGTTTCGACAACTTCAACCTGGACCTGATGCACGGCCTGCCGGACCAGTCTCAGGACGAAGCCCTGAACGACCTGCGTCAGGCCATCGCACTGGCACCGACACATCTGTCCTGGTATCAGTTGACGCTGGAGCCCAACACCGTTTTCTGGAACCAGCCGCCAGTCCTGCCCGAAGACGACATCCTCTGGGATATTCAGGAAACCGGTCAGCAACTGCTGGCTGACAGCGGCTATGCGCAGTACGAAGTCTCTGCCTATGCCCAGCCCGGCAAGGCAGCGCGACATAACCTCAATTACTGGAGTTTCGGGGACTTCATCGGTATCGGTGCAGGCGCCCATGGCAAACTCAGCCATCCGGACGGTCGCATTGTCCGCACCTGGAAAACACGCCTGCCCAAGGATTATCTCAATCCGAAAAAGCCGTTCCAGGCCGGTTCCAAGCTGTTGAGCGTCGAGGAATTGCCTTTTGAGTTCCTGATGAATGCACTGCGCCTCACAAATGGTGTGGACGCTGCATTATTTCGCGAAAGAACAGGTCTAAGCGTCGATTCACTGGCCAGCGCCCGCCGACAAGCCGAACAACGCGGCCTGCTGCAAGCCGACCCGACACGTCTGGTCGCAACCCCGCAAGGCCAGCTTTTTCTCAATGACTTGCTGCAATACTTTCTGACCTAAGGACCCTGCATGGATCTCATACTCGATCTGCTCGCCACCGTCTCGCGATGGAGTCGCAACAATCTGTCAGAAATTGCACTGGCACTTGTGGGCTGTTTGTTGGTGCTGTTCGGTTCGGACTTCAAGGTATGGATCGAGCAACGTATCAGCAGCATGACAGGCGCATTGCGCATCCCGCTTCTGGCGCTGCTGTGTACCATCGGCAGCGGCCTGGCGCTGATCTATGCAACACCCTGGGTCGTGCGTGGCCTGAGCCAGTTCAACAATTACAGTCTGGCGCCGGTCTTGTTGGTGGTGCTGGTGTTGATCGGTGTGATTGCGGATCGTAAATAGCTTTTCTTCGCGAATGAATTCGCTCCCACATCAGTCTGTGGAAGCGAATTCATTCGCTAACCGGTTTTAAGCCAGCTTCTCGAACTTCAGATCCCACACACCATGCCCCAGGCGCTCACCACGGCGCTCGAACTTGGTGATCGGGCGTTCGGCCGGGCGCGGGACATACTGGTTGTCTTCTGCCTGATTGCGATAACCAGGTGCAGCACTCATCACTTCCAGCATGTATTCAGCGTACGGGCCCCAGTCGGTAGCCATGTGGAACACGCCACCGACCTTCAGCTTGCTGCGCACCAGTGCCGCAAACTCGGGCTGCACGATGCGGCGCTTGTGGTGACGGCTCTTGTGCCATGGGTCCGGGAAAAACAGCATCAGGCGGTCGAGGCTGTTATCGGCGATGCACCGGTTCAGCACTTCGATCGCGTCGCAATCGTAGACCCGCACGTTGGTCAGGCCTTGAGTCAGCGCGCCATTGAGCAACGCACCCACACCCGGCGAATGCACTTCGACACCAATGAAGTCGTGCTCAGGCGCAGCCGCCGCCATTTCCAGCAGCGAGTGGCCCATGCCGAAGCCGATCTCCAGAGTACGCGGCGCTGAACGGCCAAACACCTGATCGAAATCCACAGGGGCGTCAGTCAGCTGCAAGCCGAACTTCGGCAAGCCCTGGTCCAGACCGCGCTGCTGGCCTTCGGTCATGCGACCGGCACGCATCACGAAGCTCTTGATGCGGCGGTGATGGCGCTCTTCGCCTTCTTCGGTAGCAGGCGACTCTGGGTGTGGAACGTGCGAATCAATCATCAACGGGCTCTTACTTGATCAGGCCATCCAGCGGCGAAGATGCGCTGGCATAGAGTTTTCTTGGCATACGCCCGGCGAGGTACGCCAGACGACCGGCAATTACAGCGTGCTTCATGGCCTCGGCCATCATGACCGGCTGCTGAGCATGGGCGATGGCCGAGTTCATCAGCACGGCTTCGCAACCCAGCTCCATGGCGATGGTTGCGTCGGAAGCAGTACCGACACCGGCATCCACCAGAACCGGAACCTTTGTTTCTTCCAGGATGATCTGCAGGTTGTACGGGTTGCAGATCCCCAGGCCACTCCCGATCAGACCCGCCAGCGGCATGATCGCGATACAGCCGATCTCCGCCAGTTGACGGGCGATGATCGGATCGTCGCTGGTGTAGACCATCACGTCGAAACCGTCCTTGACCAGCACCTCGGCAGCCTTGAGGGTTTCGATCACGTTAGGAAACAGGGTTTTCTGGTCAGCCAGCACTTCCAGCTTCACCAGATTGCGCCCGTCGAGCAGCTCGCGGGCCAGACGGCAGGTACGCACAGCTTCGACGGCATCGAAGCAACCGGCCGTGTTAGGCAGAATGGTGTAGCGATCCGGCGGCAGAACGTCCAGCAGGTTCGGCTCGCCCGGGTTCTGACCCAGGTTCGTGCGCCGCACGGCTACCGTGACGATTTCTGCACCCGAGGCTTCGATAGCCAGGCGGGTCTGTTCCATATCCGCGTACTTGCCAGTGCCTACCAGCAGACGCGACTCAAAGGTCCGACCGGCCAGGATGAATGGCTTGTCGCTGCGAACATTGCTCATCGGAAATCCTCTTTAACTAGCACAAGGGGTCATTGCTGTGCCGGGGCTAGCCGCCGCCGATGGCATGGACCACTTCGACCTGATCGCCTTCGCGCAGGACTGTGGATTCATGCTGGCTGCGGGGCACGATATCCAGGTTCAGCTCGACGGCTACCCGGCGTCCGGCAAGATCCAGACGAGCCAACAAAGCCGCGACGGTTTCACCATCGGGCAATTCAAAGGATTCACCGTTCAACTGAATGTGCATGCGAGACAGCAGCCATCATTTTAGGGGCCAGCATTCTAGCCCGATCAGCCGGTATGACCAAGGCAAAGCCGCGCCATTCGTCTCAAGCGCGGCTCGCGATCACTGGGATACGCCACCCAGACGCCAGGCCGCAACGCCCAGGGTCAGCCAACCGATCAGAAAGGCCAGCCCGCCGAAGGGCGTCACGATCCCCAGCTTGCTGATGCCGCTGAGGGTCAGCGCGTACAGGCTGCCGGAGAACAGCACGATACCAACGGCAAAGGAGAAACCGGCCCAGGTGACCAGCCGACCGGGAATCTGTGCCGCGAGCACAGCCACGCCGAGCAAAGCCAGTGCATGGACCAGTTGGTAAAGCACGCCGGTATGGAAAATCGCCAGATATTCGGGGCTCAACCGACCTTTCAGGCCGTGGGCAGCAAATGCACCGAGGGCCACGCCGGTAAAGCCGAAAAAGGCAGCAAGCATCAAAAAGCTACGAAGCATCAAGGATCTCCAGTCAAAAATCGTCCAATGGCGCACGGTCTGTATAATGGCCCGCTCAACGGGTTCGGCCAAGCCATCTCTATGCTGCGTTTTCTCTTGCATCGTGTCGCCAAAACCCTGCTGTGGTTTGCAGCAGGCAGTTTCATTCTGGTTCTTGTCCTGCGCTGGGTCCCGCCACCGGGCACGGCGTTGATGGTCGAGCGCAAGATTGAATCATGGATTGATGGCGAGCCCATTGACCTGCAGCGCACCTGGCAGCCGTGGAACAGGATTTCCGATAGCTTGAAAGTCGCGGTCATTGCTGGCGAGGACCAGAAATTCGCCGAGCACTGGGGTTTTGATATCAGCGCCATTCAGGCAGCGATCCTGCACAACGAGCGTGGCGGCTCGATACGCGGGGCCAGTACGCTGAGCCAGCAAGTTTCGAAAAACCTGTTTCTGTGGTCGGGCCGCAGCTATCTGCGCAAAGGGCTTGAAGCCTGGTTCACGGCCCTGATCGAGCTGCTGTGGTCCAAAGAGCGCATTCTTGAGGTGTACCTCAACAGCGTCGAGTGGGATGAAGGTGTATTCGGCGCACAAGCCGCAGCGCAGCATCACTTCGGCATCAACGCCAGCGCCCTGTCGACGCAGCAGGCCAGCTACCTCGCCGCCGTACTGCCCAACCCGCGCCAATGGAGCGCCAGCCATCCCAGCAGCTATGTCTCGCGCCGTGCGGGCTGGATTCGTCAGCAGATGCGTCAGTTGGGTGGAGACAGTTATCTGGCGGGGTTGAACAGTAGTCGCAAGCTGTAATTACTGCCTTCGCGAATGAATTCGCGACACAGATACAAAAACGCCCTGAGGTTATCAGGGCGTTTTGCGTATTACGCGGCTATCGATGTCTTGAGCTTGTTCATCGCGCTCTTTTCGAGCTGGCGAATACGCTCGGCGGAGACGTTGTACTTCTGCGCCAGGTCGTGCAGCGTGGCTTTCTCTTCTGCCAGCCAGCGCTGGTAGAGGATGTCGCGACTACGCTCGTCCAGTACGTCCAGGGCCTGATGCAGATTGGCCGTGGAGTTGTCGCTCCAGTCGGAATCTTCCAGCTGACGCGCAGGATCGTAACGGTGGTCTTCCAGGTAGTTGGCTGGCGACTGGAATGCGCTGTCGTCGTCAGCTTCCGACGCCGGATCGAACGCCATGTCCTGGCCGGTCAGACGGCTTTCCATCTCGCGAACTTCACGCGGTTCAACGCCAAGGCTTTCAGCCACACGATGTACTTCATCGTTGTTCAGCCACGCCAGACGCTTTTTCTGGCTGCGCAGGTTGAAAAACAGTTTGCGCTGGGCCTTGGTCGTGGCGACCTTGACGATACGCCAGTTGCGCAGGATGAATTCGTGGATTTCCGCCTTGATCCAGTGAACGGCGAACGACACCAGACGCACACCCATTTCCGGGTTGAAGCGCTTTACAGCCTTCATCAGGCCGACGTTACCTTCCTGGATCAGGTCGGACTGGGCCAGACCGTATCCCGAATAACTGCGTGCGATATGCACGACAAAACGCAGGTGGGCGAGGACCATCTGACGAGCCGCATCCAGATCCTGTTCATAGTAGAGACTCTCAGCCAGTTCACGCTCCTGC
This sequence comes from Pseudomonas sp. FG43, assembly GCF_057809175.1. Lineage (NCBI taxonomy): Bacteria > Pseudomonadati > Pseudomonadota > Gammaproteobacteria > Pseudomonadales > Pseudomonadaceae > Pseudomonas > Pseudomonas sp. FG43. Next base: position 122,410 of record NZ_JBMDJL010000003.1, read on the forward strand.
TCAGGCGTCAGCAAGGGAATGCTGTTCACCGTGTGCACGTAAGCCTCCAGGTTCGCACCCGGGACTAAGGCATATGCAGGTTGCAAAGAAGTGGTCATACGGGAAAAACCTCCAACTCATGACTCGTGCAGTTCAGCACTGCGAAATTGACCGGGAACCGCTAGACAAGTTCCCTGCGCTGAAAAGTCAATTGGTTAAACAAAATTCACTTTAACGTGGCGCCAGCTCTCGCAAATGGCGGGCGACCGCAATCCAAGCACCGATATACCCTAACAAGACCGCTCCAAGCAAGAGCGACAGACCATCGGCCAACGGAACACCCGCCAGCGCGAAGTCGCTGCCGTACAGGCCTGCCAGCCCGACGACCGAGTCATTCAGCCAGTCCAGACCGAACGCCAGCACGCCCCAGGACAGGAAACCCGCCCCAAAACCATACAGCGCGCCCATATAAAGGAAAGGCCTGCGCACATAGCTGTCTGTACCGCCGACCAGTTTGATGACTTCGATCTCGGTACGACGGTTTTCGATGTGCAGACGGATGGTGTTACCGATCACCAGCAGCAAAGCGGAAACCAGCAAGACCGTCAAGCCGAAGACAAAGCGGTCACCCAGCTTGAGAATCGCCGCCAGACGCTCCACCCAGACCAGATCGAGCTGGGCCTGTTCCACTTTAGGCAGGCCGGCCAGTCGGGAGCGCAGGGCTTCAAGTGCAGGCTTGTCGACCTCCGTTGGAGTGACAAGCACTACGCCCGGCAACGGGTTCTGCGGCAACTCCTTGAGCGCCTCGCCCAGGCCGGACTGCTGCTGGAACTCGCCCAGCGCCTGCTCGCTGCTTATGTACTCGGCATCGGCAACGCCCGGCATGGACTTGATTTCGTCACGCAAACGGGCGCCATCCGCCGCATTGGCGTTCAGATGCATATAGATCGATATCTGCGCCGCACGCTGCCACGACCCACCCAGACGCTCGACATTGCTCAACAGCAATGACAGGCCCATGGGCAGACTCAATGCAATGGCCATCACCAGACAGGTGAAGAAACTGCCGATTGGCTGTTTGCCCAGACGGCGCAGGCTGTCGAGCAGGCTGGAGCGATGGCTTTCCAGCCAGGCGGCCAGCAAAGTGCTGAAGTCCGGGCCATCATCATCGTGATCCTGGCGTTTATTCTGCTTCGGCGGGGAAGGATCGGCGGCCTTGGGCGCGACACGATCCGATACCTTGCGAGTGGCACTCATGCTCCGGCCTCCCCGTCACCGATCAGACGACCGCGTTGCAGGGTCAGCATGCGATGGCGCATACGCGCGATCAGTGCCAGGTCGTGACTGGCGATCAGCACGCTGGTCCCCAACCGGTTGATGTCTTCAAACACGCCCATGATTTCTGCGGCCAATCGAGGGTCGAGGTTACCGGTCGGTTCATCGGCCAGCAGCAAGGCCGGGCGATGGACGATGGCACGTGCAATACCGACACGCTGCTGTTGGCCTGTGGACAAGTCGCCAGGGTACAGATCCGCCTTGTCGGACAAGGCCACACGCTCCAGTGCCGAATCCACACGTTTGGCGATATCGACCTTGGACAGACCGAGAATCTGCAAGGGCAGCGCGATGTTGTTGAAAACGGTGCGGTCGAACAGCAACTGATGGTTCTGGAACACCACACCGATCTGACGCCGCAAAAACGGAATCTGGGCGTTGCTTATCTGCCCCAGATCCTGACCGGCCAGCATCAATTTGCCAGTTGTCGGGCGTTCCATGGCCAGCAACAGGCGCAGCAAGGTGCTTTTACCGGCACCGGAGTGGCCGGTAACGAACAGGAACTCACCGCGACGTACTCGAAAGCTCAGTTCATGCAATCCGACATGTCCATTCGGATAACGCTTACCGACCTGCTCGAAACGAATCATGTACGCTCCCGCTCCGCAAACAGAGCCTGAACAAAGGGTTCAGCTTCAAAGGTACGCAGATCGTCGATACCTTCACCCACGCCGATATAACGGATCGGCAAGCCAAACTGCTTGGCCAGAGCGAAGATCACACCGCCTTTTGCCGTGCCATCGAGTTTAGTGAGCGCCAGACCGGTCAGGGAGACCGTCTGGTTGAATTGTTTGGCCTGATTGATGGCGTTCTGACCGGTGCCGGCATCGAGTACCAGCAGGACTTCATGCGGCGCTTCGGCATCCAGCTTGCCGATCACACGACGAACCTTTTTCAGTTCTTCCATCAGGTTGTCTTTGGTGTGCAGACGGCCCGCAGTGTCAGCGATCAGCACATCGATGCCACGGGCCTTGGCGGCTTGCACGGCATCGAAGATCACCGAGGCCGAGTCGGCGCCCGTATGCTGGGCGATGACCGGAATATGGTTACGCTCGCCCCAGACCTGCAATTGCTCGACTGCCGCAGCGCGGAAGGTGTCACCCGCCGCCAGCATGACTTTCTTGCCTTCGAGTTGCAGCTTCTTGGCCAGCTTGCCGATGGTCGTGGTCTTGCCCGCGCCGTTGACGCCTACCACCAGAATCACGAACGGCTTGTGCTCGGCCTTGATAACCAGAGGCTGCTCGACAGGCTTGAGCATCGCCGCCAGTTCGCCTTGCAGCGAGGTGTACAGCGCCTGAGCGTCGGTCAACTGCTTGCGCGCAACCTTTTGGGTCAGGCTCTGGATAATCACCGATGTCGCTTCGACACCCACGTCGGCCGTCAGCAAACGGGTTTCGATTTCTTCAAGCAAGTCATCGTCGATTGCCTTTTTACCCAGGAACAGGCTGGCCATGCCCTCGCCAATGCTGGCGCTGGTTTTCGACAAACCCTGCTTGAGGCGGGCGAAGAAACCGACCTTGGGTGCTTCGGCCTGTGGCTCGGCGGGTGCGGCTTCAACAACAGGCTCGGCAACCTCGGCAACTGGCTGCTCCACTACAGGCGCGGCAACCGGCGGTATAACCGGGACAGGCTCAGGTACCACGGCTGGCACAACTTCCAGCACCGGCGCGGGCTCGATCACAGGCTCGGGAGCCGCATGCACGGGTTCCGGAATCGGCGGCGTGACATGAGCCTCACGCTCATCGGTCAAGGCCACCGGCTCTTCGGCCACAGGCAAGGTCAGCCAGGGCTGCGGAGCAGGCTCACCTGGTTGCACAGGAGCATGCACTTCTGGCGCGTGGGCTTCGAGAGAGGGCTCAGGAACTGGCGGCGCGAGTTGTGGCTCGACAGGCAGCGGCGCTTCGGCGACCGGCTCAGGCTGGGCTGTGGATAACTCTTGCGCCGGTTCTGCGGCTTCCTGCGGTTTTTTACGCAGCCATCCGAACAGGCCTTTCTTTTCTCCAGCCGCGGCTGGGGTCTTCTTGTCGTCGTTGGAACCAAACATGGAGGACGGCTATCTCAAGGTAGCGAAACGCCATAGGGCGCTTCGGAAAATTCTGACATGTACCAAGACTGCTTTTAGGGCTGCTTGTTCATTAGGCCGTTCTTTAATGGCCTGGTGTTTAACCGCGATTTGAACAGGTTTCACTCGCACTTGGCTAATGAAGGCTGTTTCTGTCGCAAACGGATCAGTATCCTAACACCCCCGCGCCCGCCGACGCTAAGTTCAAGCGGGCAGTCCTACAGGTTCAAATTACGAATGAATGCTCTAGCCCGCCGCGCCGCTGGCCTGCTGCTCAGCACGATTTGTCTGCCCCTGACAGCATTGGCCGCCGATCCACAGCCTACTCATGAATTCATGCTGGACAATGGCTTGAAAGTCATCGTCCGCGAAGACCACCGCGCACCGGTCGTGGTATCCCAGATCTGGTACAAGGTCGGCTCCAGCTACGAGACACCGGGCCAGACAGGTCTGTCCCACGCCCTTGAGCACATGATGTTCAAAGGCAGCAGCAAGACAGGTCCCGGTGAGTCTTCATTGATCCTGCGCGATCTGGGGGCCGAAGAAAACGCCTTCACCAGCGACGACTACACCGCCTATTACCAGCTTCTGGCCCGCGACCGCCTGAGCGTGGCCCTGGAGCTGGAAGCCGATCGCATGGCGACCCTGAAGCTGCCGGCAGACGAGTTCAGCCGCGAAATAGAAGTCATCAAGGAAGAGCGCCGCCTGCGCACCGATGACAAGCCCATGAGCAAGGTCTTCGAGCGCTTCAAGGCCATGGCCTACCCGGCCAGCGGCTATCACACGCCGACCATCGGCTGGATGAAAGACCTGAACCGCATGCAGATCGAGGATCTGCGCCACTGGTATCAATCCTGGTATACCCCGAACAACGCCACTCTGGTGGTGGTAGGCGATGTGAAGCCAGAAGAAGTCAAAGCCCTGGCCGAGCGCTTTTTCGGCCCGATCCCGCGCCGCGACGTGCCGCCTGCGAAAAAACCGCTGGAACTGGCCGAGCCTGGCGAGCGTCGCATCAGCATGCACGTCAAGACTCAGCAGCCGAGCCTGATTTTCGGCTTCAACGTGCCGAGCCTGAGCACTGCTGAGGACCAGCGTTCGATCAATGCCCTGCGCCTGATCTCCGCGCTGCTCGACGGCGGCTATAGCGCCCGCATCCCGACTCGTCTGGAACGCGGCGAAGAACTGGTTTCCAGCGCATCCTCCATGTACAACGCCTTCGTCCGCGGCGACAGCCTGTTCATGATCAGCGCGACACCCAACGTGCAGAAGAAAAAGACCCTGGCCGATGTCGAGGCTGGTATCTGGCGTCTGCTCAATGACCTGAAAACCAAGGCGCCTTCGGCAGAAGAGCTGGAGCGCGTACGGGCACAGGTCATTGCCGGTGTGGTCTACGAGCGCGATTCGATCACCAGCCAGGCCACCACCATCGGCCAACTGGAAACCGTCGGTTTGTCCTGGAAGCTGATCGACGAAGAACTGGCTGCTCTGCAAAGCGTGACCCCGGAAGACATTCAGAAAGCCGCCAACACCTACTTCACCCGTGAACGCCTCAGCGTTGCACACGCTCTGCCTGAGGAGAAAGCCAAATGATCAAGCGCAACACTCCCCGCAACGCCCTGCTGGGCCTGGCACTGAGCGCTTCGCTCGGCGCGTTCGTTGCCCAACCGGCTCTGGCAGACAATGCCGCAGGCAACGATGCTGCGCAGGCCACCCCGCAACTGGGCAGCCAACTGCAGACCCTCAAGGAACTGGACGGCAAAACCCCGGCCCGCCGCACGCTGAATATCCAGACCTGGAACACCGCCGAAGGCGCCAAGGTACTGTTCGTCGAGTCCCGCGAGCTGCCGATGTTCGACCTGCGCCTGATCTTCGCCGCAGGCAGCAGTCAGGATCAGGCGTCACCCGGCATCGCGCTGCTGACCAACGCCATGCTCAATGAAGGCGTCAAGGGCAAGGATGTCAGCGCCATCGCTCAAGGCTTTGAAGGCCTGGGTGCCGACTTCGGCAACGGCTCCTACCGCGACATGGCCGTGGCCTCGTTGCGCAGCCTCAGCGCAACGGACAAGCGCGAGCCTGCCCTGAAGCTGTTTGGCGAAGTCGTGGGCAAACCCACCTTCCCTGCCGACTCGCTGGCCCGAATCAAGAACCAGCTGCTGTCCAGCTTCGAGCAGAAGAAACAGAACCCTGGCGCCATTGCCGGTCAGGAACTGTTCAAGAAGCTGTACGGCGACCATCCTTACGGGCACCCAAGCGACGGCAATGCCAAAAGCATCAACGCCATCACCCTCGCGCAACTCAAGGCTTTTCACGCCAAAGGTTATGCGGCTGGCAACACGGTGATCGCACTGGTCGGCGACCTGTCACGTGACGAGGCGCAAACCATCGCCGCACAAGTCTCGGCCTCGCTGCCCAAAGGCCCGGCACTGGCGAAGATCGCCAAGGCTGTCGACCCCAAGCCCGGCAGCACGCACATCGAATTCCCGTCCAACCAGACACACCTGATGCTGGCGCAGATCGGTATCGATCGTAACGACCCGGACTACGCGGCACTGAGCATCGGCAACTCGATCCTGGGCGGTGGCGGTTTCGGCAGTCGCTTGATGACTGAAGTCCGCGAAAAGCGCGGCCTGACCTACGGCGTGTCGTCCGGGTTCTCCCCGATGCAGGCGCTGGGGCCTTTCACGATCGGCCTGCAAACCCGCGCCGACATGAGCGAAAACACCCTGAAACTGGTGCAGGACATCGTGCGTGACTTCCTCGCCAACGGCCCGACCCAGAAAGAACTCGACGACGTCAAACGCGAACTGACCGGCAGCTTCCCGCTGACGGCCGCCAACAACTCCGCGATTGTCGGCCAGTTGGGCTCCATCGGTTTCTATGACCTGCCGCTGACCTTCCTTGAGGACTACATGACTCAGGCCCAGAGCGTGACGGTCGAGCAGGTCAAGACCGCCATGAACAAACACCTGAGCGCCGACAAGATGGTGATCGTCACGGTCGGTCCGACCGTGCCACAGAAGCCACTGCCGCCTCCCACCGACAAACCCGTTCAACGACCTACAGGGGTTCCGGAGCACTAATGGCCAATCCACGTCCGAAGACCCATAACGGTCTGGGCCAACTTCGTATCATCGGGGGAGAATGGGGCAGCCGCCGCCTGACCTTCCCCGACGCCCCCGGCTTGCGCCCGACACCCGATCGCGTGCGTGAAACCCTGTTCAACTGGCTCGCGCCTTATATTGCAGGCGCCAAGGTGCTGGATGTCTTCACTGGCAGCGGCGCACTGTATTTCGAGGCCCTGTCGCGTGGCGCCAGCATGGGCCTGGCACTGGACAGCAACGCTGCTGCAATCGCCAGCCTGCGCCAGAACCTGAACCTGCTGAACTGCACGACAGGCCAGATCGCCCAGGCCGACGCCCTGCGCCACCTGGAAACAGCTGCCGCAACGCCGTTCGACGTAGTCTTCCTCGACCCGCCATTCCACCAGGGTCTGCTGGCCTCGGCCTGCACCCTGCTGGAATCCCGTGGCTGGCTGGCAGACAACGCCTGGATCTACACCGAAAGCGAAAACGCCCCCTCCACCACCGGCCTGCCGGGCAACTGGAGACTGCATCGCGAGAAAAAGGCCGGACAGGTTTATTACGCGCTTTGGCAGCGGGGGTAGGCCCCCGCTCGCGAATGAATTCGCTCCTACGCGGGATTGTGTAGGGGCGAATTCATTCGCGAAGTCCACCCAACCACTCAGCCAAAAACCCCTTACATCTCGCATCACTTAATGGCAACTTACGGATCTGCATTCATTGATGAGCAAGACCGTGTCAGCCAGCCCTATTCACAGTTCCTTCGCGAATCATTTCGTCCCGGCTTCAGGTCTGGGTAATCCGCACCTGCAAACATTGTGGGGGCCGTTATGGCGCAGGCGGACATTGCTTGCTCGTACGCGGGAGCGCATGTGGCTGGAGGATGGGGATTTTCTCGATATGGACTGGCATGGTCCGCATGAAGCTGATGCGCCATTGGTGCTGGTCCTGCACGGGTTGACCGGGTCCTCGAATTCGCCTTATGTGGCAGGTTTGCAAAAGGCGCTGGCCGCACAGGGCTGGGCCAGTGTGGCGTTGAACTGGCGTGGCTGTTCCGGCGAACCGAATCTGTTGTCGCGCAGCTACCATTCTGGCGCCAGCGAGGACCTGGCTGAAGTCATTGCCCACCTACGGGCCTTGCGCCCGCTGGCTCCGCTGTATGCCGTGGGTTATTCGCTGGGTGGCAACGTTCTGCTCAAATATCTGGGCGAATCAGGTTCAGAGAGCGGATTACTGGGTGCGGTGGCGGTCTCGGTGCCCTTTCGGCTGGATGAATGCGCCAACCGTATCGGTCAGGGGTTTTCCAAGGTCTATCAACGGCATTTCATGCGTGAAATGCTGGCCTACATCCGGGACAAGCAACGACGCTTCCAGCATGAGGGGATGAGCGAAGGGCTGGCAGAACTGGCTGCTCTGGGCTCGCTGGAAAACATGCGCACGTTCTGGGATTTCGATGGCCGGGTCACAGCGCCTCTGCATGGTTTCGCCAATGCAGAGGACTATTATCGCAAGGCGTCGAGCCGGTATTTTCTGGGGCAGATTCGCACACCGACGCTGATTATCCAGGCGGCCGACGACCCGTTCGTATTTATCCACAGCCTGCCGGAGCCCGATGAGCTTTCAGCGTGCACGGAGTTCGAGTTACAGGCCAGGGGCGGCCATGTGGGTTTTGTCGATGGTTCGCTGAAGAATCCCGGTTACTACCTGGAGCGGCGCATTCCGCTCTGGTTGGGGATGGCCTATGAACGGGACAAGGCCGTTCGCGGATGAATCCACTCCAGCAGACTGGCCTGCGCAGGGTTCGAGCGGATTCATTCGCGAAATCTCAAGCGCCGGTCGCGACCTCGCGAGCAGGATCGGTGATCCACTCACTCCAGGACCCGGCATACAAAGTGCCCAGTGGATAACCCGCCAGGCACAAGGCGAACAGGTTATGGCAGGCCGTCACACCCGAACCGCAATAGGCAACCAGGTCCGTCGCAGAGCGGCCCTGTAGCGCCTCGGCAAAACGCTGCTTGAGTTGATCGGCTGGCAGGAAGCGCCCGTCCGGCCCCAGGTTTTCATTGAAGGCGACGCATTGCGCACCCGGAATATGGCCCGCAACCGGGTCGATGGGTTCGACTTCGCCACGAAAGCGGGCTTCGGCGCGAGCATCGATCAGCGTCATTTCCGGGCGTCCGAGGCGGCCCTGCAAGCGGCTGGCGCTGAGCAGCAGCGACATGTCGGGCTCACCCGTGAACGTGCCCGGTTTGTTGCCCGGCGAATCGAGGCTCAGCGGCAGACCCGCCGCATGCCAGGCCTTCAAACCGCCATCGAGCAGATAAACACCATCGCGCTTGCCCAGCCACGCCAGCAGCCACCAGGCACGAGCGGCAAAAGCTCCGGGACCGTCGTCATACAGCACGATTTCACTGTCCGGGTTGATGCCCCATGCCTGGAAACGCTGCAACAAGGCTTGCGGGTCGGGCAAGGGGTGACGCCCGGTCTTGCCCTTGGTGACAGGGCCACTGAGATCACGCTCCAGATCCGCGAAAGACGCCCGGTCGATATGGCCTTGAGCGTAACTGCGTTGCCCATGATCGGGATCTTCAAGGGCAAAACGGCAATCGAGGATCACCAGCCCAGGCTCTCGTTGGCGGGCAGCCAATTGCTGAGGGCTGATCAGTTGCGCAATGGACATGACTCACTCCTGTAGGCAGAAAACCGAATATGGATTGCTGATGATTGCTCTCAGCCGCTTTCCCCAAGCACCTTGGGCAGGGGCGTGTAGAAAGCCTCACACAAGACACTGAACTCGTCGCGGGCCTTGGCGCTGATATAGCCGGACTCCAGCATAAGCACCTGATAGACGCCACGTCGAATGGCATCTTCATTCAAGTGCGTGGAATTTTCTCGCGAGGTACACAGAAAACGTACCCAGGATGTCAGGATGATCCAGGTATTGAGGGTCAGCGACTCGACCTGCACCTTGTCCATATTCAGGACACCGGCCTCGACGAAAGCACTGTAAATCGCCATGGCCTGAGCCAGGCAACGCTGGGAAAAACGCCGATAGCGGGTCGCCATTTCAGGGTCGCAAGCCAGCAGGTGCTCAAGGTCGCGATGCAGAAAACGGTAACGCCACATACCGTCGAGTATCGCCAGCAGGTAATCACGCTTGTCCTGGACTGTTGGCTCGCGCCCCTTGGGAGGAAACAGAAAGCTATCCACCAGCGCTTCGTACTCGCTGAACAGCGAGGCGATGATCGCCTGCTTGTTGGGGAAGTGGTAATAGAGATTGCCCGGCGAAATTTCCATGTGCGCGGCAATGTGATTGGTACTTACGCTACGCTCACCCTGCTGATTGAACAGCTCCAGACTGACCTGCACGATACGTTCACGGGTTTTGATACGTGGAGCCATACTCAGCTCGATCCCTCGGGTATGTTGGTATGGAATGTTAGCGCAAGCGGTCGGCATAGATGCAGTGATGTGCATGAAACCTTGAAGACAGAGGGACACGAGCCATTTGACTTTATAGAGCAACAGCTCTAAAACACTCAAAAAATCCCAGCAAGGAACGCATCACATGCCTGACGCCCCGCATTCTTCCAGCGAACTGGAGAACACGTTCGCTCTGCAGCGTCAGGCGTTCGCAGCCAACCCGATGCCCTCGGCAGCGCAACGCTCCCAGTGGCTCAAAAGCCTGGGAGAACTGCTCAGCGACCATCGTCAGGCACTGATCGACGCTATCAGCAGTGATTTCAGTCATCGCAGCGCCGACGAAACCCTGCTGGCCGAGCTGCTGCCAAGCCTGCTGGGGATTCGGGATGCGCGTAAACAGCTCAAACGCTGGATGAAACCTTCACGCCGTCGCGTCGGCCTGGCCTTTCAGCCGGCCTCGGCCAGAGTGGTTTATCAGCCTTTGGGGGTGATCGGGGTTATCGTGCCCTGGAATTATCCGCTGTTCCTGGCCATAGGCCCGTTGATTGGTGCTCTGGCCGCTGGCAATCGGGTGATGCTCAAGCTCAGCGAGTCCACACCTGCGACGGGCGAACTGCTCAAGCGCCTGTTCGCCCGAGTCTTCCCGGAAGACCTGATTGCGGTGGTGCTGGGCGAAGCCGAGGTCGGCATGGCGTTCTCCCGCCTGCCGTTCGATCACCTGTTATTCACCGGCGCGACCAGCATCGGCAAGCATGTCATGCGCGCTGCTGCCGAGAACCTCACACCCGTCACTCTGGAGCTGGGCGGCAAGTCGCCCGCCATTGTGTCCCATGACGTCCCGCTCAAGGATGCCGCCGAGCGTATTGCATTCGGCAAGACCCTCAATGCCGGGCAAACCTGTATCGCGCCGGATTACGTGCTGGTACCGCAGGATCGTGTGCAAGGGTTTGTCGACGCCTACAGGCAAGCGGTTCAGGGTTTTTACCCGACACTGGCTGACAACCCGGATTACACGGCGATCATCAATCAGCGACAACTGGCGCGGCTGAATCACTACCTGGACGACGCCGCGGGCAAGGGCGCGCAGGTCATTGCCCTATACGATCAGGGCCAGGCCCAGCGTATGCCGTTCAGCCTTTTGCTCAACGTCAGCGATGACATGCTGGTCATGCAGGATGAGATCTTCGGGCCGCTGCTGCCCATCGTGCCCTACAAGCATATTGATGAAGCCTTCGCCTACATCAATCAACGCCCTCGCCCACTGGCGCTCTATTACTTCGGCTACAACAGGACCGAGCAGCAACGAGTGCTGGAACAGACCCACTCCGGTGGCGTATGCCTGAACGATACGCTGATGCATGCGGCTCAGGATGACTTGCCATTCGGAGGCATAGGCCCTTCAGGCATGGGGCATTACCACGGGCGGGAAGGTTTTCTGACCTTCAGCCAGGCCAAAGGCGTGTTCATCAAGCAACGTTTCAATGCCGCGCGTTTAATTTACCCGCCGTACGGTAAAGCTATTCAAAGACTGGTCTATAAAGTGTTCCTGCGCTGAATATGGCCATGCATCCGGGCACAGAGATGCCATCAGCCTGATAAAAAATCGCCGATAATCGGCACAATAAGACCATTGCCTGCTACACCTCGACTTGGCCCACCGGGGCGGCTGCGATAACATCCGAGTCCCCAACCGGACTCCGACCAGGACGACGCGATGAACCGAGTGTTGTACCCAGGAACCTTCGACCCTATAACCAAGGGCCACGGCGATCTGGTCGAACGCGCCTCGCGCCTGTTCGACCAAGTGGTCATTGCCGTTGCTGCCAGCCCGAAGAAAAACCCGCTGTTCCCTCTGGAACAACGTGTAGAGCTGGCACGAGAGGTCACCAAACACCTGCCCAACGTCGAAGTCGTAGGCTTTTCGACCTTGCTTGCCCAATTCGCCAAGGAGCAGAACGCCAATGTCTTTCTGCGCGGCCTGCGGGCGGTTTCGGATTTCGAGTATGAATTCCAGCTGGCCAACATGAACCGACAACTGGCACCGGACGTCGAGAGCCTGTTTCTCACTCCGTCGGAACGTTATTCGTTCATTTCATCGACGCTGGTCCGTGAAATCGCGGCACTTGGCGGCGATATCAACAAGTTCGTACACCCGGCCGTGGCCCAGGCACTGACCGATCGCTTCAAACGCTCGTAACGCCGAGGTGCATCGAAAGCGCTAATGCGGCACAATTCGCCGCATTGGTTTTCATACGCCCCGGTACGACCCGCGGCTGGAGTGCTTCATGTCCCTTATCATCACTGACGATTGCATCAACTGCGACGTCTGCGAACCCGAATGCCCGAACGAGGCTATTTCGCAGGGAGAGGAGATCTACGTGATCAACCCGAACCTGTGTACAGAATGCGTCGGTCATTACGATGAGCCGCAATGCCAACAGGTCTGCCCGGTGGATTGCATCCCGCTGGACGAAAATCGCGTCGAAAGCAAAGACGAGCTGATGACCAAATACCGCCTCATCACCGGCAAGGCATAGCCTTTATCCGCCGGTGAACGAAGCGCTCTGCATCACTCCCGCTTGCCATAACCATCGCCGGTGCAACCCAGGCACCTGACGAATGCGGCCTTGCCCGGATCGACCACCAGCGCCTTGCCGGTTGCGCCCAGGTTGCCGCCAGCGGCAGCAAAAGGTGCAGCGATCACGAACAGACCAGTACCGATGATGGTCGCGGCAATCAGCAATGGGCGGGCGATGATCAGGTCACCGATCATGGCGAAAGCGGGTGGGGTCTGGATCTCGTAGGCCGGATCACCACTGCCCGGAGGCAGATCGGCAGCCACGGCAGGTAAAGCCTGTAACCCGATCAACAGGGTCAGAGTGGCGGCGATAATACGAAACGGGCGCATGGCTTGGTCCTTCAGGTGTCGCAGATTGGAGTGCTGATAACTATAAACAGCACTGGGGCTTAAGCAAGCGGCGCAGTATTTCAAGTATTGCACCGGACTACCCGATCAAGTCTGGCACTTGGGACAATAAACGCTCGCCCGCTGGCCCAGCTTGATCTCACGCAAGGTCGTGCCACACACCTTGCACGGCTGCTCACCACGCCCGTAGACAAAAAGCTCCTGCTGGAAATAGCCCGGCTTGCCGTCACCACCGATGAAATCGCGCAAGGTCGTACCGCCTCGCTCGATGGCATGGGCCAGGATGCGTTTGATCTCGATGGCCAGCTTCAGATAACGCGCGCGGGAAATACCCTTGGCCTCGCGGCGCGGATCGATACCGGCGGCGAAGAGCGCTTCGGTCGCGTAGATATTGCCCACCCCGACCACCACCGCGTTATCCATGATGAAAGGCTTCACGGCTATCGACTTGCCTCGGGAACGCTCATAAAGACGCTCACCATCGAACAGATCCGTCAGCGGCTCCGGCCCCAGACGGATCAGAAGTTCATGAGTGTGGGGCTCCAGGCTCCAGAGCATTGCGCCAAAGCGACGCGGATCGGTGTAGCGCAACGCCAGCCCTGACTCCAGCTCGATATCCACATGCTCATGCTTGAGCGCCGGCAACCCGGCTTCGACCAGCCGCAGATTGCCAGACATGCCCAGATGACTGATAAGCGTCCCGGCTTCAGCCTGGATCAAGAGATATTTGGCTCGCCGCCCGACCTCCACGATCCGCTGCCCGGAAAGGCGTACATCGAGGTCTTCGGGAATGGGCCAGCGCAAACGTCGATCCCGCACGATCACGCGGCTGACGCGCTGCCCTTCAAGGTGAGGGGCAATGCCTCGGCGCGTGGTTTCGACTTCAGGTAATTCAGGCATGGATAACTCGGTGGGGCAAAAGAGAAAAGCAGACGGCGGGCGTGATCAATTCGCGCCCAGCTCACGGATGCTTTCCTTGAGGTATTCAAAGTCGTATTCGGACAAGCCGACATAATCCAGCACAAGATGGCCAATGCTGTTCCACTCGTGGTCTTCGTCCTGATTGCCCAGCACCCGGCAGGACTCACAGATATGCTCGGCCATTTTCAAGGGCGCCAGAAGATTCTTGAGCGCGGCATTGCGGCTCGTATCATCCTCGAAGATTGCCAGGGCATTGTGGTGATTGGCGATGGCATTGCAGACATGTTCCGGCAAACGCCAGGACTTTGCAGTGAAATAGCCGACAACGGCATGGTTGGTGTCGAACCTGCTGTTTTCGGTGTCCACAACCCGGCAATCGGGACCGGCCTTGGCGTAGGACTCTTCCAGCACCGGCATGTAATCCGGGAAACGCTTGAGCATCAGCGGAATCCCGCAATCATGGAACAAGCCCAGCGCGTAGGATTCATCCACCGTTTGCGAGCCGATTCGCTTGGCCAACGTCAGACTGGTGATTGCAACGTCCTGGGCGCTGTCCCAGAAGCGGTTGAGCGTCACGATGGTTTCGTCGCTCATCTCGCCCTTGATCGACTGCGCGTTGATCAGGTTGATGACGGTGCGGCTGCCCAGCAGATTCACAGCCTTCTGGATAGAAGCGATCTTGTTGGACAAGCCGTAATGCGGAGAGTTGACGATCTTGAGCAGCGCGCCGGACAGTCCCGGATCCTGGGAAATCAACCGCGCAATCACCGCCAGATCAGGATCAGGCATGTACTGCTCCATTTGCAGATCCACCATGATCTGGGGCTGCGGAGGTACGCTGATACCCTGAAGGGCTTGCTGGATCTGCTCGGGGGTCAACTCTTCGGACATAGGTGCTTACTCAAGGCCATATAAAGATTTTGCCCGCTTAATGAGAATCGGTCCACCAACACTTGGGCACAAGGCTATGACTTTAGCCAACTTTCATGATTCACATCGATTGATCCGGTTAATTGACGGGATGATCCTCCGGCAGCCCAATCACAGGCTATAATCCCGCTCTTTTTTCCGGAGCGACGTCATGTCCCTGCCTAGCTTGCGCCTCAAAGCCAACGCCGACCGTCGCCTGCGCGCCGGTCACCTGTGGGTCTACAGCAATGAAATCGATGTAGCCGCCACCCCACTGAACGGTTTTGCGGCAGGTGATCAGGCGCTGCTCGAAGCCGCTGGCGGCAAGCCATTGGGCATCGTCGCCATGAGCCCGAACAACCTGATTTGCGCACGCCTGCTGTCGCGCGACATCAAGCTGCCGCTGGACAAGTCGCTGCTGGTACATCGCCTGAACGTGGCACTGTCATTACGTGACCGCCTGTTCGACAAGCCGTTCTATCGCCTGGTTTACGGGGACTCGGACTTGCTGCCGGGCCTGGTCGTCGACCGTTTCGGTGACATTCTGGTGGTGCAACTGGCTTCCGCCACCATGGAAAACCACAAGGAAGACGTGCTGGCCGCCCTGATCCAGGTGCTCAAGCCAAGCGGTATCCTGTTCAAGAACGACTCGGCTGCACGCGATGCGGAAGGCCTGACCCGCTACGTCGAAACCGCATTCGGTGTCGTGCCTGAGTGGGTTGCGCTGGAAGAAAACGGCGTGAAGTTTGAAGCTCCGGTGCTCAACGGCCAGAAGACCGGCTGGTTCTATGACCACCGCATGAACCGCGCACGCCTGGCACCTTACGTCAAAGGCAAGCGCGTACTCGACCTGTACAGCTACATCGGCGGCTGGGGTATTCAGGCAGGTGCCTTTGGCGCCAGCGAAGTCACCTGCGTCGACGCCTCGGGCTTTGCCCTTGACGGCGTGGAGCGCAACGCAGCACTGAACGGCTTCGCCGAAAAGGTCACCTGTATCGAAGGCGACGTGTTTGAAGCACTGAAAGAGCTGAAAGCCGGCGAAGAACGCTTCGACGTGATCGTGGCCGACCCGCCCGCTTTCATCAAACGCAAGAAAGACCTGAAAAACGGCGAAGGCGCCTACCGTCGCCTGAACGAACAGGCCATGCGTCTGCTCAGCAAGGACGGCATTCTGGTCAGCGCCTCGTGCTCGATGCACCTGCCGGAAGACGATCTGCAAAACATCCTCCTGACCAGCGCCCGCCACCTGGACCGCAACATCCAGTTGCTGGAACGCGGCGCCCAGGGCCCGGACCATCCGGTACACCCGGCAATCGCCGAAACCCGCTACATCAAGAGCATTACCTGCCGGTTGTTGCCAAACAGCTGACCTGCCGCCCTGTCGTCGGATTGCTGCCAAGGCAAATGCGCGCCTCCTGATTAGCTTTTCAGGAGGTGTCCGCAAGCCCGTCGACCCGTGTAGAATCGACGCTATTCATCGCCAGTCATCCCCGGCGGGTTTATGAGCTCAGGCCGAGTGCACGGCGATCCCGTGGCGTTCGGTTTCTTCGCTGCGTCCGGTCACTGCCGTTTGCGTGTAGCGTCAATAGAAGCTCACTCCCCTTACTGATTAGCCTGTTTTGCCGGAGTGCTCCAATGCCTGATTACCGCTCGAAAACGTCCACCCACGGCCGCAACATGGCCGGCGCACGTGCCTTGTGGCGCGCCACGGGCATGAAGGACGAAGACTTCAAGAAACCGATCATCGCCATCGCCAACTCGTTCACCCAGTTCGTACCAGGGCATGTCCACCTCAAGGACATGGGCCAGCTGGTCGCTCGTGAAGTCGAACGCGCAGGCGGCGTGGCCAAGGAATTCAATACCATCGCCGTGGATGACGGTATCGCCATGGGTCACGATGGCATGCTGTATTCACTGCCGAGCCGGGAGATCATCGCCGACTCCGTGGAATACATGGTCAACGCCCACTGCGCCGACGCCATCGTCTGTATTTCCAACTGCGACAAGATCACCCCCGGCATGCTGATGGCCTCGTTGCGCCTCAATATTCCGGTGATCTTCGTTTCCGGCGGGCCGATGGAAGCCGGCAAGACCAAACTGGCCAGCCACGGCCTGGACCTGGTCGATGCGATGGTCATCGCCGCCGACTCTACCGCCAGCGACGAAAAAGTTGCCGAGTACGAGCGCAGCGCCTGTCCGACCTGCGGTTCGTGCTCGGGCATGTTCACCGCCAACTCGATGAACTGCCTGACCGAAGCACTGGGCCTGGCATTGCCGGGTAACGGTTCGACGCTGGCGACCCACAGCGACCGCGAGCAACTGTTCCTGACAGCCGGTCGTACCATCGTCGAGCTGTGCAAACAGTATTACGGCAACAACGACGAGTCGGTTCTGCCGCGCAATATCGCCAACTTCAAGGCGTTCGAGAACGCCATGACGCTGGACATCGCCATGGGCGGTTCGACCAACACCATCCTGCACTTGCTGGCTGCCGCCCAGGAAGCCGAAGTCGCCTTCGACCTGCGCGATATCGACCGCCTGTCGCGCAAGGTTCCGCAACTGTGCAAGGTTGCGCCGAACATCCAGAAGTACCACATGGAAGACGTCCACCGTGCGGGCGGTATCTTCAGCATCCTCGGTTCACTGGCCCGTGGCGGTCTGCTGCATACCGACCTGCCGACCGTACACAGCAAGACCCTGGCCGAAGGCATCGCCAAATGGGACATCACCCAGACTGACGATGAAGCCGTGCATACCTTCTTCAAGGCAGGCCCGGCAGGCATCCCGACGCAAACGGCTTTCAGCCAGTCAACCCGCTGGCCGAGCCTGGACGACGACCGTGAAAACGGCTGCATCCGCAGTGTCGAGCACGCCTACTCCCAGGAAGGTGGCCTGGCCGTGCTGTACGGCAACATCGCTCTGGACGGCTGCGTGGTTAAAACCGCAGGCGTGGACGAGTCGATCCATGTCTTCGAGGGCAACGCCAAGATCTTCGAGAGCCAGGACAGCGCCGTACGCGGCATCCTCGCTGACGAAGTGAAAGCTGGCGACATCGTGATCATCCGTTACGAAGGGCCGAAAGGCGGTCCGGGCATGCAGGAAATGCTGTACCCGACTTCGTACCTGAAATCCAAAGGCCTGGGCAAAGCCTGCGCCCTGCTGACCGACGGTCGTTTCTCAGGTGGCACCTCGGGCCTCTCCATCGGCCATGCTTCGCCGGAAGCCGCTGCGGGTGGTGCAATCGGTCTGGTGCGCGATGGCGATAAAGTACTGATCGACATCCCGAACCGTTCGATCAACCTGCTGCTCAGCGATGAAGAGCTGGCCACGCGCCGTGCGGAACAGGACAAGAAAGGCTGGAAGCCGGTAGAAGTGCGCCCACGCAAAGTGACCACCGCCCTCAAGGCCTACGCCCTGCTGGCGACCAGCGCCGACAAGGGCGCTGTACGTGACAAGGCACTGCTGGACAAGTTGGTGCCATAAAAGCTGCAAGCTACAAGTCAAAAGCTGCAAGTCAAAAGCTTGCGGCTTATGGCTTGCAGCTTATAGCTACGTTTCCCCTTACTGAATCTCCTCCGGCTTGACGATCACCCAGTTCTTGTCGGCAGTCACCGGCAATCCTTCCCTGGCCTGAGCTTCGGCGTTGCTTTTGATCATGCCTTCCATCTGCTTCATGTACTTGTCTTTGCGGTTGACCCACAGGTGTACACCGCCTTTATTGACGTCCACGCCATGGAACAACATGTAGCCGTCACTGGTTGGTGTATCTCCAGCCACCAGAACCGGTTTCTTCCATTGGTCGATGTAAGTCAGGATTGCCGCCTGCTTGCCTGCCATCCAGGTGGCCGGCGTCCATAGATAAGGCGTCAACTCCAGGTCCAGATTGCCTTTCTCGTCATATTTGCCAGCGGTGATCTGTTTGCGGGCAGTGGTCAGCTCGCCGGTCTTCCTGTCCTTGAGCAGCATGGTCACGCCAATGACGTTCTGCGGTTTGACGTTGTAGCCGTACTTGGGATCGGAAGCGACCATGCGCACCAGTTCTTCGGAAGCGGCGGTCATGACATAGACCTCGATGCCGTTTTCCATCAGCTTGTTGAACAGTTCTTTCTGACCGGTGAAGATCCGTGGCGGCTCGACATCGAGCTTCTTGACCACATCACCTTCGTAATAAGTCGCCGGAACCGGCTTGCCCGATGCCATCAACTCGTCGACGTAACCTTTCAGTTCCTTGAGCGTGAAGCCCGAGAACACTTGCGCCACCCATGGGTAGCAGACCATGTCATCCAGTTCGCAAAGGCGGTAGTAGTAACTGAACAGGCTTTCCTTGTGGTCGGCGGTGTCCTTGAACGGAATCAGCTTCAGGGACGGGTCCAGTTTCTCGCGGGTGATAAGGCCCTTGTTTTCCATGTACGGCAGCAGCGACTCTTCGAGATCGAAGCGATAGCTGGTGTTATCCATGTCAAAGACTGCGTAATTACCCTTGTTGGCGTTGGCGGCGATCATGGTGTCCAGTGCCTTGGCGGCAGGCTCTGGCCAGTGTTTCAGATCGGTGGCGAAAGCCTGACTGGCAAGACCCAGGCACAACGCGGCGGCAAGCAGTTTTGGCGCGAACTTCATCAGTGGTTTCCCCTTTGAAATGTATAGGGTCGACCGTAACAAAATGATGTGACTATTAACGTGCGTCAGCGACCCCGCGTGTTCTGACGGCGCCATGTCATGGATAGTTCGCGACACGAGGATTTGATTGCGACATATTGGGTGGCTTCGCGAATGGATTCATTCGCGAAAACCGGTTTACCGCCGCTCCCAAACCTCAAAACTGTAGGCAGGCTTGTCATCCTGCGCCGGGATCGGATTCTCGGACACCAGCGCCCATTCGGCGGCATCGAACTCCGGAAACCAGGCATCGCCTTCAGGGCTCAGCGCCACTCGGGTGAGGTAAAGACGGTCGGCATCAGGCAGGCCTTGCGCATAAAGCTGCGCCCCGCCAATCAGCATCACTTCATCGACGCCCTTTTCCTGCGCCCATTGCTCGGCACGCACCACGGCGGCTTCCAGGGAAGGAAAGACTTCAGCGCCTTCGAGCTGCAAGTCAGCCTGACGACTGACCACCAGATTCAACCGGCCAGGCAGCGGCCGCCCCAGCGAATCCCAGGTCTTGCGCCCCATGATGATCGGCTTGCCAAGGGTCGAGGCCTTGAAATATTTGAAATCCCCCGGCAAATGCCAGGGCATGGAATTGTCGACGCCGATCACCCGGTTTTCACCAAGGGCGGCAATCAGGCTGAGAGGGAGATTTTTTTTCATGGATGCGAGAATAACAGAGCAACGGAACTGATAGACACCGCATAAGCCCTAAGCTTCACCGCAACGGTTATGCTTTGTGCCTAATTCATCGAAGAGACGCTGTGTGACTGCTCTGACCCCACTCGACACCCTCTGGCTGACCGAAGCTGTACGCCTGCGAGAAGAACAGGCAGGCCTTCTTGAAGACCAGGAAGCCAACCGCCGCGCCCGCGCAACCGAAGGCAGCCTGAGCAGCCGGATCAAGCTGCGCGCCCTGTGGCTGGCCGAACGTGATGGCATGGTCAACGCCCTGCACCACTGGAAGCAAGGCGCTCGCCTGGCCTTGATCGCCTTGGCCGTTATCGCGGTGTTCAGCGGCGCGGGCCTTGCTTTTGCCGCCATGGGCAACGGACAGGCACCGGTCAATGTGTTCTGGGCGCTGGGCAGCCTGCTCGGTCTGAACCTGGTGCTGTTGATCAGCTGGGCGCTGGGGCTGATGTTCACCGGGCGCAGCAGTTCGGGCCTGGGTCGACTCTGGCTGTGGGCCAGCGAAAAACTCGCTCGCGACGCACAGGCCGCCCAACTGGCGCCTGCCCTGATTCTGCTGCTGCAACGCCAACGCCTCAACCGCTGGGCTCTTGGCCTGTTGGTCAACGGCCTCTGGCTGGCGGCCTTGCTAAGCGCCATGGTCATGCTGTTGATGCTGATGGCGACAAGACGTTACGGCTTTGTCTGGGAAACCACCATTCTGGGCAGCGAAACCTTCGTCAGCCTGACGCAGACACTGGGCATCATTCCGGCCATGCTGGGTTTCAGCACACCCGATGAACTGATGATCCGCGCCAGCGGCAATGGCGTATTGAGCCTGGAAAATGCCCGTCAGGCCTGGGCTTCCTGGCTGGTGGGCATCCTGCTCGTATTTGGCATCGTACCGCGCCTTATTCTGGCGCTGTTCTGCCTGTGGCGCTGGCAGCGTGGGCGCGCGACCTTGAAGCTGGATCTGGAGCTACCCGGCTACCTTCAATTGCGCGAGCGCCTGATGCCTAGCAGCGAACGCCTGGGCGTCAACGATGCTGCACCGCCACAACTGCATCAGGTAAAACCCAACGCAGGAACCGCCGATAGTGAAGGCGCCTTGCTGGTCGCCATCGAACTGGACGATCAATACCCGTGGCCCCCACAACTGCCGTCCAGCGTGGCTGACGCAGGTGTGCTCGACAGCCGCGAATCACGGCAAAAGCTGCTGGAGCAACTGGCCCACTACCCGCCTGCCCGCCTGCTCATCGCGTGCGACCCACGCCGCTCACCGGATCGCGGCAGCCTGGCCTTGATCGCCGAGCTGGCCAGATACGCCAGCCAGACCCGCATCTGGTTATTGCCAGCGCCAGCCGGTCAAACGCTTGATCCGCAGCGCCTCAATGACTGGCACGCCGCCCTGCAACAACTGGAACTGACGTGGAGCGAGCACTCGCAGGTGAACTGGCTGGAGACAGACAATGACTGAGCTGAGCAAACCACGCGCACTCAAGCTGGCCGTTGTGGGCCATACCAATGTCGGCAAGACGTCACTGCTGCGCACCCTGACCCGTGATATCGGTTTCGGTGAAGTCTCCCATCGCCCCAGCACTACACGCCATGTAGAAGGTGCGCGCCTTTCGGTCGAAGGTCAGGCTCTGCTTGAGCTTTACGATACGCCGGGCCTGGAAGACGCCATTGCCCTGCTCGACTATCTGGAACGACTGGACCGTCCCGGCGAGCGGCTGGACGGCCCCGCCCGGCTCGCGCGCTTTCTGGACAGCAGCGAAGCTCGCCAGCGCTTCGAGCAGGAAGCCAAGGTGCTGCGTCAGTTGCTCGACTCGGACGCGGGTCTGTACGTGATCGATGCCCGCGAACCGATCCTGTCCAAATACCGTGACGAACTGGCGGTATTGGCAAGCTGTGGCAAGCCGCTGTTGCCGGTGCTGAATTTCGTCAGCAGCCCACAGCAGCGGGAGCCGCAGTGGCGCGAATCCCTTTCGCGTCTTGGTTTGCATGCGCTGGTGCGTTTCGACAGCGTGGCACCGCCTGAAGATGGCGAGCGTCGGCTTTATGAAAGCCTGGCGCTGATGATGGAAAGCGCCCGCCCGCAACTGGAGCGGCTGATCGAGGATCAACAGGCCCAACGCAAAGCACGGCGGCATAGCGCAGCGCGGCTGATTGCAGAAATGCTGATCGATTGTGCGGCCTGTCGGCGTAGCGTGGAAACCGATGCGCAGCAGGAACAGAACGCCATCAATGAACTGCGCAAGACCATTCGCCAACGCGAGCAGCGTTGCGTCGAAGCACTGCTCAAACTGTATGCCTTTCGTGTGCAGGACGCTTCGGCAGCCGACTTGCCGTTGCTGGATGGTCGTTGGGGTGATGACCTGTTCAACCCCGAAACCCTCAAGCAACTGGGTGTACGGGTGGGTGGTGGCGTGGCGGCAGGTGCAGCAGCCGGAGCGGGTGTCGATCTGCTGGTCGGCGGAATCACTCTGGGTGCAGCGGCGCTGGTCGGCGCCATTGCCGGTGGCGCGCTGCAAACGGCGCGCAGTTACGGAGGACGACTGCTTGGCAAACTCAAGGGGCAGCGGGAACTGACGGTGGACGACGCCGTGCTGCGCCTGCTGGCTCTCAGGCAACAACACCTTTTGCAGGCGCTGGACGTGAGAGGTCATGCAGCCATGGACAGCATCGAACTGAGCGAGCCGCAGGACAAGGCCTGGCGTGAGGGCAAGCTCCCCGACGCGGTACACAAGGCACGCGCGCACCCGCAGTGGTCATCGCTCAATCCTGGCGCGAAATTGAGTCAAGCCGAGCGACAGGAGCAGATCGAGAACCTGGCAAACTCGCGAATCGTGTAGAGCCCGTCGCGGCCAAGGCCCCTCCCACAAACCAGTGAAGGGGCACCGACAGTCGCTTCACTCATTTTTGCCTACGCTAAACCCGCAAGCCCCGGTATGATCGCGCGCCCGATACACCCGGAAGCCTGAAAAGAAATGAAATCCACCTTGATCGCAGCCGCAGAGATCGATCGTCTCGATACCTGGGCCAAGTATTCCAGCCACATGTGCGGAGGCTGCATTTCCAGCTGCTGCACCTTGCCGGTAGAAGTGAAGATCAAGGATCTGATCCGTATCGGCATCGTTGACGAGTTCGAGAAAGACGAACCAGCCAAGAACATCGCCAAGCGTCTGCAGAAGGAAGGGATTGTCGAGCGCTTCAACCAGAAGTCCGGGATCTTCACCTTGCAGCGCATGAGCAACAACGACTGCCTGTATCTGGATCGCAAGAGCCG
The DNA here is from genome assembly GCF_057809175.1 of Pseudomonas sp. FG43. Classification (NCBI taxonomy): domain Bacteria; kingdom Pseudomonadati; phylum Pseudomonadota; class Gammaproteobacteria; order Pseudomonadales; family Pseudomonadaceae; genus Pseudomonas; species Pseudomonas sp. FG43. The sequence goes on from NZ_JBMDJL010000003.1 coordinate 145,647, forward strand.
CCTGTGTACCATCTATGAAAAGCGCCCGGACACCTGCCGCAACCATCCGAAGATCGGTCCGCGCCCCGGATATTGCGCATACAAGCCAAAGGCCGTCGAGCGTCAGAACAGCGGCGCACTGAACTCGAACTCAGGTCGGGTGCCGCTGAAGTTCTGATCAACAGCTTTCGTAGAAGCGAATTCATTCGCGAATGAATTCGCTTCCAGCGCCAGACACCAGGCATAAAAAAACGCCCCCGGCCTTTCGACCGGGGGCGTTTTTCATTCAGCCGGGCTGGTTATCAAGCCTTGGCTTTCTTGGCAGCGCGGGTACGCTCGCTTTCGTCGAGGATCTTCTTGCGAAGACGGATCGACTTCGGCGTCACTTCGCACAGCTCGTCGTCCTGGATGAATTCCAGAGCCTGTTCCAGAGTGAACTTGACAGGTGGAACCAGAGCGATGGTTTCGTCTTTACCCGAAGCACGCATGTTGTCGAGCTTCTTGCCTTTGGTTGGGTTGACGCCCAGGTCGTTGTCACGGCTGTTCAGACCAACGATCTGACCGTTGTAGATCTCCTGACCGTGCTCAACGAACAGCTTGCCGCGCGCTTGCAGGGTTTCCAGGGAGTAGGTCAGAGCCTTGCCGGTTTCAACCGAAACCAGAACGCCGTTCTGACGGCCGGACATGTCGCCGGACTTCATCACGTCGTAACGGTCGAAGATCGAGGTCAGGATGCCTGCACCGGAGGTCAGGGTCAGGAACTCGTTACGGAAACCGATCAGGCCACGAGCCGGGATGTTGTACTCAAGGCGAACACGGCCTTTGCCATCCGGAACCATGTTGGTCAGGTCGCCTTTACGCAGACCCATTTGCTCCATGATCGCGCCTTGTGCATCTTCCGGCAGGTCGATGGTGACGTTTTCGTACGGTTCGTGTTTCACGCCGTCAACCAGACGGATGATCACTTCCGGACGACCTACGGCCATTTCAAAGCCTTCGCGACGCATGGTTTCGATCAGAACCGAGAGGTGCAGCTCACCACGGCCGGAAACCTTGAACTTGTCAGCCGAGTCGCCTTCTTCAACGCGCAGTGCAACGTTGTACAGCAGCTCTTTGTCCAGACGTTCCTTGATGTTACGGCTGGTGACGAACTTGCCTTCTTTACCGCAGAAAGGCGAGTCGTTGACCTGGAAGGTCATGGCAACAGTTGGCTCGTCGACGGTCAGCGGCTTCATTGCCTCTACTGCAGTCGGGTCGCACAGGGTATCGGAGATGAACAGCTCGTCGAAACCGCTGATGCAGACGATGTCGCCGGCAGCTGCTTCTTCAACGTCGATGCGGTGCAGACCGTGGTGACCCATCAGTTTCAGGATACGGCCGTTGCGCTTCTTGCCATCGGTGTCGATAGCAACAACCGGAGTGTTCGGCTTGACGCGACCACGAGCGATACGGCCAACACCGATAACACCCAGGAAGCTGTTGTAGTCCAGAGCGGAGATCTGCATCTGGAACGGACCATCGCGGTCAACCGACGGCGCAGGTACGTTGTCGACGATCGACTGGTACAGCGGGGTCATGTCTTCAGCCATTTCGGTGTGGTCCAGACCGGCAATACCGTTCAGGGCCGAGGCGTAGACGACTTTGAAGTCCAGCTGTTCTTCGGTGGCACCCAGGTTGTCGAACAGGTCGAAGATCTGGTCCAGAACCCAGTCAGGACGCGCGCCTGGACGGTCAACCTTGTTGATGACCACGATTGGACGCAGGCCGGCTTCGAAAGCCTTCTTGGTCACGAAACGGGTTTGCGGCATAGGGCCGTCTTGAGCGTCAACCAGCAGCAGAACGGAGTCGACCATCGACATCACGCGCTCTACTTCACCACCGAAGTCGGCGTGGCCAGGGGTGTCCACGATGTTGATGTGGTAGCCATTCCAGTTGATCGCGGTGTTCTTCGCGAGAATGGTAATACCGCGCTCTTTCTCCTGGTCGTTGGAGTCCATGACGCGCTCGTCGTTGAGCTCGTTACGCTCCAGAGTGCCGGACTGACGCAGAAGTTTGTCTACCAGGGTAGTTTTGCCATGGTCAACGTGAGCAATGATGGCGATGTTACGTAGATTTTCGATCACTTGTGTATCTCGATCAGAGGATTCGGTGAGCTGACTGTTGTCAGGCAGCAATTAACATTGAGTCGGCAAAAGCCGTTACGGCTTGACGACTGGTGTCGGGGGGCCGGTGACGCAAGCCACAGGCAAACAGCCCCGGGCACTTAGCTCGGTCGATAAACGCGCACATTGGCATGCCCCTCACTGAGCAGATGGTGAGCATGCAGGCGACTCATGACGCCTTTGTCGCAATACAACAGGTACTGGCGCGTGTTATCCAGTTCCTTGAAGCGGCTGTTCAATGCATAGAACGGCAGCGTCTGTATTTCTATGCCCGGCACTTCCAGCGGCAGGTCTTCCTGGGCATCCGGGTGACGGATGTCGATGATGACCTGGCTGGCCAGCGCCTGGCTGACTTCCTCTATTTCGACATTCTGGCTCAGATCGTCGATCACCCGATCGATGGTCACCAGCCTGGCACGCTCGAGCGCTCGCTCGAGAACAGCCATGTCGAACTGCTTCTCTTCGTACTCAACGCGGTTACGCTTGGCGTTGGTCTTGGGGTTGACCGAAATCACCCCGCAATATTCAGGCATGTGCCGGGCGAATTCGGCAGTGCCGATTTCAGTCGCCAGATCGACGATGTCCTGCTTGTGGCTGGCAATCAGTGGCCGCAGCACCAGTTTGTCGGTAGCCGAATCGATGACCGAAAGATTGGGCAGCGTCTGGCTGGACACCTGCGAAATCGCTTCGCCGGTCACCAGCACATCGATTTCGAGACGGTCGGCAACAGATGAGGCAGCGCGTAACATCATACGCTTCAAAACTACACCCATATGACTGTTATCGACTTTCTGCAGAATTTCTCCCAGAACTTCCTCGAAAGGCACGCTGACAAACAGCACTCGCTGGGAACTGCCGTACTTCTTCCAGATGAAATGGGCGACTTCCATCACACCCAGCTCATGAGCGCGGCCACCCAGATTAAAGAAGCAGAAGTGTGCCATGAGGCCACGACGCATGATCTGGTAAGCCGCAACGGTCGAGTCGAAACCGCCCGACATGAGGACCAGGGTCTGCTCCAGCGCGCCCAGCGGATAACCGCCCATGCCCTGATGCTGGTCATGAATGACAAACAGACGCTGGTCGCGGATTTCCATACGCACGACGAGTTCGGGCTTTCGCAGCTCGATACCGGCAGCGCCGCACTGCTGGCGCAACTTGCTGCCGACGTATTTTTCGACGTCCATGGAGCTGAAATCATGCCGCCCTGCACGCTTGCAGCGCACCGAAAACATCTTGCCGGGCAGCAGGTCGCCGTAATGCGTCCTGCATCTGGCAACGATGTCATCCAGATCACCCAGCGGATACTCGGCAACCTGCAGGAAATTGGCGATACCCGGCATGCAGCTCAGGCGCTCGGTGATGCCCTGCAGGACTTTGGGATCGGTCAGCCTTGTTTCGACCTCAAGATTGTCCCATACGCCACCCACGACAATGTCCGCGTCCAGTTCCCGGAGCACGGTACGAATGTTCTTGGCCAGCTGGCGGATGAACTTCTTGCGCACCGGCGGGCTTTTGATGGTGATTTCGGGAAAAACTTTAACGATTAGCTTCATGGAAACGGTACGTGAGGTGCCGGCCGAAAAAGGGGGGCGCGGATTATAGCGGAAATTGCTCAAGGTTTAACCAGTTATCGTACTACCAATCATCGTCGCACCAAAAAAGCACGCCAATGCATTTTAAAGCCCCATAAAGGTGCGTCATTTTGCCGATAAATCCGTTTTTGACTCCGAAAAGGCTCTGTTTGGGGCGAAAAACCCAACTCGGGGCACTGGCATGCAAATTGCTCCCTTGTGAGGCAGGTTGCCTTGGCAGAGTATCTGCGCCGGCATCACCCAAATTTAAGGGGCCATAACCATAACCAGGCCCTAGCCACCCGGAGGACACCATGTCGAAGTCGGTTCAACTCATCAAAGATCATGACGTTAAATGGATTGATCTGCGCTTCACTGACACCAAAGGCAAGCAGCAACACGTCACGATGCCTGCTCGCGACGCGCTGGACGACGACTTCTTCGAAGTCGGCAAGATGTTCGACGGTTCCTCCATCGAAGGCTGGAAAGGCATCGAAGCTTCCGACATGATCCTGCTGCCGGACGACGACTCCGCCGTGCTGGACCCGTTCACCGAAGAGCCGACCCTGATCCTGGTCTGCGACATCATCGAACCTTCGACCATGCAAGGCTACGATCGCGACCCACGCGCCATCGCTCACCGGGCAGAGGAATACCTGAAGACTACCGGTATCGGTGACACCGTATTCGTCGGTCCGGAGCCTGAGTTCTTCATCTTCGACTCGGTCAAATACAAGTCCGACATCTCCGGCTCCATGTTCAAGATCTTCTCCGAGCAAGGCTCGTGGATGACTGACCAGGACGTGGAAGGCGGCAACAAAGGCCACCGTCCAGGTATCAAAGGCGGCTACTTCCCGGTTCCACCGGTCGACCACGACCACGAAATCCGCACCGCAATGTGCAACGCTCTGGAAGAAATGGGCCAGATCGTCGAAGTTCACCACCACGAAGTGGCAACTGCCGGCCAGAACGAAATCGGCGTCAAGTTCAACACCCTGGTGAAGAAAGCTGACGAAGTTCAAACCCTGAAATACGTTGTTCACAACGTAGCCGATGCCTATGGCCGCACTGCGACCTTCATGCCGAAGCCTCTGTACGGCGACAACGGTTCGGGCATGCACGTTCACCTGTCCATCGCCAAAGATGGCAAGAACACCTTCGCTGGCGAAGGCTATGCCGGCCTGTCCGACACCGCTCTGTACTTCATCGGCGGTATCATCAAGCACGGTAAGGCTCTGAACGGCTTCACCAACCCGTCGACCAACTCCTACAAGCGTCTGGTCCCAGGTTTCGAAGCTCCGGTAATGCTGGCCTACTCGGCTCGCAACCGTTCCGCTTCGATCCGTATTCCTTACGTCTCCAGCCCACGCGGCCGTCGTATCGAAGCCCGCTTCCCGGATCCAGCAGCCAACCCGTACCTGGCATTCGCTGCACTGTTGATGGCTGGCCTGGACGGCATCCAGAACAAGATCCACCCTGGCGATGCAGCTGACAAGAACCTGTATGATCTGCCACCTGAAGAGGCGAAAGAGATCCCACAAGTTTGCGGCAGCCTGAAAGAAGCCCTGGAAGAGCTGGACAAAGGTCGTGCGTTCCTGACCAAAGGCGGCGTTTTCAGCGACGACTTCATCGACGCTTACATCGACCTGAAAAGCGAAGAAGAAATCAAGGTACGTACTTTCGTACACCCACTGGAATACGAGCTGTACTACAGCTGCTAATCCAGTTGCGCCAGCATTGATGGCGTAAATGAGGCCTCCTTCGGGAGGCCTTTTTCATTCCCGCGCTTTTTTACTGACATGTAGTAAATACTTAGCACCTTGCTGCCCGAGCTTTTTGGAATCCTTGCGTTTCGCCTTGAAATCTATCAATCGCAAAACCGGGGGTCTCCATGAACATCAAAATCCTGCTGGTCGTCGCCAGCTTGTTATTGGGCAACATGGCTTTCGCTGACAAAAGCATGCAGGGCACAAACCAACCCACATCCCGGGCATTGCTCGAAGCCACCCAGTCATGGGACGGAACGCTCTATAAGGCTTATCCCGAGGGCCAGCCGGAACTGAGCATTCTCAAAATCACCATCCCGGCGAACAGCACGCTGAAATGGCACCAGCACCCCGTTCCAAACGCAGCCTATGTCCTTTCCGGCGAACTCACGGTCGAAGCAAAGGAGGGAGGCAAGTCCATTCATATCAAAGCAGGTGACACCCTGGCCGAAATGGTGGATATCATTCACCGTGGCAAGACCGGCAATACACCGGTCGAACTCGTTGTGTTCTATGCTGGAGCCGCTGGAACACCGTTATCCCGGTAAAACGGCCATGCCTCGTATTGTCACTGGAGCCTTCATGCGTCTTTGCCTTGTCTGCCTGTTGCTGATGATCAGTTGGCCCGCCGCTGCGCAGATCTACAAATACACCGACGCCAATGGCAATACGGCCTACAGCAATCAGCCGCCGGATGGCACCAAGGCCGAGGCCGTCGTACTGCCACCACTCAACAGCGTCGATACGTTACCGGCACCCAGAAATCCCGCTCCCGTCCAGCAAGAGCGGCAGGCCTCGCAGCAACCCGCAGTCGCCTACCAGACCCTTGAACTCACCGACCTGCCGACGGACGAAGCGTTGCGCGCCAATAACGGCACCTTCACGATTGGCGTGCAGATTCAGCCGCGCCTGCAATCCGGCCACAGGCTCCAGTTACTGGTGGACGGCAATCCTTACGGCACACCCACCAATATCCCACGCCTTCAAGTGGTGAATATCGACCGGGGCGAACACAGCTTTGCGGTAGTGGTGCTGGACTCTCAGCGCATCATCCAGCAAAGCCCGACACAGACCCTCACCGTGCAGCGCGTCCATGTCAACGGGCCTTGAAATGCGCCTGATTCATGGCCTGCTGATGTCCCTGCTACTGCTGACAACCCTGCCAGCAACGGCTGACGTCTATACCTACATCGACGCCAATGGCAATCGGGTGTTTACCGATCAGCCACACAAGAACGCCAAGCGCGTAGAGATCCCGCCCAGCAACAACATGACGGGCACGCCTCCCGCACCCACCCGGCAGGCAACGCCTGCAAAACCCAAGGCCAGGGCGATGTTTCGCTATCAACTGCTGCGGGTTCTGGTACCCGAACCTGACGGGACAGTGCGCAGCACAAGTGGCGATGCGATCGTGACCGTCACCAGCGAACCGGCCCTGCAACCCGGCCATAACTATCGACTGCTCCTGGATGGGCAACCTGTAGGCCAGCCCGGACGCAGCCCGGTCTTTGCGCTGAGCAATATCGACCGGGGCACGCATCAGTTGTCGGTCGAGATCTTCGACGAGTTTGGCCGCGTACTTGAAAAGACGCCCAACCAGCCCTTCCACATGCTGCGTATCTCGCTGGCACAAAAACGTGCCGCCAACCCCTGCAAGCTCAATGAGTACGGCGTACGTCCCGAATGTCCGCTCAAGGACAAGCCCAAAGAAGAAAACAGCATCCTGCCTTTTTTCTAGGCCGGAAAAAGCATCTCGCCAACAAAGCACCTTAATGGTGCATCATGCTATCTGCTACGCATCAAGACAGCCCATTCTGGTTCAGAAATAGCCATCAGGCGGCGCTTTATGCGAGCACCGATCCCAAAAAAGCCCGATTTTGCGAATTAAAACGCTTCTTTTCGGAGCCTTGGTTTGGTTCTTGCAACTTCGCTGATACAGCACCCCATTAAGCACCCGTATCAGTGGCTTTGCTGATGCTGACCAGAACGGCTCAGCCCTGCACCTCCGCGATTGCAATGTGCCAAAAGAGGTCAACAAGATTCATGACTATCAGCGACGCGCTGCACCGTCTGTTACTGGACAACCTGACCACTGCCACCATTCTGCTCAATGCCGATCTGCGCCTTGAGTACATGAACCCGGCAGCTGAAATGCTGCTGGCCATCAGTGGTCAGCGCAGCCATGGGCAATTCATCAGCGAGCTGTTCACCGAGTCCGCCGAAGCACTGAGTTCGCTTCGTCAGGCTGTGGAGCAGGCTCATCCTTTCACCAAACGTGAAGCCATGCTTACCGCACTGACCGGCCAGACCCTGACCGTCGACTATGCGGTGACGCCTATTCTCAACAAGGGCGAAACCCTGTTGCTGCTTGAGGTTCATCCACGTGATCGCCTGCTGCGCATCACCAAGGAAGAAGCCCAGTTGTCCAAGCAGGAAACCACCAAGATGCTGGTGCGTGGCCTGGCTCACGAAATAAAGAACCCCCTCGGCGGGATTCGCGGTGCCGCTCAGTTGCTGTCCCGAGAGCTGCCTGAAGAAAGCCTCAAGGACTACACCAACGTCATCATCGAGGAAGCCGATCGCCTGCGCAATCTGGTGGACCGGATGTTGGGGTCCAACAAGCTGCCCTCACTGGCCATGACCAATGTTCATGAGGTGCTTGAGCGGGTCTGCAGCCTGGTCGAGGCAGAAAGTCAGGGATGCATCACCTTGGTGCGCGACTATGATCCAAGTATCCCCGACGTCCTGATAGACCGTGAACAAATGATCCAGGCTGTGCTCAATATCGTGCGTAACGCGATGCAGGCCATCAGCGGCCAGAACGAGCTGCGCCTGGGACGAATCACCTTGCGTACTCGCGCCATGCGTCAGTTCACCATCGGGCACATTCGCCATCGTCTGGTGAGCAAGATCGAAATCATCGACAACGGCCCCGGTATTCCGGCCGAGCTTCAGGAAACCATTTTCTACCCCATGGTCAGTGGCCGCCCGGATGGTACGGGACTCGGTCTTGCCATTACCCAGAACATCATTAGCCAGCACCAGGGCCTGATCGAATGTGAGAGCCATACCGGCCACACCACTTTCTCGATATTCCTGCCGCTGGAACAAGGAGCCGCTTCGACATGAGCCGTAGTGAAACTGTCTGGATCGTAGATGACGATCGTTCCATCCGCTGGGTACTGGAAAAGGCCCTGCAACAGGAAGGCATGACCACACAAAGCTTCGATAGCGCGGATGGGGTGATGAGTCGCCTGGCCCGTCAGCAACCGGACGTGATCATTTCCGATATCCGCATGCCGGGTGCCAGTGGCCTCGATCTGCTGGCGCGCATTCGCGAGCAGCATCCGCGCCTGCCGGTCATCATCATGACCGCCCATTCGGATCTGGACAGCGCCGTAGCGTCGTATCAGGGCGGTGCTTTCGAGTACCTGCCCAAACCTTTCGACGTCGATGAAGCTGTCTCGCTGGTCAAGCGCGCCAACCAGCACGCCCAGGAACAGCAAGGCCTGGACGTTGCACCTGCCCTGACCCGCACCCCGGAAATCATTGGTGAAGCGCCAGCGATGCAGGAAGTGTTTCGCGCCATCGGGCGTTTGAGCCACTCCAACATCACCGTGCTGATCAACGGCGAATCGGGTACCGGTAAAGAGCTGGTCGCCCACGCCCTGCACCGCCACAGCCCGCGCTCGGCTTCGCCGTTCATTGCACTGAACATGGCAGCGATTCCAAAGGATCTGATGGAGTCGGAGCTGTTTGGCCACGAAAAAGGCGCCTTTACCGGCGCGGCCAACCTGCGGCGCGGCCGCTTCGAGCAGGCCGATGGCGGCACGCTGTTCCTCGATGAAATCGGTGACATGCCAGCCGATACTCAGACGCGCCTGCTGCGCGTACTGGCTGACGGCGAGTTCTATCGGGTCGGCGGTCATACGCCGGTCAAGGTCGATGTGCGCATCATTGCCGCAACTCACCAGAACCTCGAAACACTGGTGCAGGCCGGCAAGTTCCGTGAAGACTTGTTCCACCGCCTGAACGTGATCCGTATCCACATTCCACGCATGTCGGACCGTCGCGAAGACATCCCGACCCTGGCCAAGCACTTCCTGAGCCGCGCTGCGCAGGAACTGGCGGTAGAGCCCAAGCTGCTCAAGGCCGAGACCGAGGAATATCTCAAGCATCTGCCATGGCCGGGCAACGTCCGCCAACTGGAAAACACTTGCCGCTGGATCACGGTCATGGCTTCAGGCCGTGAAGTGCATATCAGCGACCTGCCGCCCGAACTGCTCAGCCTGCCACAAGACGCCGCGCCAGTGACCAACTGGGAACAGGCATTGCGTCAGTGGGCCGATCAGGCACTGTCTCGCGGCCAGTCCAGCCTGCTGGACAGCGCCGTACCGACCTTCGAGCGCATCATGATCGAAACCGCGCTCAAGCACACAGCCGGTCGCCGTCGCGACGCCGCCGTGCTGCTGGGCTGGGGCCGCAACACCTTGACCCGCAAGATCAAGGAGCTGGGCATGAAGGTCGATGGCGGGGATGACGATGAAGGGGATGAGGGTTAAACCCCCACTCCCCCCCATTCATGATGTGATCTGCAGGAGCGAATGAATTCGCTCCTACGCAGTTATTGGGCCAGCGAAGGCTTGGCCCAGAGGTTGATCCCGCCTTCCACGGCAAAACGATCGATCTCGGCCAGTTCCTCACTGCTGAACTCAAGGTTCTTCAACGCGCCGACGTTCTCGATGATCTGCTCCGGACGGCTGGCACCAATCAGGGCAGAGGTCACACGCGGATCACGCAGCGTCCAGGCCAGAGCCATCTGCGCCAGGCTTTGACCACGACGCTTGGCAATCTCGTTGAGCGCCCGCACATGGGCGATGTTTTCTTCGGACAAATGCGAAGCCTGCAACGAACCGCCACCCGGGCGATTGACCCGAGCGTCCTGCGGCACACCATTCAGATACTTGTCCGACAGCAGCCCCTGAGCCAGAGCGGTAAAGGCAATCACGCCAGTGCCCAGCTCTTCGGTTGCATCGAGCAGATCTTTCTCGACCCAGCGATTGAGCAGGTTGTAAGCCGGTTGATGGATCAACAGCGGCACCTTCCACTCTTTCAGCAGCGCGGCAATTTCGCGGGTTTTCGAGCCTGAGTAGGAAGAAATACCGATGTACAACGCCTTGCCCTGCTGCACGGCAGTGGCCAGTGCGCCAGCGGTTTCCTCCAGCGGAGTATCAGGGTCGAAGCGATGGGAATAGAAGATATCCACATAGTCGAGGCCCAGGCGTTGCAGGCTCTGGTCGAGGCTGGCCAGCACGTACTTGCGTGACCCGCCACCCTGCCCGTAAGGCCCAGGCCACATGTCCCAGCCTGCCTTGGTGGAGATGATCAGTTCATCGCGGTACTGCTTGAAGTCTTCGCGCAGCAAACGACCGAAATTGACTTCGGCACTGCCATAGGGCGGGCCGTAGTTGTTGGCCAGATCGAAATGATTGATCCCCAGATCGAATGCCGTGCGCAGCATGGCGCGCTGGGTTTCGATGGGCGTGGTGTCACCGAAGTTGTGCCAAAGACCAAGCGAGAGAGCCGGCAACACCAGCCCACTGCGGCCGGTACGGCGATAAGGCATGTCGTTATAGCGGTTTTCGGCAGCGATGTAGGTCATTGAGTCCTCTCTTGTAAGGTGGTTTCGGATGGCCTTCGCGTGAATGAATTCATTCGCGAACGCCTCCCTTCAATACAGCCTGCTGTACATCGACCCGCTTGGGCACCAGTCGGTTCTCGTAGAACAGATCGGCGGTGGCCTGTTGGGCGCGGATGATTTCAGGCGTGATCGGCAGGCTGGGTGATTCTGGACGATGGTCGATGTACTGACCGATCACCGCTTCAGGCAAGCCCATGCTGCGCGACAGTATCTGGATACTCTCGGCACGCTGGCTACGGGTCAGCGCGTCGGCGGCGCTCAGTTCGTTCAATACCTGCTGAACGAAATCACCGTTGCTCTCGGCATAGGCTCGACGAGCCGTGTAGATCGGACCGGACAACCCAAGCCCTTCGCCATTGGCCAGCACACGGCTGTGCCCTTCATTGATGGCGATGGAGTAATAGGGGTCCCAGATGGCCCAGGCATCGACGCTGCCGTTTTCAAACGCGGCACGGGCATCGGCCGGAGTCAGGTAGATCGGCTGGATATCCTTGAAGCTCAGACCGGCCTTGTTCAAGGCACGCAACACCAGATTGTGGGCGCTGGAGCCTTTCTGCAACGCGACCTTGCGGCCTTTCAGGTCAGTCACGCCTTTGAGCGGGCTGTCGTTGCGCACCAGTATGGTTTCAGCTTGCGGCTTGGCCGGCTCGGCGCCGATGTACACCAGATCGGCGCCTGCCACCTGAGCGAAGATCGGCGGGATATCACCGGTCGAAGCGATATCCAGACTGCCGATATTCAAGGCCTCAAGCATCTGCGGCCCGGCTGGAAACTCGATCCACTTGATCTGGGTATTGGCGAAGCGCTTTTCCAGCAAGCCGTGTTCCTTGGCCAGTACCAGTGTGATGGAGCCCTTCTGATAGCCGATGCGCAGGGCGTCCGGCTCTTTGGCAATCGCGGTGTTGAACACCCCGCACAAGGTCAGGACGGCGGCGATGAAGGCCTGTGGTTTCATGGGAGTTTTCCTTATGAATAGGATTGCACTGCAAAACCATCGCAGGAGCGAATCGGGCGGCGCTCCGCTCATTCGCGAGAGGCCGGTACATCCGCAGAAGATCTGTCGCCTTCAATGGCGTCTCGCGGATGAACCCGCTCCTACAGTCGTCAGTTACTCAAACCGGTTCGATGGTCTTTGCAGCCCGAGGTTTTCACGCAGGGTCGAACCTTCGTATTCGGTGCGGAACAATCCGCGGCGTTGCAGCTCAGGCACCAGCAGGCGGGCCACATCTTCCAGACCGCCCGGCAGATGCGGTACCAGCACGTTGAAGCCGTCCGCAGCACCTTGCTCGAACCAGGTCTGTAGCTCATCGGCGATCTGCGCTGGCGTGCCGATCAGGCTGTAATGCCCTCGGCCACCGGCGATGCGACGTCCCAGTTGCGCAAGGTTCAGGTTTTCCTTCTCGGCCAGATCGGTCAGCAGCTTTTGCCGACTGCGCTGGCCGCTGTCGGTCAATGGCAGTTCCGGCAACGGTCCATCAAGCGGATAGCCCGACAGATCGAAGTTGCCCAGCATGCGGCCCAGCAACGCCACGCCCACATGAGGGTCGACCAGATCCTGGAACGACTCGAATTTTGCCTTGGCCTCAGCCTCGGTTTCAGCCACCACGATAAACACGCCAGGCATGATTTTCAGCGACTCGGCACTGCGCCCGTATGCCTTCAGTCGCCCCTTGATATCGGCGTAGAACGCCTGGGCATCGGCCAGTGAAGTCTGGGCCGTGAAGACCACTTCAGCCGTTTGCGCCGCCAGATCACGCCCGACCTCCGAAGAACCCGCCTGCACCACGACAGGCTGGCCTTGTGGAGAGCGCGCCACATTCAGCGGGCCTTTGACATTGAAGTGTTCGCCGTGATGGTCGAGCACATGCAGCTTGGCGGGGTCGTAATATTCCCCGCTGGCCTTGTCGCGGATAAAAGCGTCGTCCGCCCAGCTGTCCCAGAGCCCGGTCACTACCTGATGAAACTCCCGGGCACGACTATAGCGCTCGGCGTGTCCCACATGTTCTTCACGGCCGAAGTTCTGAGCTTCGGCGGCGGCATCGGAAGTCACCAGATTCCAGCCAGCCCGCCCGCCGGACAGATGATCCAGCGAGGCGAACTTGCGGGCGACATGGTAAGGCTCGTTATAGGTCGTGGTCGCCGTTGCAATCAGGCCGATGTTATCGGTCACTGCGCTCAGGGCCGACAGCAGCGTCAGCGGCTCGAAATGATCGGAGCGCGCCATGTGACTGGCGATATCTCCGGTCGCGGCCGCCACACTGTCAGCCACAAACAATGCGTCGAACCGCGCATCTTCCGCCACCCTGGCCAGATGCTTGTAGTGCTTGATATCAAGCCCTGCATTGGCCGGAACATCCGGGTGACGCCAGGCCGCCACATGATGCCCGGTGGCCATTAGAAACGCGCCTAACTTCAACTGACGAGCGGACTCGCTCATAACCAACTCCTTACCGATTCATTGAGGGTTGTTGCACGCAACGGCTCAAAAATCCTTACGCAACTGCACACCGAAATAACGCTCGTCATCACGTGGTACTGCACGGTAGATGTAGTTACCGCCAGTGGCCAGCATCGGCGAGTAAGACTTGTCAGCCAGGTTCTTGCCCAGCAACGCTACACGCCAGCCTGCGTTGTAATCCGCCAGGGCAACGCTCGCATTCCAGATGCCGTAAGCGCCTTGTTTGGTGTCGGCGTTCTGGCTGATGTCGTACTGCACTTCGCTCTGCCAGCTGTAATCGGTACCCAGCTCGATGTCCAGGCCGTTATCCAGCGGGATGGTGTAGTCGGCACGAACGTAGCTTTTCCAGTCAGGGCTGTATGGCAGAGTCTTGCCATCGACGTTGCAGGACGCCGCCGCACCGGCCGGGCATGCGAAGCTGTCGATACGCGCCTTGGTGTAAGCCACTGCACCGGAGATTTTCAGGTTGGTGGTGGCCTGCAAGGCGTAATCGAGTTCGACACCTTCAGTGCTGACACTACCGGCGTTGATCAGGCGCGTTACCACCTGCCCGGCCACGCTGTCGAAGAAGTTCGCCTGATAGTTGTCGTACTCGCTGCGGAAGACCGCCAGGTTGGTGGTCAGGCGATTGTTCCAGCTGGTGGCCTTGATACCGACTTCCCAGGTGTTGGAAGTTTCCGGTTTGAGCGCATCGGTATCACGCGGCTGCATGTTGAAGAACACGTTATAAGCCGGGCCTTTGTAGCCACGCGAGTAAGTGACATAAGTGGTCACCGCATCGCTGAGATCGTATTGCAGACCCAGACGACCGGACTTGCCATCTTCATCCACGGTGCCCGAGCTGCTGGTCGCCGGCTGGATGCCGCTGACCGTAGTGGCCGAGGTGGATACACGACGGTGGTCATATTCCAGCTTGTCGTGGGTCCAGCGCAGGCCGGCGATCGCACGGAAATCAGGCGTGAAGTTGAAGGTGGTTTCACCAAATACCGAGTAGCTTTCACTGGTAGTGCTGTAGTCGGCGATGCCACGGTCCTGGGTCGTTGGCGTGATCAAGGTGCGCTGATAGGTTTCATCGCTCTTGCCATGCATGTAGAACAGGCCGCCGACATACTCCAGGAACTCACCTTTCGGCGAAGCCAGGCGCAGTTCCTGAGAATACTGGTTGTACTCCAGCTGGCCCTTGTCTTCGGTGCCGGGGAACGCAGCGGTGATGGTGCCGAGACGGTCGCCATCCTGATACTGGGTGTTGTCCCAGCCGCGCCAGGCGGTGATGGAGGTCAGGGTGTAGTCGCCCAGCTTCCAGTCCAGTTGGCCGGACAAGCCTTTGTTGATGTCATCGACATGGCTGCGGTAATCGCTGTTCACATCGCGGTTGTCGCTGTCGGCCCGCACAGGCGACAAGGCACTGCTGAACGCTGGCGTCAGCGACTTGCTGACCACGCCGTTGGGCGCATCGTCATGAGCCTCCATGTAGTCGGCGGTCAGGGTGAACTTGATGTCGTCATTCGGGGTGAACTCCAGCTTGCCCCGTGCGCCCTTACGGTTATAGCCGTTGACCTCCTGACCGTTGAGCTTGTTGTCGACGTTGCCGTCGTAGCTGCCGAACAGGGTAGTGATCGAGCCCTTGAGGGTCTGCGGAATCAGGCTGCCGCCGATACCGAAGCGCGTGCGGCTTTCGTTACCGCTGAAATAGGACTGATCGATATAGCCATGTGTCTCTTCGGTCGGAGCCTTGGTGACCACGTTGAGCACACCGGCCGAAGCGTTCTTGCCGAACAACGTGCCCTGAGGGCCGCGCAGGACTTCGATGCGCTCCAGATCCAGCAGGTCCAGGGTTGCCTGGCCGGGACGACCGAGCACGACACCGTCGATGACCGTCGCAACGGTCGGCTCGACGCCCGGCGATGTGGAGATAGTGCCCACACCACGGATGAACAGCGAGGTGTCCTTGTTGGAAGCGCCGGTGCGGAAGTTCAGGGTCGGAATCTGCTGCACGATGCTGGAAACACCATTGCGGTTGTCGCGCTCCAGTTGCTCGCCTTCAACCACGGAAACCGCGACAGGCACCTTCTGCAACGACTCTTCGCGGCGCGTGGCGGTAACGGTGACCGCTTTGAGCGTGGGCGCCTCGGCGTTCTGCGTGGCTTCGGTTTCGGCCATCGCCGGAGCCAGCGGCAAAGCCGCCAGGCCCATCAGCAGCATGCCGCAACGACGTCCGCGCGCCGTGTTGGCCTGGCCGACGGCTTGCGCCAGAAGGTTGTGTTTGACGCTATCCCCAAGTGTTGTGTGCATCTGCGTGCCTGCCTGATATGTGCCCTGGTCGGTCAGTGTTCAAGCACTGACGTCTGAAATTGCTGGCTAACCGGGTTCGGGCATTCGCGGTGGCGAGTAGCAGACAAACCAGTTTGTTAGCGCTAACATCGCCAGTATCAGTAACCGACACATAGATCGTCAAATACTGAAAAATTACCTTTATATTCTTTTTTCTTTTATACGAAGTGACTGCACATGGCTGACGAGATTCCTGCGACACGCAAACGCCGAGGCGCAGGCCGCGTGACCATCACTGGCGTGGCAAAGCAGGCAGGTGTTTCGGCCATTACCGTGTCGCGTTATTTCAACCAGCCGGATCAGGTTTCCCCCGAACTGCGCGAACGCATCGCCGCAGCGGTCAATCAACTGGGCTATGTACCCAATCTGGTGGCAGGAGGCCTGGCATCGGCGCGCAGCCGGGTCGTGGCCATGGTGATTCCCAACATTTCCGGCCCGATCTTCGCCAACACCATTCAGGGCTTCAGCGATACCTTGAGCAAGCACGGCTTCCAGTTGCTACTGGCCTCCAGCTACTTCTCCACCGAACAGGAAGAAAGCGCGGTACGGGCATTTCTGGGCTGGTCACCGGCAGCGCTGGTGCTGACCAGCCGCTTTCACAGTGCTGCCACAGAGAAAATGATCGAGCAGGCGGATATCCCGGTGATCGAAACCTGGGACCACCAACCTGGTCGCAGCCCGATCCAGATCGGGTTCTCGCATTACGAAGTGGGCGTCACCGCTACACGTTATCTGCATGACAAGGGCTACCGACGAATCGCCTTCGTGCAGAACAGCATGGCAGGTGACTTCAGTGCTCTGGAACGTCGTGACGGCTACATCGCCACCCTGGAAACATTCGGCCTGAAACCCACAGTCTTCGTCCCGGATGAAGGGCTGGCACCCTTCGAGGCAGGCAAACAGGCGATGGATGCGCTCATGAGCCGCGAAACCAGGCCCGACGCCATCTTCTTCGCCAACGACAACCTGGCCGCCGGTGGACTGCTCGCCAGCCAGCGCGCAGGCCTGCAAATACCGAAGGACTGCGCGGTCATGGGCTTTGGCGACTACGCCTTCGCACAAATGATGATGCCCAGCCTCAGCACCATCAAACCACCCGCCCTGGAAATCGGCGTCCTGGCTGCACAGCGCGTACTGGAAAGCCTGGGCGTACTGCCGCTGGAAGGGGAAATACAAAGGCTGAACCTGCTCGATTGCAGCCTGATTGAGAGGGAAAGTACGTGAGAATGTAGCTGCAAGTTACAAGCCGCAAGCTACAAGCTACAAGCTACAAGCTACAAGCTACAAGCTACAAGCTTTTGACTTGAGGCTTGAGGCTTGCAGCTTGCCCCTTGCAACTTGCAACTTGCCCCTACCTCACCAAATGCAAGAACTGCATATGCCGTTCGTACTGGTCCAGTATGTCGTTGATGACCTGTTCCTTGGTGTAGCCCACCAGATCGTAGTCCTGGCTGCCTTCGCTCAAGTGGACTTCGGCTCGGTAGTAACGACGGTTGTTCAGTTGTTTCGAGCCCATGCCGCCGCGGGCGAATGACGGGGTGAAGAAGCCTTTCATCTGCACCTGGTAAATGAACGGTCGTTCTTCGCCGTGGCCGATTTCCAGGCTGACGGAGTCGTTGGATGGATCGGGTTGAGTATCGACACTCAGGCCTTTCTCAACGAACACCGCAGTCACTTCTTCAATCGCAGGGCGCACGGTCTGGTCGAGGAAGCGATAGACCTCGTCACGCGATGGATAGTGCACGGCCTGGCTAAGGCGTTGTCGCCAGCCTCCACGTCGCGCACCGGAAGCCGGAGCCAGCGAGTAGGTCTGGGCGATCTGGCGCTGGCTCTCCATGAAGAACGCCTTGTGCAGCCCCCACATCATCAGCAGCAGAATCAGCGAGAACGGCAGCGAGGTCAGCACGACGGCGGACTTCAGCGCATCGATGCTGCCGGAGAACAGCAACCCGCTGGTAATCACCGCTGTCGCCACACCCCAGAACACACGCAGCCATTTCGGACCGTCTTCGTCCGGGCCGCCGCCCTTGGCCGACAGGGTAGACAGCACTACAGTGCCCGAGTCCGCCGAGGTGACGAAGAAGACAAAGCTGATGAACACCGTCACCGCAATGACAGTCTTGCTCCATGGATAGGTTTCCAGCAGCAGGTACAGGGTCATCGACGGATCATCGATGGCTGACTGTCCCAGCGCAGTCATGCCGTGGTTGAGCACTTGCTCGATGGCGCTGTTACCGAATATCGACATCCAGGCGAGGGTGAAACCCAGCGGGATCAGCAGCACGCCAAAGACGAATTCGCGAATGGTCCGGCCACGAGAAATACGCGCAATGAACAGGCCTACGAAAGGCGCCCATGCAATCCACCAGGCCCAATAGAACACTGTCCAGCCGCCCAGCCAGCCATTGGCGTCGCTACTGTAGGCATAGACATCGAAACTCTTGGTCGGCAGCGCGCCCAGATAGTCGCCGATGTTCTGCACCAGCGTGTTAAGCAGATGTTGAGTCGGGCCGGCGAACAAGACGAACAGCAGCAGTGCGCAGGCGAGCAGCATGTTGATGTCGGACATGACTCGCACGCCCTTGTCGACGCCCGAAACGGCTACCAGAATTGCAGCGCCCATCATCAACGTGATCAACCCGACCTGAATCCATTGGGTATGGGACACGCCGAACAGGTAATCCAGCCCCGAGTTCAGGTGAAGCACGCCGAATCCCATATCGGCGCCAAGACCAAAGATGGTCGCGATGATGCCAAAACCATCGACGGCATAACCGATAGGGCCGTTGATACGCTTGCCGATCAGCGGGTACAGCGCCGAGCGCAAGGCCAGCGGCAAGTTGTGCCGATAGGCGAAGTAGGCCAGTGCCATGCCGACAAAGGCAAATACGCCCCAGCCATGCAAGCCCCAGTGCAGGAACAGCAACTGCATGGCCTGACGCGCAGATTCAGTGGTTCCGCCCTCGCCCTGCGGCGGTTGCAGCATGTGGGTCAGGGGCTCGGAGACACAGAAGAAGAACAGCGTGATGCTGATCCCGGCGGCAAACAACATGCCCGCCCATGACAGATAGCTGAACTCGGGCTCGTCGTGGTCGGCACCGAGCTTGATCTTGCCGTAGCCAGACAAGGCGGTGACCACCACGAAGACCAGATACAGCGTCATGGCCAGCATGTAGTACCAGCCGACCGTATTGGCCGCCCAGTTCTGCGCTGCCAATAACCATTCGCCGCTGGCTTGCGGGAAAGCAATTACGGTGACGCCAAAGATCAGGATGACACTCGCGGCAAAGTAGAACACCGGAGCATTCATGCGGACCTGGCCGCTGGATGGGGAAACGGACGTACTCATGAACGGCACGCCTCTGCTTCAAGACAAAAAGCGCCATAAAAAGAGGGGAACACGGGAAGGACTCCTGGTATGAGCGGGCAGAAAACTACCTGCAAAAAACAAATCGCATACAGGGGAATGCGGGCTCAGACCGGGATATGACGCACGATGGCGCAGGATCGTTCCCTACGCCAAGGAGCAACAGTGGCAAGCGGCAAGCCACAAGCTTGAAGCTTGAAGCTACCAATTCTCTTACTTCTGAGTTCCATCATCCTGCTGCAGCAGGTTGGCCTGGGTCAGGTTGCAACCGGCCGGGACGCTGCGGGTCAGCCAGACGTTGCCGCCGATGGTCGAACCCTTGCCAATGGTGATACGCCCCAGAATGGTCGCACCGGCATAGATCACCACGTCGTCTTCGACGATCGGGTGACGTGCATGGCCTTTCTGCAACTGGCCATCTTCGTCTGCCGGGAAACGCTTGGCGCCCAATGTCACCGCCTGATAGATCCTGACCCGCTCCCCGATAATGGCCGTTTCGCCAATCACCACGCCCGTGCCATGGTCGATAAAGAAGCTCGGCCCGATCTGTGCGCCAGGGTGAATGTCGATGCCGGTGGAGGAATGGGCGATTTCCGAACTGATACGCGCCAACAGAGGCAGGCCGGCACGATACAGGTGATGCGCCAACCGGTGATGGATCACCGCAAGAATGCCCGGATAGCACAACAGAACCTCATCGACACTGCGCGCCGCCGGATCGCCATGATAGGCAGCCAGCACGTCGGTATCGAGCAGCAGGCGAATGGCCGGCAAGGCAGTGGCGAAATCCTGGATCAGTTCCAGCGCCCGTTCGTCGATCCCCTGAGTCTCGCCGCCCTGTTGATGCGCCACGTAACGCAACTCCAGCCGAGCCTGGGCCAACAGCGCATTGAGCGCCACATCCAGGGTATGACCGACGTAGAAATCCTCGCTTTCTTCGCGCAGATCCACCGGTCCCAGACGCATGGGAAACAAGGCACCGCTCAAGGCTTCGAGAATCTCGCCCATGGCCGCCCGGGAAGGCAGCTCCCGACCACCATGTTCACCGCTCACCCGCCTGTTGCGAGTACGCCAGTCTTCACGCGCTGTGCGCAACTGGCTGACGATCCGCTGCAACTGCCAATGGCTGGAGCGGCCTGGGGCAGGTGCTTCTGGAATATCGCTCACGCTGAACTCTCCTTGATTCAAAGAAGGCAACCCGATGATGGTGGCCACTGCGGCCTCCACTCTACGGCAAACATTTGTGCGGAAAAAATAACAATTTGCGTAGGGCTTTAACCCCCTTGTCATAAAACATCGTGGGTTGCCGTGCAGGAAACCTCTGCATATAGTCCGATAACTCCCTTCTCGGCTTATCTACCACGATGATCAAAAAACAGCTGGCACGTTTCAATCGCCTTGACCTGATCGGCGCTCCCACCCCGCTGGAAAAGCTTGAGCGCCTGTCGACCTGGGCGGGCCGTGATATCTATATCAAGCGCGATGACACCACGACCCTTGCGCTGGGCGGCAACAAGGTACGCAAACTGGAATATCTGGCGGCCGACGCACTGGCTCAGGGTGCCGACACACTGATCACAGCCGGCGCAATCCAGTCCAACCATGTGCGCCAGACCGCAGCATTGGCCGCTCGTCTCGGGCTGGGTTGCGTTGCGTTGCTGGAAAACCCCATCGGCACTGAAGACACCAACTACCTGCACAACGGCAATCGCCTGCTGCTGGATCTGTTCGACGCCAAAGTCGAACTGGTGGAAAACCTCGATAACGCCGATGAGCAACTGCAAGCCCTGGCCGCCCGCCTGCGCACCAGTGGCAAGAAGCCTTACCTCGTACCGATTGGCGGCTCCAGTGCCGTAGGCGCACTGGGCTATGTGCGTGCCGGGCTGGAACTGGCCGAGCAGATCAAGCAGACCGGCCTTGATTTCGCCGCCGTGGTACTGGCCTCCGGCAGCGCTGGCACCCACAGCGGTCTGGCCCTGGCGCTGGCTGAGCAGTTGCCCGAACTGCCCGTGATTGGCGTCACCGTTTCCCGCAGCGAAGAAGCCCAGTTCCCCAAGGTCCAAGGCCTGGCCGAACGTACCGCCGAGTTGCTTGATGTCGCACTCCCCCCCGCCTTCAAGGTGCAACTGTGGGACGAATACTTCGGCCCGCGCTATGGTGAACCTAACGCAGGCACGCTCTCGGCAATCAAACTGGTGGCCAGCCACGAGGGGCTGCTGCTTGATCCGGTCTACACCGGCAAGGCCATGGCGGGCCTGCTCGATGGCATCGGGCGTCAGCGCTTCAATGACGGTCCGCTGATCTTCCTGCACACCGGTGGTGCGCCAGCGTTGTTTGCTTATCCGGGTGTGTTCAGCAGCTAATGAAGCGGCGCTGACGCATATACCGAAAGAAAAACTGAAGATGCTTTTTAGTTCTTTTTGTTTATAAGCAACTCGATTTATATTCGCGACCGCCACACGCTGTCGCCAGGTCTGACTTGCCTGACATCTCATACAAACAAGGGGCTCGCATGAACATTTCCGCTATTCGTCGCACGTTTCTCTTCTCGGCTCTGAGCCTGGTGCTCGGCACCGGTATTGCGGGGCAAGCCATGGCAGGTGAACAACTGCAAAAGATCAAGGACAGCGGTACCCTCAATGTGGGTCTGGAAGGCACTTATCCGCCGTTCAGCTTCGTGGACGAAAACGGCAAACTGACCGGCTTCGAGGTCGAATTGTCCGAGGCTCTGGCCAAGGAGCTTGGCGTCAAGGCCAAGGTGCAACCGACCAAATGGGACGGCATCCTCGCCGCTCTGGAGTCCAAGCGTCTGGATCTAGTGATCAACCAGGTCACCATTTCCGACGAGCGCAAGAAGAAGTACGACTTCTCCCAGCCCTACACCATCTCCGGTCTTCAGGCGCTGACCCAGAAGAAAAACGAAGACACTATCAAGACCCCTCAGGATCTGGCGGGCAAGAAAGTCGGTGTCGGTCTGGGCACCAACTATGAGCAGTGGATCAAGACCAATGTCCCGACTGCCATCGTCAAGACCTACGACGATGATCCGACCAAGTTCCAGGACCTGCGCGTAGGCCGTATCGACGCCATTCTGGTCGACCGTCTGGCGGCTCTGGAAATTGCAGCCAAGACCAAGGATGCCTTTGGTGTAGCGGGTGCTCCGTTCTCCCGCCAGGAATCCGGTATTGCCCTGCGCAAGGGCGAGCCTGAATTGCTGGACGCCATCAACAAGGCACTCGACAAGCTGCGTGCCGACGGCACTCTGGGCAAACTGTCGCAAAAGTACTTCAACGCTGACGTGACCAAATGATCGAAGAGGGTCTGAAACTCGTAGCAGACTCTGCGCCCTTTCTGCTCAAGGGCGCGTACTACACGGTCATTCTCAGTCTTGGCGGGATGTTTTTCGGATTGCTGCTGGGCTTCGGCCTGGCACTGATGCGCCTGTCGCGTTTCAAGCTGGTGAGCTGGACGGCACGTATCTACGTGTCGTTCTTCCGTGGCACACCGCTGCTCGTGCAATTGTTCGTGATCTATTACGGCCTGCCTCAACTGGGAATCGAACTGGACCCGCTGCCTGCAGCGCTGATCGGTTTCTCGTTGAACATGGCTGCCTACGCCTGTGAAATCCTGCGCGCTGCCATCGGTGCCGTAGAGCGCGGGCAGTGGGAAGCGGCGGCCAGTATCGGCATGACCCGCTGGCAGACCATGCGTCGGGCGATCCTTCCGCAAGCAGCACGTACTGCCCTGCCACCGCTGGGCAACAGTTTCATTTCTCTGGTCAAGGACACGGCCCTGGCCGCTACGATTCAGGTGCCGGAGTTGTTCCGTCAGGCACAACTGATCACCGCCCGAACCTTTGAAATCTTCACCATGTACCTTGCCGCCGCGCTGATCTACTGGGTCCTTGCATCGCTGCTCGCGCACCTGCAAAACCGTCTCGAAGCGAGGGTCAATCGGCATGATCTGGAGTCTTGAAGCATGATCGTGGTTGAAAACCTCACCAAGGAGTTCAAGGGCCAGCAAGTGCTCAAGGGCATCGACCTGCGCATTGAAGCCGGGGAAGTCGTGGCAATCATCGGCCCCAGCGGCTCGGGGAAAACCACGTTGCTGCGCTGCCTGAATCTGCTTGAAACACCCACCAGCGGGACGATCAAGGTAGGTGACATCCAGATTGATAGCAGTCGCACCTTGAGCCAGCAACAGAACCTGATCCGCCAGTTGCGCCAGCAGGTCGGGTTTGTGTTCCAGAACTTCAACCTCTTCCCCCATCGAACGGCGCTTGAAAATGTCATCGAAGGCCCGGTGGTGGTCAAGAAGGTTGACCGGGAAAAGGCCATTGCTCTGGCCCGGCAGCTGCTGGCCAAGGTCGGGCTGTCGGGCAAGGAAGATGCCTATCCGCGTCGTCTGTCCGGTGGGCAGCAGCAACGGGTCGCGATTGCCAGGGCATTGGCAATGGAACCCCAGGTCATCCTCTTCGACGAACCCACCTCTGCGCTGGACCCGGAGCTGGTCGGCGAAGTGCTGACGGCCATTCGGGCACTGGCCGAAGAAAACCGCACCATGGTTATCGTCACCCACGAGATGAGCTTTGCGCGGGATGTCGCCAACCGGGTGATTTTCATCGACAAGGGCGTGATCGTTGAGCAAGGAGAAGCCAAGGCCTTGTTCGCCAACCCGAAGGAAGAACGTACCAGGCAGTTTCTGGAACGAACCAGAACCTGACCCTGAAAGCAGCCCACCACACAAGCAGCGTCCCGATGGCGCTGCTTTTGCCGACATTACATTTCCACACGAATTGATCGATCAACATCCCTGGCAGGTGAACGCCTCAAAGCCCGGGAAAAATATCGAATTGATTTCTTGAACCCTCCCCGCCTCACGATCAGCCCTTCATCCTGCCCCGACACGCACAAATCTCCCTCCTGCGCCTGCTCATCAGGTAGTTGTTGTTCATGTAACGAACATTACAGGGCACATCTTTGTAGTAGGACGTTAGTTTGTTTAAAAGTAAACAGCCTCGGTATATCGATGTAGGAATTATCTATTTTTTCAAAAGCTCCTCATCGCCCTCCATTCGCATATTGACACTCGCACACAAAACCCATTAGCTCACTCCAAATAACAGATATGGCATCACTGCAAGTTTCAAGTACGGTCTTACAACACCTTGCAATGTTTGCCACAGCTCCAAACTTCAAGGTACTTATCAACTCATACTTTCAGACCATGCGACCACAGAAAAACCGCACAGGCGATAACAACCCGTTACTGGCACTTCTGTTAACCAAGAGTATTCGGACATGAGCCACACCTATTGCAACCCCGCTTCCTCGAAGCTTTCACCCCCCTTCATTCCCCAGGCCAGCCGTCACGGCATCGGGGTGCGGATAGCGTCTCATTTGATGGTTCATATTCATCCCTATAACGATATGGATGAAGGTGACCTGATCGAACTGTTCTGGGATGGCTGCTACGTCGCGTCGAAAATCCTTACGGCCTCCGACATCGATCAGAACATCGCCCTGCGTGTACCGGAAAGCTTTCTGCAAAACGGCAAGGCACGTACCTATTACAAGATGATGAAAGTGGGCGGGGCTCCTGTCACCTCGCCCACCCGCAAGATATGGGTCAAGCTGGATGCACCTGGCGGTCAGTTGCTGGACCCCATCGAGGAAGAAAACCAGGGGCTGGCTCCGTTGTCCCTGCCACCTTCGGTCGTACGTCGCGGCTTGAGCAGCAGGCACATGAACAGCGGACTACCGATCACGATCGAGCCCTACCTGAACATGGCTCCCCATGACGAAATCACCCTGCGCTGGGGTGACCTGCGCATGGATCTGCCACCTCTGACTCTCGAAGACATTGGGGAGCCCATCGATCTGGTCGTACCTGCAACATTGATACGCGAAGCAGGCTGCGAAAAACTGGAGGCTACTTATTGTGTCATTGACCGTGTAGGAAACAACTCGCTTTGGGCACCACCACGCGAAATAAAAATCCGGACTTCAGGTGAACTTGTCCGGTGATGTTGAATAACGCCTATCTTACTGTACGCCAGCCTTACATGATTCGGACTCTGATCATGGACCGCTGGCGTCTTTCACATACACTCTATTTTCTGAAAGAGTGCTGAATGATGAAAACCTGTTCATCCACTCATTACAAAAACACATATAAATACATACAACTAACATGGAGTAATATTTCCACATGGCCTGACTGACAAGTCAGTACTTGTGACGCCACCCAAGGGGTCAGCCAGCGCCTTCTGAATCGCCAACATTTGCCATCTATGCTTATTCCAAAAAGCACGTTTTAAAAAAATTGATACAAGATTAGGGTATATAAACCGGACCACCGGACATCGTGATGTTTTCTTGCTGCCCCTTGGGCGGCGCCCCCGTAACGAGGTTCCGATGGTTTCTTTCACAATTACCCCCGTGGATAACACCAGGGCATTACCTAAAAACACTGCCCAGCACACCTCGGCTCCACAAGAGCCAGATGTTGCGCCCTTGCTACTACCGGCCAAGGTGTTGCACAACGACGCCCAGGCCATTGCCGCCGCCCATGAGCTGGCAGGCATCGCACGCCTGAATGCAGCCAGAAGGGATCAGGAACGCAGGCTGCCCTGGTCGGAAATCGAGCAGTTCACCCGTAACGGGCTGGGCAGCATTTCCGTTCCCAAGGCTTATGGCGGCCCGCAGGTTTCCTTCGTGACCATTGCCGAAGTATTCCGGATCATCTCGGCTGCCGACCCTGCACTCGGGCAGATCCCGCAGAACCAGTTCGGCATCCTTCATCTGCTGCAGGACGGTGCCAACGAACAGCAAAAGAAGTCCCTGTTTCAAAGCGTCCTCGATGGCTGGCGCATCGGCAATGCCGGGCCCGAGCGGGGTACGAAAAACACGCTGGAACTCAAGGCACGCATCACTGCCGACGGCGACCGTTTTGTCATCAATGGCCAGAAGTTCTATTCCACTGGCGCCCTGTTCGCCCACTGGGTAGCGGTCAAGGCCCTGGACGACGAAGGACGGCAGGTCATGGCCTTCGTGAAACGCGGCGCGCCGGGCCTGAGCATCGTCGATGACTGGTCAGGCTTCGGCCAGCGCACCACGGCCAGTGGCACGGTATTGCTCAATAACGTACCGGTGGAAGCCGAGCACGTGATCGACAACTGGCGCCTGGCGCTGACTCCGAATATTCAGGGCGCCGCCTCACAACTGATTCAAGCTGCCATTGATGCAGGTATCGCTCGCGAGGCCATCGACGAGGCCATCACCTTTGTGCGCGAGCGTGCTCGTCCATGGGTCGATGCCAACGTCGAGCGAGCCAGTGACGACCCTTATGTCATCGCTGATATCGGCAAGCTGAAACTCGACCTGCATGCCGCCGAAGCCCTCTTGCGCAAGGCCGCCCAGACCCTCGACGAAGTGAATGCTGCGCCAATCGACGAAGACTCCGCAGCCCGCGCCTCCATTGCAGTGGCCCGCGCCAAGGTACTGACCACGGAAATCTCGTTGCTCGCCAGTGAAAAGCTGTTCGAGCTGGCTGGCAGCCGCGCCACCCTGGCGCAGTTCAATCTCGACCGCCACTGGCGCAATGCCCGCGTCCACACCCTCCATGACCCGGTGCGCTGGAAATACTATGCCGTCGGCGCCTGGCATCTGAACGGCACCCTGCCCGCACGCCACTCCTGGATTTGAACCAGACAACTGGAGAACATCGTTATGAGCTTCACTCCACCCCCTGTCGTGATCACCAGTGACGCGCAGGCCCTGCAAGTGGCCAGCGAACTGGCGCAGACATTCACCACCGACAGTGCCCTGCGTGACCGCGAACGCCGTCTGCCGAACCCCGAACTCGACCTGTTCAGCCAGTCCGGTCTGTGGGGTATCAGTGTGCCAAAAGCCTTTGGTGGCGCGGGCGTGTCCAATGTCACCCTGGCCAAGGTCGTACAGATAATCGCCCAGGCTGACGGCTCGCTGGGGCAGATCCCGCAGAACCACTTCTACGCCCTTGAAGTGCTGCGCGTGAATGGCAGCGAACGGCAACAGGCACGCCTGTATGCCGAAGTGCTGGCCGGGAAACGCTTCGGCAATGCTCTGGCAGAACTGGGCACCAAAACCGCCAGCGAGCGCACCACACGTCTGGAGCGTGATGGCGACGGTTATCGCATCAACGGTCGCAAGTTCTACGCCACCGGAGCGCTGTACGCACAGCGGATTCCGACCTCAGTCATTGACGACCAAGGCATTCAGCAACTGGCTTTCGTTTCTCACGACAGCGCCGGTCTTGAAGTGATCGACGACTGGAGCGGCTTCGGCCAGCGCACCACCGGCAGCGGTTCGGTGGTGTTTGAAAATGTGTATGTCAGCGCCGAGGATGTCATCCCGTTCCAGAGCGCTTTCGAGCGCCCGACCACAGTCGGCCCGCTGGCGCAGATTCTCCATGCGGCCATCGATACCGGCATTGCCCGTGCAGCCTTTGAGGACGCGCTGGCATTCGTGCGCACTCGCACACGCCCGTGGATCGACTCCGGCCTGGAAAAAGCCGTGGACGACCCATTGACCCTGCACAGCTTCGGCAAGCTGGGCATCCGCCTGCATGCAGCCGAAGCCTTGCTCGAACGGGCTGGCGAGTATCTGGACACAGCCCAGGCCGACAGCAACGACCAGACCCTGGCCGCTGCATCCATCGCCGTAGCCGAGGCCCGTGCCATCAGCACGGAAATTTCTCTGGAAGCAGGAAGCAGACTGTTTGAACTGGCCGGCAGCCAGTCGACGCTGGCCGAACACGGGCTGGACCGTCACTGGCGCAATGCCCGCGTACATACCCTGCATGATCCGGTGCGCTGGAAGTATCACGCCATCGGTAATTACTACCTCAATGAGATCAACCCTCCACGCCGGGGGACCATCTGATGGCCAAGAAGAAAATCCTGCTCAATGCGTTCAACATGAACTGCATCGGCCATATCAACCATGGGCTGTGGACACATCCACGGGACAACTCCACCCAGTACAAGACCCTCGAATACTGGACCGAGCTGGCACAACTGCTGGAGCGCGGCCTGTTCGACGGGCTGTTCATCGCCGATATCGTCGGCGTATACGACGTGTATCAGAACTCGGTCGACGTCACCCTCAAGGAGTCGATCCAGTTACCGGTCAACGACCCGTTGCTGCTGGTGTCGGCCATGGCAGCAGTCACCAGAAACCTGGGCTTCGGCCTCACTGCCAACCTGACCTATGAAACGCCTTATCTGTTCGCGCGACGCATGTCGACGCTGGACCATCTGAGCCGTGGCCGGGTGGGATGGAATATTGTCACCGGCTATCTCGACAGCGCGGCCAGAGCCATGGGCCTGACCGAGCAGGTCGAACATGACCGCCGCTACGATCAGGCCGACGAATACCTGGAGGTGTTGTACAAGCTCTGGGAAGGCAGTTGGGAGGACGGCGCGGTCATCAATGATCGCGAACAGCGCATCTATGCCCGGCCAGAGAAGGTCCACAAGGTTCGGCACAAGGGCGAGTTCTATCAGGTGGAGGGTTATCACCTCTGCGAACCGTCACCGCAACGAACGCCGGTACTGTTTCAGGCTGGCAGCTCGGAACGAGGCTTGCAGTTCGCCGGACAGAATGCCGAATGCGTATTCATCAGCGGCCAGAACAAGGCCGCGACACGTGAGCAAGTGGACAAGGTCCGCGCCAGCGCCGTAGCCGCCGGACGCAACCCCGACAGCATCAAGGTGTTCATGGGCCTGAACGTGATTGTCGGAGCCACCGAAGCCATTGCCCGGGAGAAATACGACGAATACCGCAGCTACGCCAGTGCCGAAGCCGGCGTGGCACATTTCGCGGCCTCGACCGGCATCGACTTCGCCGAGTACGAACTGGACGAGCCTATTCAGTATGTGAAAAGCAACGCCATCCAGTCCGCGACGAAAAACCTCAAGAACAACGACTGGACCCGCCAGCGCCTGCTCGACCAGCACGCCCTGGGCGGCCGCTATATCACCTTGGTCGGCTCGCCTGAACAGGTCGCGGACGAACTGGAATCCTGGATCGAGGAAACTGGTCTGGACGGCTTCAACCTGACCCGCATCGTCACCCCGGAAAGCTATGTGGACTTCATCGACCTGGTGATCCCCGAACTGCAACGCCGTGGCTCGTACAAGACCGCTTATGAAGACGGCAGCCTGCGCAAGAAGCTGTTTCCCGAAGGCAATGCACACCTGCCAGACAACCATGCCGGATCAAGACACCGACTTCGCGACTGAAGTCGCTCCTACACAATCCCCGTAGGAGCGAATTCATTCGCGAAAAGGCTAACCACACGCTCCCCAAATTTTTCAAAACAACGGACAACACCATGAAAAAACCTTTTATCGCACTGGCCCTGAGCCTGTTGACCCTCACCGCTCACGCCGCTGATGCGCCGTTGAAAGTCGGCACCACCGCCGCTTTCGCCATCCCGCTGGAAGCTGCTGTAGAAGAAGCCGCCAAGCAAGGCCTGAAGGTCGAACTGGTGGAGTTCACCGACTGGATCGCCCCCAACGTCACCCTCGCGGCCGGTGATATCGATGTGAACTACTTCCAGCACATCCCGTTCCTGACCAACGCCAACGAGGCCGCCGGTTACAACCTGGTGTCCTATGCGCCGGGCATCATCAATAACGTCGGGCTGTACTCCAAGAAGTACAAAAGCTTCGATGAACTGCCCACCGGTGCCACCGTGGCCATCGCCAACGACCCGATCAACAGCGGTCGTGGCCTGCAACTGCTGGCCAAGGCTGGCCTGATCACCCTCAAGCAAGGCGTGGGCTACAAAGCCACCGAAGAAGACATCACCGCAAACCCGAAGAAGATCAAGATCATTCAGGTCGAAGCCGTGCAACTGGTGCGCGCCTACGATGATGCCGACCTGGTCCAGGGCTACCCGGCCTATATTCGCCTGGCCAAGACCTTCCCGGCCGACTCGGCCATTCTGTTCGACGGCCTGGATCACCCGGAATACGTGATTCAGTTCGTGATCAAGCCTGAGCGCAAGGACGATCCGCGCCTGGCAAAGTTCGTCGATATCTATCAGCACTCCCCGGTGGTGCGCGCCTCTCTGGACAAGGTCAACGGCAAGCTCTACCAGCCGGGCTGGAAGGAATGACATGAACGCACTCGCGCAACGGCAACAGCCGACCGCTCCCGGACATTCGGCCAGCCAGGCCGAATTGCACCCGGACCTGAATCACGCCCATGTGCGCTTCAGCAACCTGGGCAAGACCTACCACGGCCAGCAAGGCCCGGTGCAAGCGCTGAGCAACATCGAACTGGCGATCCAGAAAGGTGAAATCTTCGGCATCATCGGGCGCAGCGGTGCAGGCAAGTCATCGCTGATCCGCACCATCAACCGCCTGGAGCAACCCAGCATCGGCCGGGTGCTGATCGATCAGGTGGACATTGGCGAGTTCAATGAAGACAAGCTGGTAGAACTGCGCCGACGCATCGGCATGATCTTCCAGCACTTCAACCTGATGTCGGCCAAGACCGTGTGGCAGAACGTCGAGCTGCCACTCAAGGTCGCAGGCGTTCCCAAAGAGCAACGCCATCGCAAGGTCACTGAATTGCTGGAGCTGGTTGGCTTGCAGGACAAGCACAAGTCTTACCCGGCTCAGCTCTCCGGCGGGCAGAAACAGCGTGTCGGTATTGCCCGGGCGCTGGTACACGATCCGGCCATCCTGCTGTGCGACGAAGCGACCTCGGCGCTGGACCCGGAAACCACTCAATCGATCCTGGGCCTGCTGCGCGAGATCAACCAGCGCCTGGGCCTGACCATCGTGCTGATCACCCACGAGATGTCGGTGATCCGTGATATCTGCAACCGTGTGGTGGTGCTTGAAAAAGGCCAGGTGGTCGAGCAAGGCCCGGTGTGGCAAGTGTTTGGCAACCCGCAGCATGAGGTGAGCAAGACCTTGCTCGCGCCCCTGCAACTCGGCTTGCCGAAAGCCTTGCTGGAGCGCCTGGCACCGCAACCGGCTCACCCGGACGCCGCGTTGCTGCTGGATCTGAGCTTTACCGGCGTCAGTGCCGAAGAGCCGGACCTGGCTGCATTGTTCACAGCCCTCGGTGGTCAGGTGAAGTTATTGCAAGGTGGCGTGGAGCGTATTCAGGAGCGTGCCGTCGGGCATCTGATCCTGTCGATTACCCGTTCGCCACACAGTCGAGACGAATTGCTGGCTCGCGCACGTCAACATGCGCCCCAAGCGGAGGTACTGGGTTATGTGGGTTGATCGTTTGCTGCAAGGCGTGCTCGATACCTTTCTGATGGTCGGCGTATCCTCATTCGTAGCCCTGCTGCTGGGCATTCCGATGGCGGTGATTCTGGTTACCAGCTCCAAGGGCGGCATCTACGAAGCACCGGTACTGAATCAGGTGCTGGGCGCCTTCGTTAACCTGTTTCGCTCGATCCCGTTCCTGATCCTGATGGTCGCGCTGATCCCGTTCACCCGCCTGATCGTCGGCACCAGTTATGGTGTCTGGGCGGCCGTGGTGCCGCTGACCATTGCAGCAACCCCCTTCTTCGCCCGCATTGCCGAAGTCAGCCTGCGCGAGGTCGATCATGGCCTGATCGAGGCCGCACAAGCCATGGGCTGCCGCCGCTGGCATATCGTCTGGCACGTGCTGCTGCCTGAAGCGTTGCCGGGAATCGTCGGTGGCTTCACCATCACTATCGTCACGATGATCAACTCATCAGCCATGGCAGGCGCCATCGGTGCCGGCGGGCTGGGCGATATCGCCTACCGCTACGGTTATCAGCGCTTCGACACACAGATCATGCTGACCGTGATCGTATTGCTGGTGGTGCTGGTTGCCGCCATTCAACTGGGTGGCGACCGGCTGGCGCGGGTTCTGAACAAACGCTGAGTAATTGCTTCGCACCGGGCTGGAGGTATATTGACGACCTCCATTGCCCGGACAACCGCTCGCCATGAAGCTCGACGCCCAAGACCTCGCCCAAATCACCGCCATTACCGTCGGCCATTACAACCAGGTGGCCGAAGACTTCCGTGAAGGCACCCGCGATCACGACGTCAGCCAGAATATTGCCGCTCTCTTGCGACATATCCAAGCGCCGACGCCCTGGCAGATTCTGGACTTTGGCTGCGGACCGGGCCGTGACCTGAAAACCTTCAGCGCCATGGGGCACATTGCCGTCGGCCTGGACGGCAGCGAACGTTTCGCGCAAATGGCTCGCGCTGACAGTGGATGCGAAGTGCTGCAACAGAACTTCCTAGAGCTGGACCTCCCCGCCGCTCGATTCGACGGCATTTTCGCCAATGCGGTGCTGTTTCATGTGCCCCGCCAGGAGTTGCCCAAAGTCCTGCGTCAATTGCACGCCACGCTCAAGCCGGGCGGCGTGCTGTTCAGCTCCAATCCAAGAGGCCAGAACCAGGAAGGCTGGAAAGGCGAGCGCTATGGCTCGTATCACGATCTGGAATCATGGCGCGAACTGCTGAACGAGGCGGGTTTCGTGGAGCTTGAGCATTACTACCGTCCGACCGGCTTGCCAATGGAACAGCAGCCCTGGCTGGCGAGTGTCTGGCGCAGAAATTGAGCACGCCATCGACTTGACGAAAGCATTCAACTCCTATTGCGTGCCTTGCGTGACTGGCATTTTTGTCAGTATCAGCGCAGCAGCATGGCGCTTAGGATGAGCTCCAGAAAAAGGTGTTCGCACCCAATTAATCGGACCCGAATGTTAATCGATCAAGGAGATGATCATGGCAATTCAATATATTCAGAACGGCAATTTCAAAGACGATTTCAACTATTGGAAAGGGCCAGTGGGTTTTGACCCCGGCCTTGAGCGTTACGGCTTCGGACAAAGCATCCTGTTACCGGTTGCGACCAATATCAGCCAGGCCCTGCCGGACTTGCCGGGTAAGGCCCTGCTTATCGAGTTTGACGCACTCAGCGCAGATGCAGCCGTGGAGGACGCCTCGTTTGTGGTCAGTGTCGGAGGCTTCAGGGCTGACGGTGTAATAATGGTTTCGCCTGTCACCGGCATGGCGACAGCGGACTGGCAGCGTTTCTCGGTCAACATGTATTTCGAGGACGATCTGACTTCCTGCTTCCTGAACGTATCGACCCCTCGCCCGGCCATATCCGCCAGCTCTCCAGGCGTCAGCCAGACCATGAGCCCTGTGCGGTTTGGCGACTTCAGCCTGGTTGAAAGCGATATCGGCTGACGCGGGACAAGCCGTGGGAGTATTGCTGACCAGTTAAGGTCATAAATCACTTTGTGGGATGCAGCTTGCTGGCGACTTCACGTACAGACACAGAATATCTGCCGGTTTTCAGGCCTTTTTCGCCAGCAAGCTGCCTCCTACAAGTTTGTGTATTGCCTTGACTGATCGGCATTAATCTACGCGGGCTCCTTGATCCGGTACCAGGCCACATACAGGGCTGGCAGGAACAAGAGGGTCAGCAAGGTGGCGATGATGATGCCGCCGATCATCGCGTAGGCCATCGGCCCCCAGAACACTTCACGTGCGATGGGGATCATGCCCAGGCTGGCCGCAGCCGCCGTGAGCAGGATCGGCCGGCGGCGGTGCTCGGTGGCCTCGACCACCGCATTCCATGGCGAGTAGCCGCTTTGCTCGTAGGCATCGATCTGGGTCACCAGAATCACCGAGTTGCGGATGATGATACCGATCAGCGCCAGCACACCCAGAATCGCGACAAAGCCCAATGGCGTTCCGGTCGGGATAAGCGCCAGCACCACGCCGATCAACCCCAGCGGCGCGACACTGGCCACCAGAAACATCTTCTGAACGCTGTGCAACTGGATCATCAAAAAGGTCGCCATCAGGAACAGCATCAACGGCACGACACTGGCAATCGGCCCTTGAGCCTTGCTGCTTTCTTCCACCGTCCCGCCGGTCGCCACCTTGTAGCCCACAGGCAATGCGGAGGCGAACTTGTCGATTTCCGGCTTCAGTTGATTGACCAGGTCAGTCGGCTGAATCTCGTCGCGCACCGCACCTTTCACGGTGATGGTCGGCTTGCGGTCACGCCGCCAGACCAGTGGCTGCTCCAGCTCGTAACCCACCGTGGCAAAGGCCAGCAGCGGAATCGAGGTTCCGGCAGGCGTGACAATCTGCAGGTTTTGCAGGGTTTCCGGCGTGCCGCGCTCGGCGTCCTCGGCACGTCCTACCACGTTGATCAGGTAGATATCGTCGCGCACCTGAGTCACCGAAGAGCCGCTGACCACGCTGTTCATCAGTTGAGCAACGTCTTCGGAGGACAACCCCAACTGCCGCGCCTTGTCCTGATTGATATCGATGCGCAGCACCTTGCCCGGCTCGTTCCAGTCGTAGATCACTTCACCGACATGAGGGTTCTTGCCAAGCAGCGTGGCCAGTTCGATGGCGTGCTGGCGAACCTTGTCGATGTTCTCGCCACTGACGCGATATTGCAGCGGACGCCCGACCGGCGGCCCCATTTCCAGCGGCTGCACGTAGGAGCCGATACCGACATATTCATCGCGCAGGCGCTTTTGCAGGCGTGCAGTCAGGGCACCACGCTCCTCCAGCCCTTTGCTGACAATGACCAACTGGGCGTAGAACGGGTTTTCCAGTTGCTGATCCAGCGGCAGATAGAAACGCACCGCGCCCTGGCCGATGTAGGTGCTCCAGCGCTCGATATCGGGATCGTCCTTGAGGCTGGCCTCAAACCGGTCCACCACTCTGCGCGTCTCGTTGATCGAGGCATTCTGCGGCAGGTTCAGGTCGACCAGAATCTCAGGTCGGTCCGATGACGGAAAGAACTGGTTCTGCACGAACTGCATCGAAAACAGCGACGACGCAAACAACAGCAGCGTAATGCCAATCGCCAGCCAGCGATGACGCATGGCCCACAGCATGCTGCTGTTGAACGCCCGCCCCACGCGCCCCGGCTCTTCGGACTTGGGTTTGATGTTGCTGCTCAGAATATGCACGCCGATAACCGGCGCAAACAGCACGGCCACGATCCACGACACCAGCATCGCTACGGCAATCACGGCAAACAGCGTGAAGGTATATTCCCCCGCTGAGCTGTTGTTCAGGCCAATGGGCACGAAACCGGCCACCGTCACCAGCGTACCGGTCAGCATCGGGAACGCCGTCGAGGTGTAGGCATAAGTCGCCGCCTGCTCCTTGGTTTCCCCCATTTCCAGCCGTGTGACCATCATTTCCACGGTAATCATGGCGTCGTCCACCAACAGCCCGAGGGCGATGATCAACGCCCCGAGAGAAATACGCTGCATGGTGATGCCGCTGTACTCCATGAACACGAACACCATGGCCAGCACCAGCGGGATGGAACAGGCCACCACCAGACCGGCGCGCACTCCAAGGCTGACAAAACTGACCACCATCACAATGATCACGGCCTCGAACAACGCACTGGTGAAACCGCCCACCGCCTTGTCCACCACTTCGGCCTGATCCGACACCTTATGCACACCGACACCCACCGGCAGTTCAGCGGTGGAGATGTCCATTCGATCATGCAACGCCTTGCCGAACTCCTGAATGTTGCCGCCCTTCTGCATGGCGATGGACAGGCCGATGGCGGGTTTGCCGTTATAACGGAACAGCGGTTTGGGCGGGTCGGTGTAGCCTCGGGTGATTTCGGCGATATCGCTCAGGCGGTAGAAACGATCATTGAGCCGCAGATTGACCGCCGCCAGATCTTTCTCCGAAGCGAACTGCCCGGAGGTGCGCACGGAAATCCGCTCCGGCCCGGCTTCGATCACGCCCGCAGGCGTCACCGCATTCTGGGATTGCAGGCTTTGCACCACCTGACGCTGATCCAGCCCGAGGGCCGCCAGCTTGCGGGTGGAGAAGTTCAGGTACAGCACTTCATCCTGCTGGCCAATCATCTCCACCTTGCCAAGGCCTGGGACTTCGCGGATGTCGGCGCGGACCTTCTCGACATAATCGCGCAACTGACGCATCGAGAAACCATCGGCGGTAAAGGCATAGATCGAACCGAACACATCGCCGAACTCGTCGTTGAACGCAGGCCCTTGCAGGCCTTGGGGGAACTGCCCGCGAATGTCGTCGATCTTCTTGCGCACCTGATACCAGATCTGCGGTATCTCTTTGGCATTCGTGGTGTCGCGCAGGTACACGAAAACCGTGGACTCGCCCGGCCGGGTGTAGCTTTTCACGTAGTCCAGGGAATCCAGCTCTTCGAGCTTCTTCTCGATGCGGTCGGTCACCTGTTTCAGGGTTTCGTCCACCGTCGCACCGGGCCAGCGGGTCTGGATGACCATGGTCTTGATGGTGAAGGACGGGTCTTCTTCACGCCCCAGCTTCATGTAGGAAAACACGCCCATCAACAGGGCGACGAACATCAGGTACCAGACAAACGACTGATGCTTGATGGCCCACTCGGACAGATTGAAGCTTCCTTTC
The DNA here is from genome assembly GCF_057809175.1 of Pseudomonas sp. FG43. NCBI lineage: Bacteria > Pseudomonadati > Pseudomonadota > Gammaproteobacteria > Pseudomonadales > Pseudomonadaceae > Pseudomonas > Pseudomonas sp. FG43. Next base: position 182,449 of record NZ_JBMDJL010000003.1, read on the forward strand.
ATCGTGGGCTTTCCTCATCGACTTTGACTTTCTGCCCCGGCTTGAGGCTGTTGACGCCCGCACTGACCACCTTCTCACCGGCATTGACCCCGCCTGCCAGCAGGAAGCTGTCGTCCTCACGGCTGACGACATTCACTGCTCTGGGGTTTACCGTCTGGTTTTGTGAGTCGACGATCCAGACTTGAGTTTTGCCGTCGGTTTCCTGCAAGGCATTGATGGGCAAGCGTATGCGCGGTGCGATGGTCGAGCTGAGGGTCACGCTGATCGCGGTGCCAAGCCGAAATGCCTGTGGCGTTTCAGTCAGAGACAATCGCGCCCGGCGCGTGCGAGTCGAGCGGTCGGGTTGCGGCTCGATTTCCCGCAGCGTGGCCGTGGTATTCACCTGAGGGTCAAGCTGGCTGGCCACGGTGAACACCACATCGACAGGCAACTGATCGGCCAGCGAAGCAGGAAGGTCGATCACTGCTTCCTTGATATCAGGTCGCGCCAGAGTCACGACTTCCTGCCCGGCAGTGACCACCTGCCCGGCTTCGACTCTCCACTCGGTCACCACGGCATCGTCGTCACTGCGCAATTCGCTGTAACTCAACTGATCGCGGGCCTGCTGCTCTGCTGCCCTGGCCTGATCCAGTGACGAGCGCGTGGTTTTCAGCTCGGTCAGGGCATTGTCCAGTTGCGCCTGCGCACCGACGCCACGGTCGAACAACTCCTGCTGACGGCGGGCATTGGCCTGGGCATTGATCCACTGCGCTTCGATACGGGCCAGATCGCCCTGGCGAGCGCGCACGTTATTCTGCTGATCGGTCGGGTCGAGGGTCGCGAGCAGGTCGCCTTTCTTCACTTCACTGCCCACGTCCACATCGCGGCGGGCAATCCGGCCCGACACCCGAAAGCCCAACACACTCTGGTAACGCGCCTGGATATTGCCGGCGAAACGTCCGAACTCCAGCTGCGAATCAGGCCGGGCCTCGACAAAGACCACCGGCCGTACAGGTTCGGGCGGTGTTTCATCCTTGCCGCAACCACTCAACAACAGGCCGCCCAACAACAGGCAAGACAAACGCTTCATGGTTGCACCTGAGCATTGTGACGCTGTGGTTGATCGGCGATTTCGACCTGCATGTCCGGGTGCAATAACTGTCCACCAGCGACCACGACTTTCTCTCCACTTTTCAGCCCGTCACCGATGATGACTTTGGAGGTCAGGTAACGAGCGACCTGAACCTTGCGCAGATTGACCTTGCCCTGTTCGTCCACCACCCAGACGGCGGGCCTGCCCAGGTGCTCGCCAAGGTCCTTGGTCAGGGCCGACCACGGCAGCTCGACGCTGGCATTGGCCGGTGCGCTCAAGGCCACACTGACTACAGAGCCCAGGTCCATGCCCTCGGGCAATGGATCAAGCGCGACCTTGACCTGCAAGGTGCCGGTTTGTGCCGAGACCGCCGGAGTCACTTCTCGCACCTTGCCGCTGACCTTGATCGCCGGGTTTTCGAGCAGGGTCACTTGCACGGGATGGTCAGTCGGAGGCTGAACGAACAGCGACTCGTAAACGTTGAACACCGCATCGCGCTCGCCGTCACGGGCCAGATCGAAGATCGGCACAGTCGCCTGCACCACCTGCCCGACCTCGGCCTGACGTGCCGTGATCACACCCGACGTATCGGCGACCAGTGCGGTGTAACTCAACTGCTCGCGGGCATTGGCCAGTTGCGCCTGCGCGGCTTTCAACGCGCTCTCGCTGCCGCGCAATGCGGCTTGGGCAGAATCGTATTCGCTGCGGCTGGTGTAACCCTTGGGCAGCAACTTTTGCTGACGCACGAAAGCGGCACTGGCCTGCGTAACACGCGCCTGCTCGGCGGCCACCGACGCGAGGGCCGAATCGACATTGATCTGCAGGTCCTTGGGATCAAGCCGGGCCAGCACCTGCCGGGCCGTCACGCGGTCACCGACATCTACATTGCGCTGGATGATCTTGCCGTTGACCCGAAACGACAGCCGGGTCTGCACCCGTGCCTGGATATCACCGGTCAGGGCAACGCTGGCAGCAAAGTCAGCGGTTTTAACCGTCTGAACATAAACCCGCGGCAGATCGGGTGCTGCCGGCTTTTCCTGACCACAGCCAGCCAGTAACCCCATGGCCACGGCAAGGCCGAGCATAACCAGTCCAGAAGAACGAGCAGGCATGCAGACTCCTTTTACGGCTGCCAGGATGCGAGATTGATATCACGAGAGAGGAACGTGAACATGCGACTGCGCGCAGGCGGGAGGGTTCCTTGAGGGGGGATGTCTTGAGGCATGATTGATGACTCACTTCAAACGTTCACGCATCAATCTTTGTCGCTCTCGAGCCGCCTCAAACCAATGATGTCTCGCGCTTATTTCCTCTAGACATGTATACCCATCAACATTGGTAATATGCGGAATTTCACGGGGGTCTATGCCTGTTTTAATAAGCTGTGCCGGTGTCGTACCGGGAGCATTTCCAGACGCAATATCCCGGGCGGTACGAATCAGATTGGCTCTTCCCTCCAAAGCCGAAGCGCTTTTGATGCCATCGAGCATCTGATCAATAGGCTTCAATGAGCCGTTCACAACCGCATTGATTCTTCTTGATGCCATGCTAAGCGCCAATAAGTCATTGGCAGATAGCATCCTGACTATTCGCTCAGTGACATGAGGCACGCCCTCAAAAACCTGAAAATCCCCTAAACCACTCATCTGTTTTGCTGCATTGATGGCACCCTTACCACTCAATCCATGCGCAAAGCTTCCTGCAAGTCTGTTCGCTATTGACTGAAATCCTGCAGCCGCCCCAAACCCTATTGAGGCAATACCTAACCCGCCCCCTATCAGGCCTAGTACAGAACTGGTCTCTGGGCTCATTTTTTCGGTGACAATCTGCGCAACACCGGCTACCCCCGAGGCAATGCCTGTCGCCCCCCCTGCAACCGCCAAAAGAGTGGCTGCACCAAAGGTTGCAATGCTTGCCATGACTCCAAATATACTTAAACCCAAGCCAAGACCGGCCTGCCAAGAAAAATGCCCTGAGGGATCAATACGGTTGACCGGATCGCCCAGGCAATAGCCATACGGATTCAAGCCGCCCCCCGAAAAAGGGCTCAGACTGTCAGGGCTGTTGAAACGCATCAGTACTGGGTTGTAGGCACGATAACCGTTACCCAACAGATAATGGTCCGTCACAGAATCGGGCTGCTCTCCATTGAAACCTGGCAAGCCTCCAAACAAAGCGGTCTCACGATGGCCGTAAGGCGAATAAGCAATGTCGGCTTGCCGGCTGCCTGTCGTTGCATATAAGACACTCTCTTGCCTATCACCTGCAATCAGGGTACTGGAGGTCCCGTTGCCATCACTCCTGTACTGTGCCAACAGATGTTTTTCAGCCCGAAAAAACGATAGAGAACTGTCAACGTGCAACTCTGTTACTAACTGTTCACGACGGTAGAAACGTCTGAAGTAGCCCTGCTCAAGTGGAGTAAAAGAAGCCACGCGGTCTAATGGGTCGTAGGTATATTTGCAGAGAATTGCCATGGCATCATTTATCCTTAGCTCCGAATAACTGCAGCTGGACTTAACGCCCTGGGCATCTCGTCCAATTCGATGGGGGCGCTACTGAGTAGCTTCGGTGCTACAGCACTCTGCAAATTCGCCAGATTCTTCGGATTCCGAGCCGCGATCACCGTACCAACCCGTGTGCTGGCAGCAACGACACCAATCGCCAGAGCGGCCCATCCCATGGGCTCCAGCAACGGAGAATCGGGGGCGACTTCAGCCACGATTTGCCGGGTTACACCAAGTACACCACCTGCCACCGCACTCGTCCCGGTAATCATGGTGGACAGGCTACCCGCACTGAAAAAACCGGCTTGGGCGGCCTTCACGGATAACAGGAAAGGTAGCGAAGGAAGCAGAGTGGCGGCGGCCGCTGTCAGTGCGGCCACGCTGAGTACTATGCCGACGATGAATTGCCAGGACACATGCCCCGTAGGGTCATAGTGGTTGACCGGATCCCCCAGGCAATAGGCATAAGGATTCACGCCACCCTCGCCAAACGGACTCAGACTGTCAGGATTGTTGAAGCGCATCAGCACCGGGTTATAGGCACGATAGCCTTTGCCCAATAGATAATGGCCAGTGACGGGGTCTGGGCGTTCGCCGTTGAAACCGGGCAGATTCTTGATCGGATCGTGATAACCGTACGGGGTATAGGCGATGGCCGTGCGTTGCCCTGATGTTGTCGTGCCGAGCACACTGCCGGGCTGATCAGTAGCGGCCAGCGTCTTACTGAGAAGCTGGCCTGTTAACGTTTGCAGTGCCAGCAGTTGACTCTCCCGATAGAGAAAACTGCGCTGCTCGTCTCCTTGAATTTCGTTGGCCAGCCTGTCGGCGCTATAGAAAGAGCGAGTAACGGCATCTGCCAGCGGCGTGCGAGTCGCAAGGCGATCCAGAGGGTCGTAGTCATAGCGACACAAGACGATTCCATGAGACATGGCGAGGGACCATTTCGAGCAATATGCGCCCCTCACAATGCCCCCCCACGTGACTGTTGGCTACTCGTAGAAATGACAGTCACGCTCGCGAATGAATGCGCTCCGCTGCAGGACCGAATTCATTCGGGAAGGCGGTTTGTCAGCTACCCGAGCCGCCATGGGCTTCTTCGAAGAAGTAGTCCTTCCAACTTGCCGCCTTGTTCTTCAGCACGCCCAGTTCATGCAGCTTCTCGGCATAGATGAAAGTGCGCTGTGGCGTGACCGTGAAATCGATTTCCGGATCGGAGACGATTTTTTCTACAAACGGCAGCGGCAGTTTGGACTGCTCGACGCGGATATAGGTCTTGGCCGCTTCCGCCTTGTCAGCCTTGATGATCTTCTCGGCCTCCGCCAGCGCGTCGTAGAACGCCTTGTAGGTCTTGGGGTTTTCGTCATGGAATTTTTCGGTGGTGTAGAGCACGTTGAAAGTGGCCTGACCGCCCAGTACGTCGTAGCTGCTCAGCACTTTATGAACGTTGGGGTTTTCCAGCGCCTGGTATTGGAAAGGCGGGCTGGAAAAGTGCGAGTTGATTTCCGAGCCACCGGCAATCAGCGCCGAGGTAGCATCAGGGTGCGCCAGGCTGACGGAGATGTTGTCGAACTTCTTGAAGTTCTCGTTACCGAACTGCTTGGCCGTCTCGATCTGCAAGGTACGCGACTGGAAGCCCACGCCCGCCGCTGGTACCGCGATGCGGTCCTTGTCGGTGAAGTCTTTCAGGGTTTTGACATTCGGGTTGTTGGTCAGCAGGTAGTTGGGCATCGAGCCCAGCGAGGCAATGGCCTTGACGTTCTGCTTGCCCTTGGTGCGGTCCCAGATGGTCAGCATCGGAGGAACGCCTGCCGAAACCACATCCAGCGCACCGGCCAGCAGCGCTTCGTTCATGGCGGTCGCGCCGGAAATGCTGTTCCAGTCGACCTTGATATCCAGGCCCTGTTCTTTGCCGTGCTTTTCGATCAGTTTCTGATCGCGCACCACATCCAGAATCAGGTAACCGATACCAAATTGTTGAGCAATGCTGATCTTGCCTTCGGCTTGCGCGCCGCCGCTGAGCAGAGTGCCTGCCAGCCCCAGTGCAGCAGCCAGTGCGGTCAGTGCAGGACGTTTGAAAGAAGTAACCATGAAACCCTCACAGAAAAATCGAAAGACGATAAGAGACCCAGCGCTCCATGCACTTAGCGCTGCATGCCCCAGCGCTTGACCGTCAGGCGCTCGATGTTGGCAAACAGCAGATTTTCCACCAGTAGACCGATGAGAATCACCGCCGCCAGCCCCGCAAAAACCTTGTCGGTATACAGCTCGTTACGATTCTGGAAGATGTACCAGCCCAGACCGCCCTTGCCCGAAGACGCGCCAAATACCAGTTCGGCAGCAATCAGGGTGCGCCAGGCAAAAGCCCAGCCGATTTTCAGACCAGCGAGAATCGAAGGCAGCGCGGCCGGGATCAGGATGTGCCAGACAAAGCGCAAACCCTTGAGGCCATAGTTGCGACCGGCCATACGCTGGGTTTCCGAAACACCGAGGAAACCGGCATAGGTGTTGAGCGCCAGCGCCCACAGCACCGAATGCACCAATACGAAGATCAGGCTGTTCTGCCCAAGCCCGAACCACAGCAGTGCCAGCGGCAACAGGGCAATGGCAGGCAACGGGTTGAACATCGCGGTGAGCGTGCTGAGCAGGTCACGGCCCAGTTGGGTCGAGACCGCCAGGGTTGTCAGACCGAACGCCAGGACAATGCCGATCAGGTAGCCCTGAATCAGTACCGTCAGGGAAATCCAGACCTTGCCCGGCAATTCGCCACTGATGATGCCGTCATAGAACGCCACAGCGGTTTGCAGAAAGCTGGGCAGCAGAAGATCGTTGTTCTGGATGCGTGCTGCGACTTCCCAGAGCACCGCCAGCAGGACCATGATCACGCTTTTGCGCACCCAGCTCAGTTGCCAGATGCGTTGGGCCAAGGGGATATCACGCGCCAGATCTTCCTGGGTGAAAGGCTCCAGCGTGACTTCGTATTCTTCACGAACGGGGGGTGAAAGGCTCATGTCGGGTTCTCTGTTGTCATGTTGAGGCGCTGAACAGGCCTCAATAAGCGATGCGGATATCCTGGAAATTCAGCTCGGACTCGGCCTGACCGCCGGTTTCGTTTTCATTGAACAGCAAGCGGTGAATACGCTGTGCCGTCTGCTGAAAACCGACGCCGCCCAGGCTTTTCAGGTCGTACTGATGGCTGTTGATTTCCGCACGCACGCGGCCCGGATGAGGGGACAACAACAGGATACGATTGCCGACCACCAACGCTTCTTCGATGGAGTGAGTCACGAACAGCAGTGTGAAACGTACTTCTTCCCACAGCTCCAGCAGCTCTTCCTGCATCTTGCGTCGGGTCAAGGCATCGAGCGCAGCAAAGGGCTCATCCATCAGCAGGATTTTCGGCTGCATCGCCAGGGCACGGGCAATCGCTACACGGGCCTTCATGCCACCAGACAAGGTGTGCGGGTAAGCGTCGGCAAATGCACTGAGGCCGACCTTTTCCAGGTAATAACGCGCACGCTCCAGGGCTTCGGGACGCTTGAGAGTGCGCGAAGCCAGCAACGGGAACATCACGTTTTCGATAACGGTTTTCCAGGGTGGCAGTTGATCGAACTCCTGGAACACCACAATACGGTCCGGGCCAGGTTCCTTGACCTGTACGCCAGTCAGACGAATCTGCCCTTCACTGGGCTGAATGAACCCGGCCACGGCCTTGAGCAAGGTGGACTTGCCGCAACCGGACGGGCCAAGCAATACGAAGCGATCCGCCGGATCGACTTCAAAACTGACTTGATGGGTCGCGCGCACTACCCGCTCGGGAGTACGGTATTCAATACTCACGTCCTGAACCTTCAACAAGGCCTCAGTGGCATGCTGAGTGGCCTGTTGCGTAATCGTACCTTCGCTAGCCGTATGGCTTTGCACTACAGCATTCATGACCAATTCCCCTGAATCAAAACGGCGCATCGCCTTGAATGGTGGTGCGATACAACTTGCGTCGCAGATGAGTCGGGCAACCGGCTGCCAGGTGGGTCAGGGAACGGTTATCCCAGAAGACCATGTCATGCGGCTGCCATTTGTGGCGGTATATATGTTCGGGGCGCGCGCAGTGGGCATAGATCTCGGTCAGAATCCTGCGGCTTTCTTCTTCCGGCAGACCCACGATGCGAGTCGTGAAATTTTCGCTGACGAACAACGCCTTGCGCCCGTTTTCCGGGTGGGTACGCACGATCGGGTGCGTCACTTCCGCAACCTGAGCCAATTGCTCGGGTGTCAGGGTCGGACGCCAACTGGCAGCGTTATCACCATCCAGATAGCGGGAGGTGTAGCTGTGAACAGCGGAACGACCTTCGACCGCTTCGCGCAGATGCTGCGGCAGGGTTTCCCAGGCCAGATGCATATCGGCGAACAGAGTGTCACCGCCTTCGCTTGGCAATTCCTGGGCATACAGCATCGAACCCAGGCTTGGCAGCTCCTTATAGGAAAGGTCTGAATGCCAGTACTTCCCGGCATCACCCAGGCCCACAGGCTGACCGTTCTCGACAATGTTGGAGACGATCAGGATTTCCGGGTGGTTGGCCAGCAGGAACTGCTTGAGCACATGGATCTGCAACACGCCGAAACGGCGGCTGAAATCGATCTGCTGCTGCGGGGTAATGTGCTGGTCGCGGAAAACGATCAGGTGGTAATCGAGATGTGCTTTGTGTACGCGAGCAAAATCGGCGTCATTGAGGGTTTTGGACAAATCCAGCCCGACGATTTCCGCGCCCACATTGCCGGTGAATGGACGCACCTCAAACTGTTGCTCGGCGGCTTGGGTAGACGATGAAGCGAGGGCGGCTGCGGACATATAGGCTCCGACTCCAAAACATGTAGATGAATATAGAGACAGAACTTTATAGGTATAAGAAACTAAATTTAAATACCGTTATGGCATATTCATAGCGCGGAATGAGCTAGCAGACTTCGCGGCTGAAGCCGCTCCCACAGAGAACTCCATAGAAGCGGCAGCCGGGAAAGGGGATTAACCGTACCCGATCGGCAATCAGAACGCTGGCAATACCGCGCCATCGTACTTCTTGAGGATGAATTCCTTCACTTCAGGGCTGGTCAGTGCTTTGGACAGCTTCTGGATAGCGTCGGTGTTGGCGTTATCTTCGCGGGTCACCAGGTAGTTCACGTAAGGCGAATCGGAACCTTCGATGATCAACGCATCCTTGCGCGGGCTGAGCTTGGCTTCCAGCGCGTAGTTGGTATTGATCAGCGCAAGGTCAACCTGACTCAGCGAGCGAGGCAGCAAAGCCGATTCCAGTTCGCGGAATTTCAGTTTTTTCGGGTTGGTGGCGATGTCCTTGAGCGTCGACAGCGCGTTGGTCGGCTCCTTGAGGGTAATCAGGCCGCCCTTTTGCAGCAGAAGGAGTGCGCGACCGCCGTTGCTGGCTTCGTTCGGAATGGCAACGGTTGCGCCCTCAGGCAGATCCGCCAGGCTCTTGTGCTTGGAGGAATAAGCGCCGAACGGTTCAACGTGAACACCGACGCCGGTCACCAGTCTGGCGCCCTTGCCTTTGTTGAAGCCATCCAGATAAGGCTTGGTCTGGAAGTAGTTGGCGTCCAGACGCTTCTCGTTGAGCTGCACGTTAGGCTGCACGTAATCGGTGAATTCCTTGATTTCCAGATCCACGCCTTCCTTGGCCAGGGTTGGCTGGATCAGCTTCAGAATTTCAGCGTGTGGAACAGGGGTAGCACCGACCACCAGTTTTTCGCCAGCCTGAGCCAGGCCAATGGAAAGCGCGGCCGCCAGAGCGGTCAACAACAAGGTCTTCTTCATGCAATGTCCTTAGGAAAATCAAAGTCGTGGAAAACGACAGCTCACCAATGTGTTGCCCCCGATGCAGTGCTATCAGGGGGCATGGCATGGACATTACCGGGCTTTTTTATTCCAAGAAAATATCTTTTTCGTAAGTGCTTATGCCTGAATGAATCAAAACAGCAGCACATAGAACAAAAAACGCCCCCAGAGGGGCGCGCAGGATCAAACAAAGGTGAACGTTTTTTCAATCCTTGAACTGAATACGTTCCAGCAGGCGTTTTACGGCCAGCAGTTGTTCCTCTTTGGCATCTACCAGGATCCGCCCGACAAGCCGCTCGACCTCTGCAATCGGGTTAGTGCTTTGCGGCAGGTTCAGATGCTCCGGCAGAATCTCTTCGCCACTGCTGACCAGCAGCGCAAAGTGAATGACGTTTTCCAGCTCACGTGTATTGCCAGGCCAGTTATGGGCCTGGAGGGCAAGCTGCGCCTCATCGCTGAGCAACTGCACCGGCAGGTTCAGGCGCTGGCTGTAGATACCCACAAAATATTCCGCCAAAGGCACGATGTTGCCGGGCTGTTCGCGCAGGGCCGGCAGGTCCAGGCGTCCTTCGCTCAGGTAGTGGTAAAGCCGCTCGTGAAACTTCCCGGCCTCCACAGCCTGCGCCAGATCGATACTGGTCGCGGCCACCAGACGCACATCCACCGGGCTTGGCTGATGAGCACCAACACGGGTGACTTCGTGATTTTCCAGAGCCGACAGCAGCTTGATCTGAATCGGCAGCGGCAAGTCACCGATCTCATCCAGATACAGGGTGCCGCCATTGGCCGATCCGAACCAGCCGGCACGGCTACTGCCCGATACGCTGTGGGCGCCAGCAGCATAGCCGAACAACTCTGCATCGGCGTAGGAAGGGCTGATGGCACCGCAGTTGACCGACACAAACAGCCCGGAGCGGTCACTGCCACGGTGAATATGCCGCGCCAGCAATTCCTTGCCGGTGCCGGATTCGCCGCGAATCAATACTGGCAGCGAGCGAGGCGCCAGTTGTTCCATTTCTTCGCGCAACTGACGAGAACGTGGATCGATGAAAACCAGCGCTTTGGCGCGGATACTAAGAGGACTTTTGTCCGCTTCGGGAAAAGTCAGCAGCGGCTGACCGAAAGCTTCAAGGCTCATGACAAACTCCCGCCTGAGCCCTTGCGAGGCTCAAGCGTTAAAAAACAGGCAGGCCGAATGACCTGACGAAAACATGATGGTGTCGGTACTCATGCCCGACGACGTGCGTGCTGTTCCAAACGGTTCTGCAAGCGGTACAGGTAAGCGAAACCCTGTTCCCAGCGTTGATGGCCCGACTTGACATTGATATGCCCCGCCTGACTCAGGAACCCGACATCGGCGCCCCAGTTGCGGGCCATTTCCATGGCGCGCTGGGAGCTGACGGCAGGGTCGTTGTCAGAGCTGACGATCTGCGTCGGGAACGGCAGGAGGTCTTTGGGGATCGGTGCAAAATTACGCAAGGCCGGAGGGCAGTTCGGGCGTTCGACATCGGCCGGAGCCACCAGCAGCGCACCATGCACCTGACGCAAGGATTCCAGCGGGGCCAGTTGTGCCCAATGCGCAACCGTGATGCAACCCAGGCTGTGAGCGATCAGGATCACCGGCGTGTCCTGCGAAGAAATCATTCGCTGCAACTCGCCAATCCAGTCTTCACGTCGCGGCTTGAGCCAGTCGTACTGCTCCACGCGCGCGCTGTTGGGCAGACTGGCCTGCCAGTGACTTTGCCAATGATCCTCAGGCGACCCTTGCCAGCCTGGCACGATCAGGTAACGGATCGACTCGTTATGCATGGGTTCGCCTCCTGCATGTGGGCACTCATGGAACGAGTATAGGGACGAAACATATATCCGATAAGGAATAAGTAGCTATTTATTAATACCCATAAAGAATATGAAGCGCAAAAAAAAGGGACCGCCCCCTGTCTCAAGGACGATCCCCCTAAAAATCGCTTTCACAAGAGAAGATAAACCCGACGGGTTACAGCAAAGCTACAGAGAATGACGATGTGAGAGCGCAATGCTCATGTGCCTTATATGACCGCTATGCATTCAGTCAGGGAACACTTGCACAATTGTCATAAATGCTTTCATGCTCTGACATCGGTATCGGGCAAAGGAGTTGCCATCGGTACCTGTCGGCACTACCCCGACCTTGAGCAGCAACCTATGACAGGAAGGGTCGTTCATATGCCCGAGTCAAACAGCCTCACCACCTGGACCCGCGCCCTGCGCAAACAACTCGATGCCCTGAGCCTGGACAGCCTCGCGCTGTGCAAGACAGCCGGGCTCGATCCCCGGCTCATTGACGCTCCCAACGCCGAGTACTCACCCGTCGCAACCAACCGGCTCTGGCAACTGGCAGTACAGGCCAGCGGCGATTCGGCGCTGGGCTTGCGGGTTTCACGCTTCGTCAGCCCGACCACCTTTCATGCCCTGGGCTACACCCTGGTGGCCAGCGAGTCATTGCGCGAGGTATTCGAGCGTATCGTGCGTTACCACTCGGTCGCCAATGATGCGCTGGTTCTAGACTTCAAACGGGTCGGTGAACATTATGAATTCCGCTTCAATGCACCGACGGACTCTGCGGCCCCGGCCCATGAAGTGCTGGATGCCTTTGCCGCCATTTATGTACGCACTTGCCGCAACCGGCTGGGCCGCAGCTACGCGCCGCTGAGTGTCCACCTGCAGCGGCCCGCCCCCGTCAATCCACAATCCTGGCAGGACTTCTTCCGCGCGCCCCTACACTTCTCGGCAACAGAAAACCTGCTGGTATTTGCCTGCGCCGACTTCGACAGCCATCTGGACGACAACCCGTCGCAACTGAGCGAACCACCTCATAACGGCGAACAACTCCAGCCACTGATCTGGGAGCAGCGTGTACGCTCAGCCATCGAGAGCCTGCTCCCGGACGGCGAACCCTCGGCCGAAAGCATCGCCGAAGCCTTGCACCTGAGCCCACGCAGTCTGCAACGGCACCTGGCCGACGAAGGTTGTCGCTATGACCTGCTGCTCAAGCAATGCCGCCAGAACCTGGCCCTGCTACACATGAGCGACCCGCAGGTTTCCCTGAGCGAAGCCGCTTACTTGCTGGGTTTTGCCGATACCGACAGCCTGAACCGCGCCTTCAAACGCTGGACGGGGCAGACACCGGAGCAGTATAGAAATGAGTTGGGACGATAAGTGGCCTCGGTCAACTCAACACCCTGGCCCGCGAGAAATTAGCCGCCTTGCGCAATCCGACCACATCGAAGACTTCCACATGCTCATCGCCAAGACGCACGATCTTGCGTTGATGCAGATCTTCGAGCGCTTCCAGCAAGTCAGGTAGGGTCAGCGCCAGGGTATCCGTGGCCAGGATATCGTCCAGTGTGACCAGGCGCCGTGCATGGCTCAAATGACCATATCCCTCGCATAGCAACAACAAGCGCCAGGCCACTCTGGCACGGGCAGGCAACTGCTTAACTTTCGCGGAGCCGGGCAAGGCCAGGCCCAGCTTATGACTGAGCAGTGCCTCGAAATAACGCCAGTGCTGTGGGTTCTTTTCCAGCCATTCAACAAGTGTTTCATGGGGAATCTGCAGGAAGATCGTCTGATCCACCGAGTAGGCGTCCAGCATGCGGGGCATGCCGTCGAACAGCGAAACCTCGCCAAACCAGTAGGGCGGCCTGACTTCCTTCAGCCGTGGCGACAAGCGCTGCTCATGAACAGCCCCCATGCGCACAGAGCCTTCCAGCAGGACATAAAGCCCGCACGGAGGGTCGCCCTTTTCAAACAGCAGTTTGCCGGGTGTCTTGCGACGCTGCCGAGCGGCGGCAAGCAGGCTATCCTGCAAATCGGCAGGTAAATAGGAAAACCAGTAATCGGACAGTAATCGTGACCGCCATCCCGCTCCATTTGTCATGTTTGCTCCCTTTTTTCACCAGCGCCCGTATTGCAAAAGCGATACGGTAGCTCAACCCGATAATCGTCTCAGGCAGGAATAATAATGAAAAACCTTGTCGATCATCTCAGCCAATACGCGGCCTATCACCGTGATTCGCGCAATATCGTGACCCACTTCGTAGGAATCCCCCTGATTGTGCTGGCTGTGGCGGTATTGCTGTCACGGCCGGGCTGGGACGTGGGCGGGTTCTGGCTATCGCCTGCAGCGCTGGTTACGCTGGCATCGATCATTTTCTATCTCAAGCTTGATAAGGCGCTGGGGCTGGTGATGACGGCCCTGCTCGGGCTTTGCATCTGGGCAGGCGCAAACCTGGCGCAGCAGACCACCATGGTCTGGCTGAGTGCGGGAGTCGGGCTGTTTGTGATCGGCTGGATCATCCAGTTCATCGGCCATTACTACGAAGGCCGCAAACCGGCATTCATCGACGATGTGACAGGCCTGATCATCGGCCCATTGTTCGTAGTCGCGGAGCTGGCGTTTCTGGCCGGGATGCGCAAGCCGTTGCAGCATGCCATCGAAGAGCGTGTCGGACCGGTGCGGCGCAACACACCAAAAGAAGCGGTGTAACGCTGTGTAGGAGCGAATTCATTCGCGAACAGTTCGCGAATGAATTCTCTCCTGCCGGGGTACTAGACGCCCGAAACCTTCTGCCAGACCTTTGGCTTGAAGAACAACGTCTCGCCACGCGCAAGGCCTACCAGGCTGTCGTGATCCTTCACCACTTCAACCTCAATCAGATCGCTCTGGCCTTCGGCCTTGAGGGTTATCCGCGTGGTGGCGCCCAACGGACGAATGTCGCGGACTTCAGCAGCGTGGTGGTCTTCCAGCTCCTGACGTGACAGCGATACTTCGTGCGGACGGAACAGCACGTGACCGTCGCTCAGGCTCAGGCGGTTCGAGTCGCCGAGGAAGTGGTAGACGAAGTCGTTGGACGGTGCCTCGTAAACCTCGCCCGGCGAACCGATCTGCTCGATCACGCCCTTGTTCATCACCACGATGCGGTCCGCCACTTCCATGGCTTCTTCCTGGTCGTGGGTCACGAAGACCGACGTCAGGTTGATGTCTTCGTGCAGGCGCGCCAGCCAGCGACGCAGTTCTTTACGCACCTTGGCATCCAGCGCACCGAACGGCTCGTCCAGCAGCAGTACCTTGGGCTCCACCGCCAAGGCACGCGCCAGGGCGATACGCTGACGCTGACCACCGGAAAGCTGCTCTGGGTAACGGTCGGCCAGCCAGTCCAGTTGCACCATGTTCAACAGCTCATGAACCTTGGCGGCGATCTGGGTTTCGTTCGGACGCTGATTCTTGGGCTTCATGCGCAGGCCAAAGGCAACGTTGTCGAACACGGTCATGTGCCGGAACAGCGCATAGTGCTGGAATACGAAACCGACATTGCGGTCACGGACATCGTGGCCGGAAACATCTTCACCGTGAAAAACGATGCTGCCTGCATCCGGGGTTTCCAGACCGGCAATAATGCGCAACAAGGTGGTCTTGCCGCAGCCTGACGGGCCGAGCAAGGCAACCAGTTCGCCACTCTGGATATCCAGATTGATGGTGTTCAGGGCCTTGAAGGCGTTGAAGTTCTTGCTGACGTTACGGACTTCGATCGACATGATTTATTCCTCCGCCGCGCTTTGGCGCAGACGGTTAATGCGGGACTCGCTCCACTGCTTGAGCAGCAGGATGAACAGCGCCAGGATCAGCAACAAGCTTGCCACGGCAAAGGCTGCGACGTGGTTGTACTCGTTGTAGAGGATTTCGACGTGCAGCGGCAGGGTGTTGGTTACGCCGCGGATGTGGCCGGACACCACCGACACCGCGCCAAACTCACCCATGGCCCGTGCGGTACAGAGCACCACGCCGTAGATCAGACCCCATTTGATATTGGGTACCGTAACGTGCCAGAACATCTGCCAGCCGTTGGCGCCCAGCAGACGTGCAGCTTCTTCTTCCTGCGTGCCCTGCTCCTGCATCAGCGGGATCAGTTCACGAGCCACGAAAGGCACCGTCACGAAAATGGTCGCCAGCACAATGCCCGGCAAGGCAAAGACGATCTGGATGTCGTGGTCCTGTAACCATGGCCCGAACAGGCCCTGAGCGCCGAACATCAATACATAGACCAGACCGGCAATGACCGGCGATACCGAAAACGGCAGGTCGATCAGGGTCACCAGAATGCTCTTGCCACGGAACGAGTACTTGCTCACGCACCACGCGGCGCTGACACCGAAGACCAGATTGAGCGGAACCGAGATCAGCACCGCGATCACCGTCAGCTTGAGGGCCGACAGCGCATCAGGCTCAAGAATCGCGGAGAAGAACGCACCCAGGCCGTTCTTCAACCCCTGAGACACCACGATGAACAGCGGCAAGCCCAGAAACAGAGCAAAGATCAGCCAGCCAAGACCGATCAGAATCCGGCGTGCGGTGGAATTACCACGGCGTGCAGCGTTGGCATCGGCGGCGGCAGAAACAGATGAATAAGACATGCGCGCCTCCTCAGGATGGGGTTTCGATGCGCCGCTGCAACAAGTTGATCAGCAGCAGCAGAATGAAGGAAACCACCAGCATCATCACGCCGATAGCCGTCGCGCCGGTGTAGTCATACTGGTCGAGCTTGACCATGATCAACAGCGGCAGGATTTCGGTTTTCATCGGCATGTTACCGGCGATGAAAATCACCGAGCCGTACTCACCGACACCACGGGCAAAAGCCAGGGCAAACCCGGTCAGCCACGCGGGCAACAAGGCTGGCACCAGGATGTAGCGAAACACCTGCAACGGGCGAGCGCCCAGACAGGCAGCCGCTTCTTCGACCTCACGGGGAATATCAGCCAGCACGGGCTGCACGGTACGCACCACAAACGGCATGGTCACGAACGTCAGCGCCAGGGTGATACCCAACGGGGTGTAGGCGATCTTGAAACCCAGATCCGTGGCGAACTGCCCGACCAGACCATTGGGTGCGTAAAGCGCGGTCAGCGCGATACCGGCAACGGCGGTTGGGAGAGCGAACGGCAGATCGATCATCGCATCGATGATCTTGCGACCGGGGAAGGTATAACGCACCAGCACCCAGGCCAGCAGCGTACCGATGACGCCGTTGATCAAGGCTGCGTAGAACGCTGTACCGAAACTCAGCTTCAAGGCCGCTATCACGCGCGGAGCGGTGATGATGTTCCAGAACTGATCCCAGGTGAGCTGCGCGGCATGAACAAACATGGCCGCCAGCGGTATAAGCACAATCAGACTGAGGTACACCAAGGTGTAGCCCAGCGTCAGCCCGAAGCCGGGTATGACGGGGGAGATACGACGCGACATAAAAGTCCTTGGTTCCGCTTGCACAAAGCCCGGAAACGAATCCGGGCTAATGAACGTGTCCTGGACGGCACTGCTTTTGGGGCAGTACCGCCTGGTTGCACAGATTACTGCGCTTGGTAGATCTGGTCGAACACACCGCCGTCATTGAAAAATTTCGGCTGCGCAGTTTTCCAGCCGCCAAAGTCTTTGTCGATAGTTACCAGCTCCAGTTTCGGGAATTGCTTCTCATACTTGGCGGCAACTTCCGGGTCACGCGGGCGGTAGAAGTTCTTGGCTGCGATTTCCTGGCCTGCCTTGCTGTACAGGTGCTTCAGGTATTCGGTAGCGATTTCGGTGTTGCCCTTCTTCTCGGCGTTCTTGTCGACGACCGCGACAGGCGGCTCGGCCAGGATCGACAGGGAAGGTACGACGATATCGAACTTGTCGTTGCCACCGTCTTCCTTCAGAGCCAGGAAGGCTTCGTTTTCCCAGGCCAGCAACACGTCACCCTGACCGTTGTTGACGAAAGTAATGGTCGAACCGCGAGCGCCGGTATCCAGGATCGGCACGTGCTTGAACAGAGTCTGCACGTATTCCTTGGCCTTGGCTTCGCTGCCACCGGATTTCAGACCATAGGCCCAGGCTGCCAGGAAGTTCCAGCGCGCACCGCCGCTGGTTTTAGGGTTCGGAGTGATGACCGAGACGCCCGGCTTGATCAGGTCGCCCCAATCCTTGATGCCTTTAGGGTTGCCCTTGCGTACCAGGAACACGATGGTCGAGGTGTAAGGGGTGCTGGCATCCGGCAGGCGAGTCTGCCAGTTCTCTGGCAGGGTCTTGCCCAGCTTGGCGATTTCGTCGATGTCACCGGCCAGAGCCAGGGTCACGACGTCAGCGCGCAGACCGTCGATGACCGCACGACCTTGCTTGCCCGAACCGCCATGGGACTGCTTGACGGTGTCGTCCGGATGAGCTTTTTTCCAGTAACTGGCGAATTCTGCGTTGTACTCCTGATACAGCTCGCGTGTCGGATCATAGGACACGTTGAGCAATTCATAATCCTTTGCAACAGCGGAACCTGCAAAAACAGCGCTGGCCAGAGCAGCCAAGGCAAAACGGCGAATTGACATAAGGTGGAGCTCCTGGAAATTCTAAGTGTTGGCTTTTTTGAATTCTTCTTGGCGCTTCAAAACCGCATTCGGAATGGAGCGCTGCTGTTCACGGGTGTATCAGGAGTCAAAGTGAAGCCCTCCGGTTAACCAGTCGGGTGCGGAATCAGCTCGGCTTGGCGCCGGAGTTCTGCAAACGAAACTTTTCCTTACGCTCGATCTGAACCACTTGGGCGTTATGCACAGTGATTTCGACGGCGCCAAAACGCAGGTCACGCAGCGCACTCTGAATTTCACGCAGAATTGCTGCTTCGTCCTGACCGTCAACACTACGTAGAGATGCGCTCATAATCGTATTCCTTGAAATTTGAGAGGCCTGCCTGTCGCGACTGGGGGCGATGGCTTGTGGCGTTGGGACAATATTAGATACGCAGAGTTATTCTTAAAAAGACTATTTAAGAATGCAGATATAACCAAAAGTCATTTGGCGTTACAGCCTACAGCCAGAGCGCGTTGCACGCCCCGGCAGGCCTGGATTCCACAGCCAGAAATCTTTCAGATCACAGGCTGTCGAAAGTCCGGCGCTCGTAACCAATCGATCTTTTCGGCAGGCATCGGCCGGGCAAACCAATAGCCCTGCCCAAGCTGACAGCCATTTTCCAGCAGGAAACCCGCCTGCTCGGCATGCTCGATCCCTTCGGCCAGGACCCGCATGCCCATGCTCCTGGCCAAAGCGATGATGATGCGCACAATCGCAATGTCGTCGTCATCGCCGGGTAGACCGGCGACAAAGCCCTGATCGATTTTCAGCTTCTGGACCGGCATGCGCTTGAGCCGCAGGAGCGACGAATAACCCGTGCCGAAATCATCGATGGCCAGGCTCAGCCCCAGATTGCGCAATCGATGCAGTTGTTCGATCGCCTGCTCGGGATCGTCCATCACCGCGCTTTCAGTGACCTCCAGCTCCAGAAAGGCAGGGTCCAGCCCGGTATCGCGCAGCACCTGGGCCACTCGCAAGTCCAGATCACCATGGCTGAACAGCCGGCTGGAGATATTCACCGCAACAAATGACAGGTTCACGCCCTCCTCCAGCCAGACACGCATCTGCCTGCACGCCGTATTCAACACCCAGGCATCGATATCGGCGATCAGCCCGCTTTGCTCGGCAATCGGGATGAACTCTCCCGGCGAAACCATGCCACGCCTTGGATGCTCCCAACGCACAAGGGCTTCGACGCCCTTGATATGGCTGTTCTCCAGGTCATGGATCGGCTGGTAGAACACCCGCAGTTCCTTCTGCTCGATGGCCCGGTGCAACTCACTGGCCAGTTCGACCCGCTGCTGGGCATGCGCCGTGAGTTCTTCGGTATAAAGCGCATAGCCTTCACGCCCGTCGCTCTTGGCCTTGAACAAGGCAGAGTCTGCGTTGCGCAACAATTGCACAACCGTCAACGCATCACTGGGAAACAGGCTGATGCCAATACTGGCGGTGATGAACAACTCATGCTCGTCGAGCAGAAAAGGCTTCTTGAAGCTGTCGATGATCTGTTGCGCCAAGGCTGCCGCCTGCACGGCCTGCTGACAGTTTTTCACCAGCAGCGCGAACTCGTCGCCGCCAAGCCGCGCCAGGGTCAATTCGCTATCGAACAGACTCTTGAGGCGTTCAGCCACTGCCTGGAGCACCTGATCGCCAACGCTGTGGCCCAGGCTGTCATTGATGTTCTTGAAATGGTCGAGGTCGATGAGCAGCAATGCGCAACCACGCTTGCTGGAGCGGGCATGGGCCAACGCCTGAGTGGCGCGGTCGCTGAACAGCAGGCGATTAGGCAATTGCGTAAGGCCATCGTAGTGAGCAAGCTGGGTCAGCTCCTGCTCGGAACGCTTGATGGCCGTGATGTCCGAGAACACCGCCACGAAATGCCTGATCTGGCCATCCTGATCCTTGATGCCACGGATACTCTGCCACTGAGGATAAATGTCGCCGCTTTTGCGCCGGTTCCAGATTTCTCCGCTCCATTGCCCGGCGCTGAGGATGGAACGATACATCTGCCGATAAAACTCGGGGCCGTGGCGACCCGACTTGAACTTGCTCGGGTTGAAGCCCAGTACTTCCTCGGCCTGATAACCGGTGATTTCCATGAAGGCGCGATTCACATGAACGATCAGCCCCTTTTCATCGGTCACCAATACCCCTTCGCGGGTGCTGTCGAACACCGCCGAAGCCAGCCGCAAACGCTCCTGATCTTCCTCCTGCTGACGACGCAACTGCGCATCGACGCCCATGAACCTGAGCAATCGTCCACGAACGATAAAAATCATGGCCGCACTGAGGACAACCCAGAGGTAACCCCCTGTCCGCTGCCAGAAGACCAATTGAGCCGGTTCTTCGATCAAATGGGGCAGGAGATAATCACACGCCACAAACCACAGAAGAGAGCACACCCCATACAAAATGGCTGTCCGCAGGGCTTCATAAGAAGAATTGGTCATAAGAATGCATAAAACCTTACAAAATGGCCGGATTATAAAGCAAGAAACATCCTGCGACTCTTATCTAAAAGAGCGACTGGTTTTCTGTGAAGGCTAAGTGATAATGCGCTCTGTTACTTTTTTCTTCACACGTGTCTCTACGAGGGCCAAACAGCCTATGTGGTACAACGGTTTGCTCGACCTTTCCGTCTGGCAGTTAATAGCAGTCACGCTGGTAATGACCCACGTGACCATCGTCGGCGTTACGGTTTACCTGCATCGCTACTCCGCCCATCGCTCCCTGGAACTTCATTCGGGGCTCAAACACTTCTTCCGCTTCTGGCTGTGGCTGACCACTGCGCAGAACACCCGCGAGTGGACTGCCATCCACCGTAAACACCACGCAAAATGCGAAACCGTCGATGACCCCCACAGCCCGGTCGTCAAGGGGCTGTCCACTGTCCTGCGCAAGGGTGCGGAACTGTACCGTGCCGAAGCGCAGAATCAGGACACCTTGCGTATCTACGGCAAGAACTGCCCCGAAGACTGGATCGAGCGCAATCTGTATTCGCGCTACAAGATGCTGGGTATTGCCCTGATGGCCGTTATCGACCTGGCGCTGTTCGGTGTACTCGGCATCACCGTCTGGGCCGTGCAGATGATGTGGATTCCGTTCTGGGCCGCTGGCGTGGTCAATGGCCTGGGCCATGCCGTGGGCTATCGCAATTTCGAGTGCCGGGATGCGGCAACCAATCTGGTGCCGTGGGGTATCGTGATCGGTGGCGAAGAACTGCACAACAACCATCACACCTATCCCAACTCGGCCAAGCTGTCGGTCAAGCCATGGGAGTTCGACATGGGCTGGGCCTGGATCAAGCTGTTCAGTGCGCTGCGTCTGGCCAAGGTCCAGCGGGTCGCGCCGATTGCCCACCGGGTCGAAGGCAAGGGCCACATGGACATGGACACCGCCATGGCGATCCTCAACAACCGCTTCCAGATCATGGCCCAGTACCGCAAGCTGGTCATCGGCCCGCTGGTAGCACAGGAACTGGCCAAGGCCGATGCATCGGTTCGTCATCAGTTCCACCGCGCCAAACGCCTGCTTTCCCGGGAGACCAGCCTGCTGGAAGACAAGCATCACATACGCATCCAGGCCATGCTCGAACACAGCCATGCCCTGAAAGTCATCTACGAGAAGCGTCTGGCTCTGCAACAGATCTGGCTCAAGACCAGCAGCAACGGCCATGACATGCTCAGTGCCATCAAGGATTGGGTTCAGGAGGCCGAGGCCAGTGGTATCCAGTCACTTCGCGACTTTGCAGACCAGCTGAAAACCTACTCCCTGCGCCCTGCCCAAGCCTGACGCCGTTGATCGGCGCGCCCCTCACGGGCGCGTCGATACCGGAACTTCCCCTCTCAAAATCAATCTCAATTGCTTTCCCATAATCCGTTTGGGTAGATGCTGCGGCCCTGGCCGCACGTCATTTGAGATGTAGCACCATGGAAAAGCAGACAGCCATCGCTCTACCCACCGCCACACAAATGGCCGAGATGCCAGCCGCAGCAGAAACCCTGCTGGCATTGATGCATGCCCAGGCAGAAGTCGCTCGCTTGAGCGAGCGCGAACAACTTTTCAGTTCACTGCTGGTGAGCGTCAACGCCGTACTTTGGGCGTTCGACTGGGAAACCCAGCGCATGATCTACGTCAGCCCCGCCTACGAGAACATCTTTGGACGTTCGGCAGGCCTGCTGCTGGCCGACTTCGCGGAATGGCGCGACAGCATCTATCCGGACGACCTGAACTACGCCGAGCGCAGCCTGAGCGACGTCATCGAAAAGGGCTCCATTGAAGACCGCGAGTACCGGATCATCCGTGCCGATGGCGAGATTCGCTGGCTGAGCGACAAATGCTTCGTCAGCCATCGGACAGACCCCAGCCAGCGCCTGATAGTGGTCGGTATCGCTGAAGACATCACCGAGAAAAAGCATCTTGAAGACGAACTGCAACGCCTGGCTACCACCGACGTGCTGACCCAGAGCAGCAACCGTCGCCACTTCTTCGAGTGCGCCCAACGCGAATTCGAGCTGGCCCGGCTGAACGGCACGCCAATGGCTTTCCTGCTGCTGGATGTCGATGACTTCAAGCTGGTGAACGACACGTACGGCCACCAGGAAGGCGACGTGGTGTTGCAGCGCATTGCCGAGAGCGGTCGCTCGGCGCTACGTCGTGGAGACCTGTTCGGGCGCATTGGCGGGGAAGAGTTCGCGGCAGTGTTTCCTGGCTGCGCCCCCGAAATGGCCATGCAGATTGCCGAACGCCTGCAACGCGAAATCCAGCGCCAAAACTTCCAGTGCGGCAACAAGACGTTTGGCATCACCGCCAGCCAGGGTCTGACCAACCTCGGCCCGGACGACGCCAGCCTTGAAGTGCTCTATGCAAGGGCGGATGCGGCCATGTATCAGGCCAAGCGCCAGGGCAAGGACCAGATTGTTCTGGTGTAACGGCGTAGATCACTTTGTGGGAGGAGGCCCCTCCCACGGATTGACACCCCAGCCAGCCGCTTTTTGAAATCAGCCTCTGAACGGGCTGACATCAGGGTTTGCCAGTCGGGCAGTCATTTGCGAAAAGCACTCACCCCTTGGGCAAATCCTGAACCCCGACGCCCGGATCTTCCGCACTGGCAACACCTGGGTCCACAGGCTCTGACGTGATATCCAGCAGATCCGTATCAGCTTCCTTTTCAGGCTCAGGCTCTGCCACTTCAACCGCAACCGGCGCCAGCAGGCTTGGATCGGTCACGCCAGTCAGCTTCTTGCGCAGACGCTGCAAGTCTCCCACGCTCAACTTCAGCAACTTGGCAGATTTGGTCTTGACCAGCGTCGTCACTGTTTCGTGCTCCCCAAGACGGGCCATTTGCCCGGCAAGGTTCATGGCAAGCACTTCGCGCGTGTAGATGCCGGTGTTGTACTGATACACCGCGGCAATCAGCTCACGCAGCTCAAGGGGCAGACGCCAGCGGGTGCGCAAAGCTGAACCGTAAGCGGCGGAATACTGCTCAAGGGATTGCCTGATGACTTCTTCGTCCAGATGACCGCCTGCCAGCAACCACTCCTGCAGACAGCCCAACACCGCCAGATCCCCCAGCGATTGCAGCAAACCGGCGCAGAAACAGCGCTCGACATCCAGCTCCAGCATACCGCCCAGAATACGAGCGTAGTCGGCCGTGCGCTGTGACATTGTCCAGAGCTGGTTGGCCTGGAGCAGCAGCGCATCGTTGGTCAACACCGCCATGCGTTTTTTCGCAAGACCGCTCACGATATTGGAAGCCTGCACCGCTCCCAGTACACCCATGGCCCCAGTCAGCGTCTGGACAGGCTTGCCAAGATGTTGCGCAGCGCTGTTGGCCGCTGCAATCAGAACTGCCGTGATGTGTGGATCGTTACGCAACTCCTGCTCAAGCAGGGCCGCATCGACGGAGCCCGAACCCTGACTGAGCTTGATCGCCGTTGCGACATCCACAAACAGCGGCGCACCATCAGCAACATCACGCCGTTTTTCGAGAAACTTGGTCAGGGTCAGCCCTGGCGTCAGAGCGGGCATCTCACCGGGCACCGGCGCACGTCGCTCAAGCAACAGGCCCTCAAGGCGCTGGCGCAGCCCTTCGGTATTCAGGGGTTTGGTCAGGTAAGCCGTGGGCGCAAGCGGCAGGACTTCACGCACGCTGGCGCTATCGTTACGGTTACTGAGCAGAATGAAAGGAATGGGAGGCTGGCGACGCAATGCGCGAATACCGCGCAACAGGCTCAAACCATCGATAACAGGCAACTCTCTGGCAGCCACCACCAGATCCGGCAGATGTTTCTTGATCCATTCAACAGCCTGCTTGCCGTCGCTGCACATCTCCAATTCGACGTCAGCCCGCACGCTCAGCACCAGATCACTGAGCGTTTCACGAACCCACGGATCAGACTCAGCAATCAATACGCGAGGTATCGCAGGCAAATCTACAGCTGTCATCAGAACTCTCCGACATCGATTCGCTCACCTTAGCCAAAGCCTTCGTCCGGATATATAGCTATAAGCGAGAAAACCGGTCATCGACACGAAAAAACCCTGCCGAGGCAGGGTTTTTTCTGTCTGTCTGGTCACAAATCATTCAATTTGTGACCACACTTTCTCATGCAATCTCTGCGAAACACTCTTCCAGAATCGCCAGACCTTTGCTCAACAGCGCTTCATCGGCAGTCAAAGGCACAAGAACGCGCAAGACGTTGCCATAAGTACCGCACGACAGCAGGATCAGGCCCTTTTCACGCGCCTTGGCCACAACCTGCGCCACCGCAGCAGCGTTTGGCTTGTGGGTATCGCCGTCTTCAAAAAGCTCTACAGCGATCATTGCACCCAAGGCACGCACTTCACCGATTACCGGGTATTTGGCCTGGATGGCTTTCAGACCGGAAACCAGACGCTCGCCCACTGCCTTGCAGCGTTCCAGCAGGTTTTCCTCTTCAAACACGTCCAGAACCGCCAATGCCGCAGCACAGGCGACCGGGCTACCGGCATAGGTGCCACCCAGACCGCCTGGAGCGATGGCGTCCATGTATTCGGCCTTGCCGCATACGCCCGCCAGCGGGAAGCCGCCTGCGATGGACTTGGCAAACGTGGTCAGGTCGGCAGCAACGCCCATCTGTTCCATGGCGAAGAACGTACCGGTACGGCCTGCACCTGTCTGGACTTCGTCAGCGATCAGCAGGATGCCGTGCTTGTCGCACAGCTCGCGCAGACGCAGCATGAACGCCTTCGGCGCCACGTAGAAACCACCTTCGCCCTGCACAGGCTCGATGATGATGGCAGCGATGTCTTTAGGCTCGGCATCGTTCTTGAAGATGCGCTCGATGCTGGCGATGGAGTCATCCACGCTCACGCCATGCAGTTCGCACGGGTAAAGGGCACGGAAGATACCGCCTGGCATCAGGCCCATGCCTGCCGAGTAAGGCACGACTTTACCGGTCAGGCCCAGGGTCATCATGGTACGACCATGGTAAGCGCCCGTGAACGCAATCACGCCAGCACGACCAGTGGCTGCACGAGCGACCTTGACGGCGTTTTCCACAGCTTCGGAACCGGTAGTCACCAGCAGGGTTTTCTTGGCGAAGTCACCAGGAACCTTGGCGTTGATTTTTTCGCACAGCTCCACATAGGGCTCATAAGCCAGTACCTGGAAGCAGGTGTGAGTCAGCTTGGTCAGTTGCTCTTGCACGGCCGCGATGACTTTCGGGTGCAGGTGACCGGTATTAAGTACCGCGATGCCGCCGGCGAAGTCGATGAACTCACGGCCCTCAACGTCAGTCACGGTGGCATTCTTGGCCGAAGCGGCAAAGATCGGGTGGATCTGACCAACGCCACGTGGCACAGCGTTCTGACGGCGTTGCATCAAGGATTCGTTTGTATTGCTCATGTATTCCTCATTCGCCGCTCATCGGTCGGCGTAGTTCAAGGATTAAGCAGCCGGGGTGAGTTGCAGCAGCATACGATGATCGACTGCTGCAACGCCCGGCTACCGGTCAAGCCTGCGGCGTCAAACGCTCAGGCACAGGTATTTGATTTCCAGATAGTCTTCGATGCCGTACTTGGAGCCTTCACGGCCCAGCCCCGAGGACTTGATGCCACCGAACGGCGCCAGTTCGTTGGAGATCAGGCCGGTGTTGATACCTACCATGCCGTACTCCAGCGCTTCAGCCACACGGAACACGCGGCTCATGTTCTGAGCATAGAAGTAAGAAGCCAGACCGAACTCGGTATCGTTGGCCAGTGCGATCACTTCAGCCTCGTCCTTGAAGCGGAACAGCGGTGCCAGCGGGCCGAAGGTTTCTTCCTTCGCCACCGCGGCATCCTTGGGCACGTTGACCAGAATGGTCGGCTCGAAGAAAGTGCCTTCCAGGCTATTACCACCCGACAGCACTTTTGCACCTTTGCTCACCGCATCGGCAATGTGTTCCTTGACCTTGGCCACGGCTTTTTCGTCGATCAGCGGGCCAGTGGTGATGCCCTCTTCCAGGCCGTTACCGATCTTGAGCTTGGCAACTGCGGCCTGAAGTTTCTCGGCAAACGCATCGTAAACCGCGTCCTGCACATAGATACGGTTGGCGCAAACGCAGGTCTGGCCGTTGTTGCGGTACTTGGAGATGATTGCGCCGTCGACCGCCTTGTCCAGGTCAGCATCGTCGAACACGATGAAAGGCGCGTTACCGCCCAGTTCAAGCGACACTTTCTTGATGTCTTGCGCGCACTCAGCCATCAACTGGCGACCAATTTCGGTCGAGCCGGTAAAGGAAAGCTTGCGCACGATCGGGTTGCCGGTCAGCTCGCTGCCGATATCGCCAGCACTGCCCGTCACCACGCTGAATACGCCAGCCGGAATACCTGCACGTTCGGCCAGCTCAGCCAGCGCCAGGGCAGAGTACGGAGTCTGCGAAGCAGGCTTGAGCACCATGGTGCAACCGGCGGCCAGAGCCGGACCGGCCTTGCGGGTGATCATCGCCGCCGGGAAGTTCCACGGCGTAATGGCGGCTGTCACACCAATCGGCTGCTTGAGCACGATCAGGCGCTTGTCCGGCTGGTGGCCCGGAATCACATCGCCATAAACACGCTTGGCTTCTTCGGCAAACCATTCTATGAAGGAGGCAGCATAAGCGATCTCGCCCTTGGCCTCGGCCAGCGGCTTGCCTTGCTCCAGCGTCATCAGGCGGCCCAGATCATCCTGGTTTTCGATCATCAGCTCGAACCAGCGACGCAGCTTGTTGCCACGCTCCTTGGCGGTCAGGGCACGCCAGGCCGGCAACGCCTTGTCGGCAGCTTCGATGGCACGGCGGGTTTCGGCAGCGCCCATCTTTGGCACAGTACCGAGGATTTCATTGGTCGCCGGGTTATTGACCTTGATCGTCTGACCACCGTCCGCATCCAGCCACTGGCCGTTGATATAGGCTTGCTGGCGGAACAGTTTGGAATCTTTGAGCTGCATGTCGGCCTCCTAAACAGCACCGCACGAGGGCGGAGCGAACTATTGAATATCGATGCACCCCATTTGGAAGCCATCGCCAGGAAAACATTCCATCGGCCTCAGCGACGCATGTCGCGGAAAAACGGGAGGACCGAACAAGAGCGTTTGAAATCTCAAACGAATCCTAGGGACTGCTGGGGTAAAGGACAATAGGCTGTTCAAAAAAAAGAACGGGGGACGACCGGAAATACGAACGTTCCGGTCTACTCAAAGCTTTTGAGTACCGTCAGCAGGCTTTTGAGGTTGTCAGGTGCTCCCGACTGGCCAACGGCTTCGGTCGCCTTGGCAGCAGAAGCAGTATCTACGTTATAGATCTGCATGACTCCCTGATTGGTAGCAGCCTGAGGCAACGTATTCTGTTGCTGTTGCGCGGCCACCTCGTTCTGAAACAGAATCGCCGTTGCCTGGGCCATCGATTGATACAGAGTGCTCATGGCCATGGGCGGGGACTCCCCCAGTACCTTGACGTTGGACTGGGTGACAGCATCGGTAATCTGGGGACTAACGATTGAGTAGGGCATGGACATCTTCTCCTGAGGAACCGCTACCGTTACGCCACAGCAGCATAGTTGTGAAACCGGATAATTTCCCGCCCGAAGCTAAAGCCAGCATGGACGCCCGCCCATCAGATGAGTATCATGGCGCCCGCGTTGCACTCGTAGCTCAGCTGGATAGAGTACTGCCCTCCGAAGGCAGGGGTCGTGGGTTCGAATCCCGCCGAGTGCGCCATCTTCCTTCCCTTGGTTCCAAGGGTTGTCGCTTCAGCCGAAAAACTCTCTTGCACCCAACCCAAACCGCCAAGGCTGACGGCAAGTTGTCCTGCATGTCATTTAATGACCCAGCGCATACCCCACCTTGAAACGGGTGGGGTATGAAGTCACTCAAGAAAACATGACAGCCTTCAGGCCTGCTTGGCCGCGCTCACCCCAGTGAAGTTTTGAGCATACCGGACAGCAGTACGACGCTTGTGGAAAATATAGAGCGCCGTGAGGATCCAGAAAGAAATCATGGTTTCCAAAAAGCTGAACACCTGATTATTCGCCGGAATGTACAAGAACATGATGGCAAATAGTGGGAGTAGCATTTTCGCAAAAAAGTCGTCATTGATGACAACCGAAAGATAAACGTTTGCGAAATACCAGCCCAGAACAAGCATGACAATCGAGACACCGAAGAAGCTGACGTCATTTGCTATATAGCTATAAAACGAATGCCAGTAGACATTTTCGTCCCAACGCGCGGTTATCTTGCGCTGGAATGTTTTATCCCTTACATCGATGCCCAGATGCTCAGCGAAGACTCTTTGCAGGAAGACGGAATGCCCGATTCCATATGAGCTATCGAATTTTTCCCCAAGGGAGATCGATACGCCCTGATAGCCCTGAACCAGATAGACTGTCAGCTTCTCATAAAAGTCGGTAAGTTTAGACTTCTCAGGAACAACGGCCACTGCAACCTGAGCAGGCACGTCTGCAATCTTGGCAATCTCTGGCAAGGCGGCGTTGTTGGCCTTCACAGACAACTCCGGAGCACTCGCTTTTTCTGGCAAAGCAGCACTATGACTCTTCGCTGCCGCGCCCTTGTGATCAACAGTCGCCGGCAAGGCAACAACATTGGTCTTCGCAGGAAAAACCGCAATATCAACGTTCTTTGGCAAGGCTGGAGCAGTGTCTTTTGCAGGGGCGTCTGCAACCTTGGGGGTTTTTGCCGGTTCCAGATCGCTTTTGAATACACTTCCCGTTTCGTTCAAATAACTGAACGAAACAGGTTTCTGGTCTTCAAAAAGAACCTTGTATGGCGACACGCCGGATTTGACACTATAAAACTGCCAGAACGAGAACAGGAATATAAAGCCCAGGAAAAACAGAAAAGTCTTGCGCCTTCCAAGCTCGACAAAAAAACCAGCAGATTTATTTGAAACCACAACGCCAAAAAGGCAAACCGACACGACAAAAAGATAGTAGAAATTTATCGCGCTCAAACTGGCAATGATACCCGTACACAACGGAATCATGACCACCGTGAAGCCCACCAGCTTGCGTGCCGTACTCAATCGGTCCCAAAAAAACACAAGGCCTGGTAGCAATATGTATTTAAAGACTCCGAAAAACAGGAGCAACCCTGTTACATATGGATTCCCCGAAAAGCCCTCTCTTGAAGCAGAGGAAGCATAAAAGCTGCGCACCTCTGCAGGCGCCAACAATCCCTTCAGTAACTCCGAGAAAAAGCCGGTAGGGAGATACGACCTGGACAGAGTCGTATTGCGGTGGAGGATGACCATTGCAATAAAAGCAAAAAGGATCACCACCCAGTAATATCTCAAGAACAGATTATCGCCATTCGATTCCACAGCCTTGAGCGGCTGCTTGGTCGAGAAGCGACAAGACAGGAGATACCCGGCTATGAAAAACGCATGGTACAGAGAAATAACAAAGAGGAATTCTTTTTTGTTCTCGACAGGCCAAAGCACCGGGCCGAAAAAAAACAGCCACAGCGTGAAAAGCAGGTAGCTTTCAACAAGTAAAAGCGGTATGTAGAATTTAGCAGTTTTCATCCAGCCCACCGAAGAAGGTTAAACTTTTTCCAATATCCAGAAACTCGAAGCTCACCCACTGCTCACTCATGGCTTGCCGTGCCCTGCATGAAAATCAGATGCCCTTTTACTGACCATTTCATAATGGGACTTGTAGCTCGACACATCCGGGATCGATTCAGAATAACGCTTCCAGGTGGGCACAAGCCTTGTCATCAACCGGAACAGGTAAACGTAGTAGTTCAGATTAAGCAACTTTTTCAAAATCCCGTCATCGCGTTTGTAGCAATACAGCCGATTCTTCAAAAGAAAACGCCCGAACCAGCTTTTCTCCAGAGACAGCATATAATTAAAAATATTCAGCTTGTCCTTGTCAAAGTCCGACCCCCTGACAAGATAGGTCGATCCAGACGTGCGCCGATAATAAACATACACTTTACTTGACTGATGAAAGCTGACATCACCATAAAGCTCGGCAGTTTTCACCAGCATCGGAAAGTCTTCAGTGACGCTATAGCTATTAATGAACGTTGAAAGCTCATCATTCAGGAAAAACTTTTTATTGCAGAAAAGATTCGGCGTATTGATGCTGCTGATGTTTTTCAATCGCGCCATGAACGGCTTGTCTTTATAGATGACATCAGAAGCCAGGATATGCAAAATAGTCGAGGGCGACTTGATGATTTCACCATCGATCAACAGCAAGGGCAGACCAGAAAAATAGTCATTCGCGCCTAACTGCTCGGCCTCTTCAAAAATATTCACGCACGAATAGACATCATCACCGGCGGTGATTTTAAATAACTCACCCTCAACATGAGTCCAGATGCGGGTATAGTTGAAGCAGGTGCCATTGTTTACAGTGTGGTCCAGAATCTTGACATCATGAAACAAGCCGCCATGAACAGACAGCCAGCGGTTTACCAGCTCAATGGTATTGTCCCGGGAACAGTCATCCGCGATCACCAGGCAAAAATCGTAGTCGGCACCGAAGCTTTCTATCAAGAATCTTATGCTTTCGAGGTGCTCGATAATATAAAGCTCGTGATTATAGGTCAAAACACCAAACGTAAATTTTTTCTTAACCACGAGAAACACCTTCACTCAATTTCTTTGCCAAGACTCTGTACAAGAAGATAAAAGCCTTAAAACCAACCATTTTGAAGCCGAGTACAAAAAAATCGACTTTCCATTTCAAGCTGTACTTTCCATCAGACAAAGACTCACTGGCCACACCTCTTTTATTGATGTCGATCGGCAAGTCATACTTCTTCAGTACCGGTGTAATAACGCTAGGCACCCACTTCCCTCGGCGGATGGCGCCGCCAAGCGTGTAGTTGTAGACAAACGTATCTTCCTTGCCTGTCTGGGCACAGTAAAAGATGTCGCCGCCGCCATAAGTTCGCGCACTACCGAAAAATTCCCATGCCCAGGGCGAATCAACTTCACCGGTGAACTCGACCAGCTTACGGGTTCTCCAGAGGGCGGGCGCAGAGTTCAAGCGGTAGTCATCTCGCGCTCCGACCACTTCAAAGCCGTCAAGGTCGCCCTCAACCCTGTTGACGCCAGGAATGTTGCTGAAATAAAAAACAGCGATTTCGGAGCGTTCTTTCATCGCCCGGACACAGTCAGCTATTTTCAACTGATTGACGGGTGATTCCAGAATGAAATCATCAAACAGGGTGATAACGAATTCCGTTTCAACCAAGGCCAGGGCCTTGCGTAACCGCCAGCCCCAAGGTCGCTTGGCTTCATCAGCCGACAGCTTCAATGTACGAACCTGAAACCCGTCAAACTCGAAACTTTTACGCTCCGTATTCAATATGACCCGACAGTCACAGTCAGGCCACATCTCCTTGAGTGAATAGAAAAAAGGGAGCCACACATCTTCATAACTGTCGCAGGAGTTAACAATGATTGTGCAATCCTTCCCACTCACCCTGCCAACGTTATCACTCATGACCCACTCCAACGTAAACCGCCGGGGAGAGCCTGAAATATCCATGCATTTCTGACTGCTGCCCCTGATTCTCAAAGCAGCAAATCTATCCATGTGGATAGTTTCCGCTCAATTCTGTTTTTCAGCTATGAGGCGCATCTTGCAGCGGACGCACCTGCGCCCTGCTCCAGAGCAGGGCGCATGAATGTTTCTGGCATCGACGGTATGCATAGCGAGATCCTGGGCCAAGAAAGCCCAAGATCTCCAAAGACCTGTTCATTTAAAAACTAACGAACAGCACAACACACGGACTCATAAGAGCCATACCTTACCACCGTTCCACCTTCAACCTCGATAACAGTATCACAGGTCTCCAGAGTGTTAAGCCGGTGTGCAATGACGATCAGCGTGGTGCCATCACCCAGATCATCAACGGCGCGCATGACTTCCTGTTCGGTTTTACTATCCAGCGCACTGGTCGCCTCATCCAGAATGATAACGCTTGCCTCTTTATAGAAAGCACGGGCTATCGCGATGCGTTGGCGCTGTCCGCCGGAAAGAAAAACACCTCGCTCTCCTACCGGCGTGTCATAGTCGGCAGACCACGATTCGATGACATCGGAAATTTGCGCCTTGGCTGCGGCTCGCCGCACACGATCGAAATCGATGTTTTCGTAAGACACCCCAAAAGCGATGTTTTCAGCCACTGAGGCGTCGGACAGGAATATCTGCTGCGGCACATGGGCAATGTTTCTTTGCCAGTTGCGGCTGTTGCCCGTATTCACTTCAACACCATCAACCGAAAATGCGCCTTCCGTTGGAGTCAGCAAGCCCATCAACGTGTCGATCAGTGTACTTTTTCCGCTCCCCGTGGCTCCCATCAGGCCAACTCGCGAACCCTTGGGAATGCTCAGGCTTATATCTTTCAACACCCATGGAGCATCCTTGCCGTAGCGATACGACACATGATCCAGCGACAGGCAGTCATTAAAATCCAGAGGGGTCGGCGTCGACTCGACTTCGACCTCGTCGCGCTTCTCTGGCAGAAGGTCCAGGACATCTCGTAACGAGTCTTGCGCGCCACTGATACAGGCCCAGGCCGCATAGGATTGCTGCAACACCGGAAGCAGGCGTTGTGCCGCAAGCGCCAACGCGCCCAGCATCGGGATCGATGCAAGCAGCCCACCGGGTTGCTGCGCAAGCCAGTACGCAAAAACCGCAATCATCAACATACCGAACGATTCGATAGCGAAGCGTGGCGAGTTGGCGATGATCTGGATATTGGCTCTGGCACGACGCAACGTGTAATCGGTGCGATCAAAGTCCTTGCGATAGGTCTGCTGAGACGAGTCAATAATAACGTCTCGAATACCTTCAAGACTTTCACTCATCAACTTCAGTTCTTTATCGGAAGTGACACTCACCACCAGGCTGTCTTTTTTCAGTTGCTTTCTTGTCACCAGCACAACCGCCAGGTAGACGCCACCAAAACTCGCAAAGGCGAGAAAGGCAACGATGGGCTGGATGACCAGCACAATGACAAGAATTGCCAACATCATGAAAGCCGAGCTGACAATGGTCAGCGACGGAAATAGAAACTCCCGCACCACCGTGTCGACCTTGTTGAAAATAGCCGTTATGACTTCGCTGCTATTCCTGGAGATGTGCTTGCTGTAAGGCTGATGAATGACTGTCTTGTATATATCGCTTGCCAGATCACTCCCCACTGCCGAACTCAATCTGTTCTGCGCCCACATCAAGACAAAACGACTGACACCGGAAAATATGGCGGCCACTGCAAAAATGACGGTCAACGGCAACAAGAGCCCGTTGGCAGAGTCAATATTCATCGCAGCAAAAACATCACCAACGAGCGGCTGACTCAGAAGTTTCTCGGGGTTGATCAAAACCGCCAGGAACGGAACGATTGCCCCGATACTGACGATTTCTGCAAGCGATGCGACCACCATGAGCCCGAGGATCACAAAGAACTGCAGCTTTCTTTTGAGTGTAAAACACTTCCAAAGACGGCCTAACAACTGAATCATTGAGTCACTCTTCGCCAGAAAAATTATTAACAGCTGCGATGACCGCCTCGACTTCAGACGAGGTCATTTCAGGACTCATGGGTAAACTCAGAACCTGCTGATGGATCGTCTCGGTCAACGGGTAGCTTTTCCCGTTCAGCTCTTTATATGCCTGCTGCTGATGAACCGGAATAGGGTAGTGGATGATGGTTTGAATGCCCTGATCAGCCAGATGCTGCTGCAATGCATCACGCTGCTGGCATCGAACAACGAACAGATGCCAGACATGGCTCTGCAGCGACAGAGGGCAAACGCCAGCAGAAAGCGGCAGCTCTACGGCGGGGTTGCTGATGCCCTCCATGTACATTTTGGCGATTTCCCTGCGGCGCGCAGTCTGGTCATCCAGATACTTGAGCTTGACGCTAAGCATGGCGGCCTGAATCTCATCCAGGCGGCTGTTCACGCCCTGATAAAGGTTCTTGTATTTTTCATGGGAACCATAGTTGCGCAGTGCGCGCAGGACTTTCGCCAACTCGTCATCGTCGGTAGTTACCGCGCCGGCATCGCCCAGAGCACCAAGGTTTTTCCCTGGATAGAAGCTGAAGCCCGAGGCATTTCCCCAACTGCCTGCCCTTCGGCCATTGAAGCTCGCACCATGAGCCTGGGCAGAGTCTTCAAGAACCAGCAGTCCCTTTTCCTCAGCCAGCGCCATCAACGCCGTCATGTCGGATAATTGCCCATACAAGTGGACAGGCATGATGACGCGGGTTCTGGAGGTCACCGCAGCCCGGGCATTGGCAGGGCACAAGTTATAGGTGGCGGCATCAGGCTCGACCAGCACTGGCACCAACCGGTTTTCGGTGATAGCCAGAACACTGGCGATGTAGGTGTTGGCAGGCACGATGACTTCATCGCCATCCTTGAGTTTCCCCAACTCTTTCCAGGCACGCAGCGTCAGGTTCAGCGCATCAAGACCATTCGCAACGCCGATGCAGTGCCGACTGCCGCTATAGGCTGCAAAACTTTCTTCAAAGTTTGAAAGTTCATTACCGCCGATGTACCAACCCGAATCGATGACGCGGGTGCATGACGCTATCAACTCGTCGCGCATCGTCGAGTTGATTTTCTTTAAATCCAGAAAACTGATCATTTGTCCAGGTACCTGATAATTCTTGCCGGGTTGCCAACTACAACAGCGCTGTCGGGCACGTCTTTAGTGACCACAGAACCTGCCCCTACCATTGCATTGCTACCGATGGTGATCCCCGGCAGTAATGTTGCATTGGCACCAATACTTGCTCCGGCCTTGACCGTTATCCCCTGAAAAGCATCAGGGTATACTTTTGACCTGGGCATCGGATCGTTGGTAAAAGTTGCATTTGGGCCAATGAACACGTTGTCTTCTATCCGCGTGCCGCTCCACAGGAAAACACCCGACTTGACGGTAACATTGTCCCCTACGATGACATCGCCTTCGATCAGCGTATGGGCACAGATATTACAGTTACGACCGATAACCGCTCCCTGCAGAACAACGGAGTATTGCCAGATACGTGTCGAACTACCAATGTCTGAACTTTTAACATCGGCCAGAGCGTGAATCTCAGACATTATTTATCTCCGCGAGAAAGCGATCATAATTCCTGATGTAATCCGACTCGTCATAATGTTCGCTGGCCAGTACGAGCAATATGCAGTCATCACTAAAGTCATGCATTTCGCGCCAGACCATACTTTCGATCAAGAGCCCTCTGGTAGAACTGTCCATCCAGGTTTCTTCACGAACTTCGCCATTATCCAGCACCATGCGGCACTTTCCGGCC
The DNA here is from genome assembly GCF_057809175.1 of Pseudomonas sp. FG43. Taxonomy (NCBI): domain Bacteria; kingdom Pseudomonadati; phylum Pseudomonadota; class Gammaproteobacteria; order Pseudomonadales; family Pseudomonadaceae; genus Pseudomonas; species Pseudomonas sp. FG43. The sequence continues at coordinate 218,095 of NZ_JBMDJL010000003.1, forward strand.
ACACAGATGGCAACCTGCTTCAAGTTACGGTGAGCATGATAACCGCGACTGACACCCTCGCCGGTTCGATAAATGTAATAAACGCGCTTAATATCAAAAGGTATTGCTTTTTCCATACCGATTTCAAGAGCGACCAACCCTCCTCGTTCATCGCCCAGACTGGGAAAGTCAATCCATTTCATCATGCTCACTTAACATGCTCCGCTATATTTTCTGGTTGGCGCCGTATAAAAATTCATCGAGATCGGCCATCGATACGAAACCGTATGGCTCAGCCGTCACCATGCGTTCTGTACCAGAGGTGCATAATGCTTTTTTGCCATCCCTGCCCCTGCATACAACACGTCTCGGAGATTGTACACCGAGGCTGCGCGGGTACGCCCGAAACTAAAACACCGATAATACGCAGGGCAGGCCGCCAGTTATACCTTTGTTAGCCATGATTGATAAAAACGACCGTATGTCCGAAGCTATAGCGCAGACATGTTTTGCATCATGGCCCTGAAATACGGAGCCCGGAGTGCATGAAGGACCACGCTGGCTCAAGGATTTCTGGAACGCTCATGGCATTCCTGTCCACCCCGACCATGGATGGCTAAAACGCAATGAAGGTGAAAAAGCGATCAGCCAGATCGCAACGCATACGTGAGCAGCAGCGGGTCAACCTGCAACGTTATTGGCTGAATTTCTATCGCGCCCGCTATTGGGCCAAGGTCATGGGCGCCGTTTCAATGATGGTGCTGATGGCGGGGGTGTCGCTGTTCACAAAAAGCATGATGCCCATCTATCTGATGACCCCCATTGTGGTGGTCGGTCTGCTGATGCTCACCTGGTTCTGGCGCAAACGAATCGGGCTGGTTGCCGATGAACAGAACCAGCCCGAATGAAGCCAGGTCACCTCAAAACTTGAACCGACCCACACTCGCCTGAAGGCTGCCGCCCAGCCTTGCCAGTTCGGTGCTGGACATCGCGGTTTCGCCGCTGGCGACGAAAGTCTGCTCCGAGATCACCCGCACGTTCACCACGCGACGGTTGATTTCGTCGGCGACAATGCTCTGTTGTTCGGCGGCTGCGGCGATCTGGGTGTTCATCTGCTCGACGGTGGAAACAGAGCGACTGATGCTCATCAATGAGGTGCCGGCACGACGAGTCAGTTCCACACTGCTTTTGGTCAGGGAAAGGCTGTTATCGAGAATCGTCGCCACTTTCTGGGTGCCGTTCTGCAGGCTGCTGACCAGCCCTTCGATTTCTTCTGTAGAGGCTTGAGTGCGCTGAGCCAGGCTGCGGACTTCGTCAGCGACCACGGCAAAACCACGACCGGCTTCGCCTGCACGAGCCGCTTCGATAGCGGCGTTGAGGGCAAGAAGATTGGTCTGTTGGGCGACCGACTTGATCACATCCAGCACCGTGCCGATCTTGTCGCTTTCGCGGCTCAGGTCGTTCATTGCGTCGGTCGAGTGATGGACTTCTTCTGCCAGGCGCCCGATCTGGTCAATCGCCTGAAGCACGACCTCATCGCTTTTACGGGCCTCGTCATGGGCTGCGATGGCTGCGTTGGAAGCGTCCTCGGCATTACGGGCCACTTCCTGAACAGTGGCGGCCATTTCGTTCATGGCAACCGCGACCTGATCCGTCTCGCTCTTCTGGCTGGTAACCCCGGCAGTGGTTTGCTCGGTGACCGCCGAGAGCTGCTCCGAAGCGCTGGCCAATTGCACGACGCCATCGCGAATGCCACCAATCAACTCACGCAGGTTGACTGTCATGCGCTGCATGCTGGCTTGCAGAAGGCCAAGTTCATCCTTGCGATTGGCCGTGATATCGACGCTCAGGTCACCGGCTGCCACCCTTTCGGCAGCGAGCAGGGTTTCCTTCAGTGGGCCAACGATCAGACGGGTGATGAGCCAGGCTGCCAACGCACCGAGAATGAGCGCAAAAATCGCGGCAGCAACCAGAAGATTCTTGGCCTGATCGACATCGTTATCGCGTTTGGTGGTCTGGCTGATATGCAGTTGCCTGCTGTCCTCGAACAGGTTGGCAACCTCTGTATTCAAGCCATCCTGCGCCTTTCTGGCTTTCGCCTCATCGTGGGCCTGGGTGGCCTGAACAAAATCCTGGAAGTGAAGGCGATAGCGTCTGCTCGACTCCACGCCTTGGCTGAGCAGTTTCAGATCCGAAGGGCTGTGAAACATCCCGCGGATATCTTGATAATGAGCTTCCAGACTTTCGTTCGTGCTGAGTACTGCTGCGGCGCGGTCCGCACTGGCTTCAATCGTGTAGCTCAAACGCCCAATGCGCATGTCACGCACAATCTCATTGAGCTCTGCGATGGCCGTCAGCTTTTGGCCTCGTTCACGCAGGATATTGATCTCCACCCAACTGAAAGCCGCTATCAGAGTCGTCAACAACAAAACGCTTACAAAGCCCAGAGTCAGTTTCGATCTGACGCTGATATTGCCCAGTACAAGTGCGAGCCAATTGAACATTTCAGAGCACTCCGAGAACGTTTAAGTGCTGATGAGTGTCCCTAGGGCAATCACAGTTCCCTGTAAACGCTGGAGTTGATTCTGTTTGTGTCCGGTAAAACCCGTACAGGCAGGCGCCCCCCTTCACCCTACCTGTGAAATGTCTTCCCCAATGCCTCAAGACGCACTGCCAAAGGAGGCAGGCGTTGGCTGCTTTGCGACAGTACGTCGATGTTGGCGGCGGTATCTTCGGCGATGCTTTGCACCGAGCGCAGTTGGTCGGCGATTTCGCGACTGGCGGTGGATTGCTCATCGGTGGTGGTAGCAATCAAACCGTTCAGTTGGGTGATATGACCAATGCCGTCGCCCACGGCACGCAATGATTCGGATGCCCGCTGGCTGTTCTCGACGCAGCGCTCGACACCTTCAAGGCTGTCCTGCATGGCCGTGGCGGCTTCGCGGCTGCCTTGTTGCAGGCCATGAATGATGCCCTGAATTTCCTTGGTCGACGACGCCGTGCGCTGGGCCAGGTTGCGGACCTCATCGGCCACGACGGCAAAACCGCGACCCTGCTCGCCAGCGCGTGCGGCTTCGATGGCGGCATTGAGTGCCAGCAGGTTGGTCTGCTCAGCAATGCTACCGATCACGTCCAACACTTTGCCGACCTGCTCCGACTGCTCGGCAAGGGCCTGCACGGTTTCGTCGGTGGTATTGATACGCTCAGCCAGTCGGGTGATTTCGCTTTGTGCCCGGTCAACGCTTTCACGTCCGTGCGCAACCTGTTCGCGGGCATCGCCAGCCCGTTGCACCGCCTGTGCGACATGCCCTGAAATATCGTTCATGGCATCGCCCATGCGCTGCATCGCATCGGTCATGCGGGCAATTTCACTCAGTTGATGCTGAGCACCGGTTTCCAGCGTGCCGCTGGCCCTGGCCAGATCATGACCCAGCTCGCCCAGGCCGCGTGTGTCGCGCACCACGCCATCCACAAGCCCGGTGATCTGTGACAGGAAACTCTCGAAGCGCTGGGTAAGGGAAACATGCTTGCCTGCCCGTTCGTCAGCCTTTGTTTCAGTCGTGAGCTGCGAGGCAGTGGCGAGCATCTTGTCGAGCATGTCCTGATTCTCGACAGCCTCGGCCTGATTCTGGACGGCGAGGTACATCAGGATTACCGTTTCAACCACCACGTAGACCGCATGCACCATGACCATGCCCCAGCCACCGGCATGGTGCATGACATACACCGGGAACCCCGAATGCTGCAAAGCGTGGAATACCACGTGATGAACGGCGATGACTGCGGCCGCAACCAGGATAGGCAGCCAGTCGCGGTAGAAGGTCAGCACGGCCAGGAAGACAAAGATACCGAAGTGGATTTCCACCACCCCTTGAGCCTGATTGATATGCAGTGCGGCCATGACCATCAGGCCGACGCCAAAACAGCAGCGCATCAATCGGGTCCCGCCAATGGCGCGATACAGTGCCGTCAGCACCAAGGCAGTGCCACCGCCCACCACCATTGCCTGGGTAAAGGTGTCGTGCCAGAACGCCAGACCGACTGAATACACAAACAGCAGCCAGATCAAGCCAAGCATGATGCGGTCGGCCTTGCGGTAATGCTCAAGAAAACGAGGAGCTGAAAGCATCAAACACTTCCTTATGAGAGGACCAAACAACAGACAGCCAGCATCATGGACGAGCAAAAGCCCGGCCAAGTCATAGGATGACTCGAAGACACGCAAGAGAATGTGTCAAATCGGTGATCTTGCGCAACTGTGTTATTGGCGTTTAGCCATCAGTGACGCAAAAGCTTGCGTAAAGGCACACCGTCCTTCATGACCGGTGACTTGATGACGATGTAGCTGAAGTACTTGGAAATGCCGATATTCTTGTCCAGCAGCTCTTCGATCACTTCCTGATAGTGCTGAATACTGCGGGTCATGAAGCGCACCAGATAGTCGTAACCGCCACTGATCAGGTGGCATTCGAGCACTTCATCCACGTGACGGATATTGGCTTCGAACTTGGCAAAGTCTTCGCGCTTGTGGTCGCTGAGGGAAATTTCTGTGAAGACCGTGACCGATTCGGTGATCTTCGCGAGATTCAGGTGGGCCTTGTAGCTGGAAATATAACCGGCTGATTCGAGACGTTTGACCCGTTGCAGGCAAGGGCTGGCAGATAGCCCGACAGCGTCTGCCAGACTGACGTTGGTCATGCGACCGTCTTTCTGGAGCTCGACCAGGATGTTGATATCAATCCGATCCAGTTTGACCAAGCCTTCCATCACCTACCTCTTGATTGCCATTCACCAAAGCTCTCTTCTAGCAAAATCAGCGCCTTAAAGACAGCTGATGCTGCGCCACCAGGTCAGCCATGCTGTTGATGCACAGATCGGCAGTGCAAGGCTGGCGATGTTCGGCACGGTTGCGACGGATCAGACACAGGCCGCCGTTGCCCAGCGCTGACGCCGGAGGCCGGGACACCAGCAAGGTTTCACTGGGGGCCAGATCCATCCCGGCCAGCCAGCTCGTATCATCCAGCGGATGAGTGGTCAGCGACAACAAGCTGTCGGGCTCCAGCCCCAAACGCTCGCACAAGGCATTTCGATCCTGTGCATCGCGATCGGCATAAACCAGCAACCGGTAAAACTTGCGCAGGTACAACATGGCACCCGGCGCATCCTCGAACAAGGTCCAGGTGGCCACTGACCGCGCGAAAGCCATACCCTCCTCCCACGTGGCCCGGGCACCGAAACGCTCGGACAACTGGCGATGGGCAAAACACAGCAAACCGCTGAAACCCAGCTCGCCAAAACGCGGATAAAGCGCACTCACCACCTCACTGAATGCCGCCAGCACCTGCTCCTTGTCGGGTTTTTCAGCGCTGTGCTCCAACAATGGCTGCAACGCCGACCAGACACCGGAATCACGGTCCACCAGAACTTCATCGCAGTCGATCAACAGTGCTCGGTAATCAGTCAGCCCCATGACAGGTCAAGCCTCCATTAAACATTCAGTCCCAACGGCCGCGCAGTGTGCATATCTGCGCGACCAGGCTTGAGCGACTACTTGGACTTCAATACTCGTGCCAAGGCAGCATCGAGGATGGTCAAGGCTTCATCGATCTGAGCCTCAGTCGTCACCAGCGGCGCGAGGAAGCGCAAGACGTTGCGATAAACGCCGCACTTGATGACCAGCAGGCCGCCGACGCGAGCCTGATCGATCAGTTGCTGATTGAGGTCCGCGTCCGGGCTGCGCTCGGCGTCGTCCTTGACGATTTCCATCGCCAGCATGAAACCGGGGCCGCGTACGTCGCCAATGCAGGAATAACGGGACTGCAGCTTGAGCAGGCCGGCACGCAGGTATTGCCCCAGTTGTTCGCCACGCTCCAGCAGTTCTTCCTGCTCGTAGGTATCGATCACCGCCAGCGCTGCGGCGCAGGCCAGAGCGTTGCCGCCGTATGTGCCACCCAGGCCGCCCGGAAGCGGTGCATCCATGATCCCGGCACGGCCGACCACACCCGACAGCGGCAAGCCGCCAGCCAGGCTTTTGGCGACCGTGACCAGATCGGGCTGAATGCCTGCGTGCTGGAAGCCGAACCATTTGCCGGTCCGGCCGAAACCGGTCTGGATTTCATCGAGAATCAGGACAATGCCGTGTTGCTCGGTCAGGGCACGCAGCGCTTTGAGAAACGCCACCGGCGCGCTCAGAAAACCACCATCGCCCTGCACAGGCTCGATGATGATGGCTGCCACGCGATCCGGCGCAACCTGCGTGGCCAGCAACTCATGCAGCGCGGCCAGGGCCATTTCGCTGGTGAAACCACGGTATTCGTTGGGATACGGGGTGTGGAACACTTCAGGTGCCAGAGGGCCGAAGTTTTGTTTGTACGGCTGGCTCATCCCGGTCAGGGTCGTGCCCAGCAAGGTGCGGCCATGGAAACCGCCACGAAACGAGATGATCGCCGGGCGATTGGTGTGGGCACGGGCGATCTTCACAGCATTCTCGACCGCTTCGGCACCGGAGGTGAAGAACACCGCCTTGTGCTCGATAGCACTTTCACCTGCCACCAGATTGCTCAGGCGCCTGGCCAGATCAAGATAGGGCTGATAGGCAACGACCTGAAAGCAGGCATGGGTGACCTTCTCCAGCTGGCCCTGCACCGCTTTGACGACATTGGGATGGTTGTGGCCGATGTTCAACACACCGATGCCGCCAACGAAGTCCAGATAACGCTTGCCATCGACATCCCACAATTCGGAACCCTGGGCGCGCTCGATGACCAACGGGTGAGCGGTGACCACACCACGGGGTACGAACTGATCGCGCTGACGGAGCAGATGAGGTGTTTCGTCGACTTTGCTATTCATGACTTTACCTGTAGTGGACCGGGCAACCGGCAGGTGGTTGCGATGTTGTTCAGGTTAAGCGTTCAGCGAAACGATCTAAGCCGAACTTGCCGTCTCAGATGCCCATATCCACTGTTTTCACCCTTGCAAACGGCAGATTCCTTCTGGCCATGCAATCTGCCGCGCAACGCCCTGTTTACAGGCTGAGCCGCCCCTTTGCGGTGCCTCTTTCAACAGATCCTGCTCCAGCCTTGAGGCATGATGGAGGCCCACTTTCACGCTCAGGAAATGCCCATGCCCGCCCTGCTCTATAAAGCCGATCCTGCCCGCGGCGAACGCTGGAAAGCCTTGTTTGCCGAGCATGCTCCCGATATCGAATGGCGCGCATGGCCGGACATTGGCGACCCGCAGGACATCCACTATCTGGCGGCCTGGCTGGCTCCCGATGATCTGGAACAGGTGCTGCCCAATCTCAAGGTGCTGTTCGCCTTGTCAGCCGGTGTGGATCAACTGGACCTGAGCCGTATCCCGCAATCACTGCCAGTGGTGCGCCTGCTGGACCCCGGCATCAGTCAGGGCATGTGCGAATACGCCTGCTTCGCCGTGCTGAGCCTGCATCGTGAAATGCTGCGCTATCGTCAACAGCAGATCGAAGGCCGTTGGCAGGCTCATCCACTGATCCCGGCTCATAAAAGGCGCATCGGGGTCATGGGGCTCGGGTTGCAAGCGCAGCACATTCTGTCGAGCCTGAAAGGCTTTGGTTTTGCCCTGTCAGGCTGGGCACGCAGCGAGCATCGTATCGAAGGCGTCGACTGCCATGCTGGCACCGAACAACTACCTGCTTTCCTGACGCAATGCGACATCCTGCTGTGCGTGCTGCCCCTGACAGAACAGACCGAAGGCATCCTCAATCGCGACCTGTTCAAGCACCTGCCGCAGGGCGCGGCGCTGATCAATATGGGTCGCGGCAAGCATCTGGTGGAGGACGACCTGCTGGAGGCGCTGGACAGCGGCCAGCTCAGCGCAGCCGTGCTGGATGTGCTGCAAAAGGAACCGGCAGCAACCGATCACCCGTTCTGGAAACACCCGAAGATTCTGCTGACACCCCATATTGCCGCCATGACCCAACCGGAAAGCGCGTTTGCGGGGCTGCTGGAAAACATTCGGCGCTTTGAAAGAGGCGAGCCGATGGAGGGGCAAGTGGATCGCGGGCAGGGGTATTAGCCTTGGCGAATGAATTCACCCCCACACAACCTTAATCATGCCAATGCCACGCGGGTGCATCCAATGGCCTCTGGCCTTGCACTTCGGTCTGGCCCAAGGTCTTTTGCAGGACGATTTTCTGGCAGTCTTCATGGCGGCTCAGCTCTCTTATCAGGATGCTTGAGTGAGACACCACCCAGACCTGACAACGCTCCGAGGCGCGGATAATCAATCGCGCCAGGGCGGGCAACAGGTCGACATGCAGGCTGGTTTCCGGCTCGTTCAAGACCATCATCGACGGTGGTCGCGGTGTCAACAGTGCGGCCATGAGCAGCAGATAACGCAGCGTTCCATCCGAAAGCTCAGCCGCCGTCAGCGGTCGAAGCAGCCCGTGCTGATGAAGGAGCAAGCTGAACAAACCTCCCGGCGTGGCGTCGATTTCCAGACGGGTTCCGGGAAATGCATCGGTAAGTGCTGGCTGTAAATCCTCCACTTCGCCCACTTCGATGATGGTCTGCAAGGCCGCCGCCAGATTGCGCCCATCGTGATGCAGCACCGGTGTGCGGGTACCCAATTGTGGCTGGCGAACCGGGGCATCCCGATCTATGCGGAAATGGTCGTAGAAACGCCAGCCCTTTATGAGCGTACGCATTTCGGCGATTTCAGCAAAATTTCTCGGGCTGCCCAGTTGAGCGAACAGGCTGTCGAACGGCTGCCCATGTTGCTGGAGGATGTCCCATTCCCGGCCCTGACGTGCACGGATCATAGGCCCCTTGCGATCCACCAGCAGGGAAGCCGGCCGGTACAACGGCCCGGCCCAGATGCATTCCCGCTTGATCTCCGGGTCCAGCATGAAAGCGGTGGGATACGGCAGCGGTTCCGGCAAACCCAGGGAAATGGCAAAACCGAAGTCCTCGGTGGCAAACCCCAGGCGCAGGCGCTTTGCCTCTCGACGCACGGATGCCTCTAGAGGCACTTCGCCCTTTTTCATACGCTGGCTGACCACTTCAGGACCGGCCCACCAGGTCGAGTCCAGTCCGCCTTCATGGGCCAAGGCTTCCACCACACCGCCTTGAGCCGTCTCCGCCAATAGCCGCAAAGCCTTGTAGAGATTGGACTTGCCACTCCCGTTATCACCCGTAACAAGGTTGAGCCTCCCCAAGGGCACAACCAGATTATTGATCGAACGATAGTTGGCAACGGCCAGAGTTTTCAGCATCGGTGAAGCAGCTCCTGAGTCCATGGAGCCGCACTATCGCCCACCGGTCTGAAGCACTGCAACCGGTGTTCTGATCTGTAGAAGTACTTTATGGGAGGCAGCATGCTGGCGACTTCATTGAAGGTATCCACAGAATCACCGCAAATCCGGTAGGAGTGGCTTCAGCCGCAAAGCCATCTTTCGGGCGCTGAAATGTGTGCTGACTTCACCGGCCTCGTCGCGAGCAAGCTCCCTCCCACGATGGGTGCAGCTCAAAAAATGTGACGATTCCGAAAGACCAATCCATATCTTCTGCATGAAACTTCCCTGACAATCCAACCCGTTTGTGCCTGCCAGATACGGGAACGGCCAATGCGCTGGTGGAGCGACAGCCATCCCTTCACTGATCGGTATCAGGCCTACAACCCGCCCACATGAAACGCCTTCACTTCCAGATATTCGTCCAGCCCGTAGCTGGAGCCTTCGCGGCCCAGGCCTGACTGTTTGATCCCGCCGAAAGGCGCGACCTCCATGGAAATGATCCCGGTATTGAGCCCGACCATGCCGAACTCCAGCGCCTCACCGAAACGCCATGAGCGGCGCAGGTCCTGGGTGAAGTAATAAGCACCCAGCCCATACGGCGTGGCGTTGGCCAGGGCCAGCGCCTCGGCTTCGTCGGTAAAGCGCATCAGCGGGGCAACCGGGCCGAAGGTTTCTTCGTTCGCCAGCAGCATTCCGGCATGGGTATCGCCCAGCACGGTCGGTTGCACGAACTGGTTATCGCCATCCGGAAGACCACCGTACAGCAGCTTCGCGCCCTGGCTCAGGGCATCGTCGATATGTCGGGCAACCTTGTTCACTGCCGCCGTGTTGATCAGCGGCCCAATGGTGACACCCTCCTCCAGTCCGTTACCGACCTTGAGCTTGGCGACTTCTTCCACCAGCCGTTGGGCAAAGCGGTCATAGATACCGTTCTGCACCAGAATGCGGTTGGCGCAGACGCAGGTCTGCCCGGCATTACGGAATTTGCTGAGCATGATGCCCGCCACAGCCTGCTCCAGATCGGCATCGTCGAACACGATAAACGGCGCATTACCGCCCAGTTCCAGGCTCAGGCGCTTGATGTGCTCGGCGCTCTGGCGCATCAGCAGACGACCCACAGGCGTCGAGCCGGTAAAGGAAATCTTGCGCACTGCCGGGTTGCCGGTCAGTTCTTCGCCAATGCCGGTGGGCAAACCGGTAATGACGTTGAACACGCCTGCGGGAATCCCCACGCGCTCGGCCAACACCGCCAGCGCTAAAGCAGACAACGGCGTCAGGTCCGACGGTTTGACGATAATCGGACAACCCGCTGCCAATGCCGGGGCGCATTTGCGGGTGATCATTGCGTTGGGGAAGTTCCAGGGCGTGATCGCAGCGCAGACACCCACGGGTTGCTTGAGGGTCATCAAGCGACGGTCGGCACTGGGCGTGGGGATGGTTTCGCCATAAGAGCGGCGCGCCTCTTCGGCGAACCATTTGACGAAACTGGCGCCATAGCGGATTTCACCACGGGATTCGTTGAGCGGCTTGCCCTGCTCAAGGGTCATGATCAGCGCCAGGTCCTCAAGGTTGTCGAGCATGGCCTGACACCAGCGCTCCAGCAACACGGCACGCTCGGCGGCAGGACGTGCCCGCCAGGCTGGCCAGGCACGCTCGGCAGCTTCGATGGCGCGCCGTGTCTCGGCACCGTTCAGGGCCGGCACCAGCGCCAGACTTTCGCCCGTCGCCGGGTCTGTCACAGTCAAGGTTGCGCCGTCATCGGCGGTAATCCACTGCCCATCGACGTAAGCGCGTTCTACCAGCAGGCTGGGGTCTTTCAACTGATTCTTGAGCATGATCGAGTCCTGTTCCGGGATGACTGCCAGTCTAAGCAGCCGCCACAGTCCAGGATGCTGAAAGCGGCGAACCAGCAGCGTCGGATGCTGAAATTCGCCCTCTCACGGCAGCCTCTACTGCTTCAACGAGCCCAACAGGTTCTGCAAAAAGCGCTCGCCTGCCGTCATCTGGCTTACATCGATAAACTCGTCGGGCTTGTGCGCCTGCTCGATGGAACCCGGCCCACACACCACCACCGGTACATTGAGTCGCCCAGCGAACAAACCACCTTCAGTGCCATACGAAACCTTGATGTGCTGCGTGCCCGGCTCGGCGAAGGCATGCAACAGGCGCACGGCCTCAACGCTTGGGTGCGTCTCCAGCGCCGGGTATTCGTTCATGATTTCAATCTCGATGTCCGCCACGCCGGACAGCTGTTTGGCCTCGCGCACCAGCACTTCGGCCCGCTCACGCAATTGCGTCAGCAGCAGATCGGGATCATCGCCCGGCAAGTTGCGGTACTCGAACTCCAGGGTGCAGAGGTTCGGCACGATATTCAGCGCCTTGCCGCCGTCGATACGGCCGATATGCACGGTGCTGTAGGGAATGTCATAGCCGTCGTCCCGCGAGCCCTGCTGTTCGATCAGCGCCTGACTCTTGCGCAGCTCGGCAATGAAATCACTGGCCAGATGAATCGCATTGACCGCGCGCGGTGCCAGCGAGGAATGCGCTTCCTGGCCACGGCAAAAGGTCCGGTAGGAGCTTTTGCCTTTATGGCCGATGGCGAACTGCATCATGGTCGGCTCACCCACCACACACAGAAAGGGCCGCAGCGGCGCCAGATGCAAGACATCCAGTAAACGTCGCACGCCAACACAGCCAATTTCTTCGTCGTGGGACAACGCCAGTTGCAGCGGGCGGCTGAGGGTCATGTCCGCCGCATCGAGCATGGCGTCGATGGCCAGGGCAATGAAGCCCTTCATGTCGCAGGTCCCACGGCCATAAATCCGCCCGTCACGTACCGTCGCCTCAAACGGCGGCACGGTCCAGGCCTGCCCGGCGGCGGGCACTACGTCGGTATGGCCAGACAGCAACACACCCGGCTGGTCACGCGGACCGGTGCTGGCAAACAGGTTGGCTTTCTTGCCCGTCTCGTCCTTGACGATCAATGACTCGATGCCTTTGCTCGCCAGCAGGTCGCGAACGTATTCGATCAGGGCCATGTTCGGCTCCGACGACACCGTATCGAAGGCAATCAGTCGCTTGAGGATTTCCAGTGCGCGGGGCGTCATGAGGCTTTACTCGCTTGCTCGTTCACCATGGCAAAACGGCGAATGTCGAAGGGGCTGATAGAGGTGGAGGTACTGCCAGTGCTGATCAATTCAGCCATCACGTCACCCACGCCCGGACCGAGCTGGAAGCCGTGACCGCAGAAGCCGAAAGCATAGAACAACCCGTCCACCGCGCCGCTGCGGCCCATGACCGGCAACGAATCCGGCGTATAGCCTTCGATGCCGCTCCACACCCGAATGATGTTCAGGTTGCCCACGCCCGGCAGCAACCGGCGCATCTGCTGCACCTGATTGATGATGCTGCGCGGCTCGACATAGGCCTTTCGGTTGATCATGTCCGGTTTGCTGCGAAAGCCACCGCCGATGATGATGTTGCCCCGCGGGATCTGCCGGAAATAGATCACTTCGTGGGCAATCTTCGTGTACACGCCAATCACTGTCGGCAGGGCGTAAGGCACAGGTTCGGTCACAGCCATTTGCGGGCCGTGGGTGTCCAGCGGGACTGGCTCACCGAACTGTTCGGACAGCTTCTGGCCCCAGGCGCCAGCAGTAATCAGCAGGTTGTCGGCGGTAAAGACCCGGCCATCGGTGGTGGTGACTTCAAACTCGCTCCCGACCTTTTGCACATGGGCGACCTCAGTCCGCTCCTCGATGCGCGCGCCAGCCCGAATCGCTGCACGGGCAAAGGCCGGCGCAGCCAGACGCGGGTTGGCGTGACCGTCGTGGGGGGCGTAGGAACCGCCTTTCACGTCAGGCCCCAGGAACGGGAAGCGCTCATGCAACTCCTTGCCGCTGTAGATCTGCAGATCCAGCTCGCGGGCTTCGGACGCGGCGGCATAGGCTTCCAGCTCCGGGATCTCGTCTTCGCGGTAGCAGACACGCATGTGCCCCGAGGGAATGAACTCCAGGTCGTCATCGATCAGTTCCGGCAAGCGCTTCCACAATGCCCAGGAGCGGTTGGACAACTCCAGCTGGCCGAGGAAACGACCCTGACGGCGGACATTGCCAAAGTTAACGCCACTGGCGTACTGACCGATCATGTCGCGCTCCAGCAAGGTCACCGACTGGCCGCGCTGGCGCAGGAAAAAGGCCGAAGCCGAGCCCATGATTCCACCGCCAATAATCAGCACATCGACTTTCGGCTGCTTCATGACACCACCTCATCTGTGAGCATGGACAAGGGTTTGACCGGAGCCTGCCCACGCTGACGCCCCACCTGTTCGACCGGCACACCCGCAGCGGCAGCGATCACTTCAGCGCCCGCCTGGGAACAATAACGCCCTTGGCAGCGCCCCATGCCGACCCGGCTGAACGCCTTGGCGCGGTTGACCTCGCAGGCGCCTTTCTGGCGAACGACACCCCGCAACTCACCAGCACTGATCATCTCGCAGCGGCAGACAATCGCATCATCGGGCAATGCCTGAGCCTGGGTCGCTGGCCACGGAAAGGCCTCGGCCAGACCGACACGAAAGCGATCCATGACTTCAAGGTCCTTGCGCACCTCGGCCTGAAGCGCTTGGTCCACGGGAAGGTCCAGGTCCTGCAACAGAGCCAGCGCCGCAAGGCGTCCAGCCTGCTCGGCAGCGTCGGCACCGCGAATCTTCGCGCCATCGCCTGCGGCGTAGACGCCTTTGACCGAGGTCCGGCCTTCTTCATCGACGGCCAGCAGCCATTGCCCGGAAGCCTCATCGAAGCGCAACTGGCAACCCGCCAGATCGGCCAGTTGGGTTTCAGGCCGCAAGTGGTAACCCAGCGCCAACGCATCGCACTCGACGCTCAAGGACGTGCCATTCGCCAACCGCACTTGCACACCGCTGACGCCCTCTTGAGCGTCGCCCAGTATCTGTTCCGGCTGAACACCCATGTGTACCGGCACCTTGGCGCGGTAAAGCTGAGCCAGCAGTTTCATACCGTTGAACAGCAAACCCGGACGCGCCATCAGTTTGGGCAGTGCGCCGATGCGCTTGCTGAAGGGAGAAGTGTCGAGCACCGCCGCCACCTCGGCACCGGCCTTCACGTACTGGCTGGCGACCAGATACAGCAACGGGCCGCTGCCCATGAACACAACCCGGCTGCCAATGGATACCGACTGCGCCTTGAGGGCAATCTGCGCGCCGCCCAGGCTGTAAGTCCCTGCCAGTTGCCAGCCCTTGATCGGCATCAGGCGGTCGGTGGCGCCGGTACACAAGATCAGTGCATCGAAATCCTGAACGGTATGCAGGCCCTGGCTGACACAGCACAACTGGCCGGGCGTCAGGTTCCAGACCAGCGTGTCGGGGCAATAGTCGATCTGTGAACGCAAGCGGTCGAAGCTTTCATGCAGCGCACGGGCCTTGGGCGCTTCGGTGCCATAAAGCGCCGAATAGTCGCGCTTGAAACCTTCGGGCTGACGCCGATAGATCTGCCCGCCATCACGACGGTTTTCATCGATCAGAACCGGCTTGAGGCCCGCCGCCAGCAGCGTCTCGGCGCAGCGGGTTCCGGCAGGCCCGGCACCGATGATGACGACCCTGGCAGCCTTGGGATCTGCAACGCCTAACCGTGAAGTGGCCATGTCGCCTCCGGTTGTGTAGTGACGATATCAAGCCCCTCGCGGACTTCATTGGAGCAGGCGCGCAGGCGCTCGCCGCTGCGGGTCCATACCCAGCAATCCTGGCAGGCGCCCATCAGGCAGAAACCGGCACGACGCCCCGAGTCGAATTCGGACTGGCGTAATGCCGCGCCCTTGGTCAGCAAGGCGACCATCAGGGTGTCGCCCTGCAAGGCTTCGACGGGCAAGCCATCGACTTTCAGGCTGACAGTGGGCCGATCACGCTCGCCCAACCTTACGAAACGCCCTTTCATGCATAGGCTCCCACGGTCACGTTATTCAGGTTCTCTTGTGCGCCCTGCAATTCAGCGCTGTCACGATGACAAAGGATTTCGCTGCCACCACCAATCTGGCGGCGAGCGGGTGCAGTCTTGTTGCACAGCCCCTCGACACGGACCGGGCAACGATTGAGGAAAGTGCAAAGCTCCGGATTATTGGCCGGGGCACTGATCGACGGCAGCTTGCCACAGGTGGAAGAACACTCTTCCAGCCAGCCTTGGCGCAGTTCCGGTACCGAACTCACCAGCAAGTCCGTGTAAGGATGGAAAGGTGCCTTGCTGAAGGACTCGCAACTGCCCTCCTCGACCTTGTGGCCGCTGTACATCACCACGATGTCATCGCACAGGGCGCGGACGGTGGATATGTCATGGCTGATGAACAGATAGGAAACCCCAAGCTCGCGTCGCAGATCACCCAGTAGTTCAAGAATGGCTGCGCCGACCACAGTATCCAGCGCCGAGGTCACTTCATCGCAGAGGATCAGGTCCGGCTTGGCCGCCAGAGCGCGGGCCAGGTTGATTCGTTGCTTCTGCCCGCCGGACAGTTCGTTGGGACGGCGCTCGGCCAGCTCACGGGGCAAGCGCACCAGATCCATCAATTCGTCGATGCGTTGACGCAAAGCCTGCCCCTTGAGGCCGAAGTACATCTTCAGCGGTCGGGCCAGAATCGTGCTCACGCTATGCATCGGATTAAGTGCGGTATCGGCGTTCTGGAACACCATCTGAATGCGTCGAAACTGGTCTTCCGTGCGCCCGGCCAGGGTGCCGGACAATTCAGCGCCATCGAACACCAGGCTGCCGCGAGCCGGGTCCAGCAAACCGGCAACCACACGCGCCAGGGTCGACTTGCCCGAACCGGACTCACCGATCACGCCGATGGCCTGGCCACGACGCACGGTCAGGTCGATGTCTTCGAGCACGCGGATCATCGGCATGCCTTGCAGGTTCTTCTTGCCGTAGCCGGCGGTCATGCCCTTGATGGTCAGCAGCACGCTGTCCTTGGCCACCTCACTGGCCGGGCTCAAGGTAGCGTCTGGCCGGGCGGCGGCCAACAGGCTGCGGGTATAGGCTTCTCCCGGGCCTTTGAGCAACGCCGTGGTGCTGCTTTTTTCGATGATCTGCCCGCCGTTGAGCACCACGATCTGATCCGCCATCTGCGCCACGACCGCCAGGTCATGGGAGACATAAACCGCCGTCGCGCCACGCTCGCGCACCACCCGCTTGAAAGCCCGCAGCACGTCGATCTGAGTGGTCACGTCCAGCGCCGTAGTGGGCTCGTCGAGAATCACCAGCAAAGGGTCGCTGATCAGCGCCATGGCCGCCATGACCCGCTGCAACTGGCCGCCCGACACCTGATGCGGATAGCGTTCACCGATCTGCTCCGGGTCAGGCAGTGCCAGATCCCGGAACAGCTCGATAGCCTTGGCTTCCAGCGCCGCCTGGGTGCCGAGGCCATGAATCAACGCGCCTTCGATCACTTGGTCGATCAGTTTCCTGGCCGGGTTGAAAGCGGCGGCAGCACTTTGCGCAATGTAGGAAACACGGTTGCCACGCAAACCCTGCAACTGCTTTTCCGGAAGACTGAGCATGTCGTGCTCGCCGACCTGCACCACGCCGCTGGCCAGACGACAACCACGTCGCGCATAACCCAGCAGCGCCAGAGCGATGGTGGTCTTGCCGGAACCGGACTCACCGATCAGCGCCAGCACTTCGCCTTTTTCCAACGCGAAACTCACGCCTTTGACGATCTCGATTTCGCCCTGCTCGCCACTGGCAACGACCCGCAGGTCTTGGACACTTATCAATTCACTCATCTCATCGACCTCCTGCGCGGCGACTGCGACTCGATGAAAGCCGGTCGATAAACAGGTTGACTCCGATAGTCAGCGTGCCGATGGCCAATGCCGGAATCACGATGGCGGGAGCGCCCTGATTGAGCCCGCCAATGTTCTCGCGCACCAGCGAGCCCAGGTCGGCGTCCGGTGGCTGAACGCCCAGCCCCAGAAAGCTCATGCCGCTGAGCAACAGCACGATGAAACCGAAGCGAAGGCCCAGATCGGTCATCACCGGGTTGAGCATGTTGGGCAGGATTTCCTGGCAGGCAATGTAGATGCGCCCTTCGCCACGGGTACGGGCTACCTGCACGTATTCCAGCGCCTCAATGTTCACCGCCAGACTGCGTGCAATCCGAAAAGCACCCGGCATGAAACTCAGCACCGCCGTGCAGATCAGCAGCGTGATGGACGAACCAAAGGCCGACACCATGATCAGCGCGAGCATCTTGCTGGGGATCGAGATCAAAGCATCCATCAGACGGCTGATCACTTCATCCAGCCATTTGGGCGCTACCACCGAAAGCAGGGCACAGAGCGTTCCGATACCACTGGCCAGGATCGCGGCGACCAGCGCCAGACCGATGGTGAAACGCGCGCCCACCAGCACCCGACTGAGCATGTCACGGCCCAGATAATCGGTGCCGAACAGATGCGTGGCGCTGATGGCGTCGAACACGTTGTCGGAAACCACTTCGCCTACTGAGTACGGCGCCAGCCATGGGCCAAACGCCGCGACCAGCAACCAGATGAAACACATCGCCGCGCCGATCAGGCCAAGCCACGAAGGCCCATGGGAAATTTTGCCAAGCGCCAGGTCCGGCGCGGCTGGCGTCGATTTCACAATGATATTGTTCATTGGGTTCTCAGCCTCGGATTGGAAAGGATTGCACACAGGTCGGCCAGCAACACCAACCCCAGATAAGCCGAGCAGAACAGCATGGTGCAGGCCTGCACCAACGCCATGTCCCGGTTGGTCACGGCATCGACCATCAGGCTGGCAATGCCGGGATAGTTGAAGATGGTCTCGACGATCACCACGCCGCCCAGCAGGTAAGACAGGCTCAACGCAACGGCGTTGGCAATCGGCCCGATGGCATTGGGCAAGGCATGTTGCAGCACGATGCGCGTCGGGCTAACGCCCTTGAGCCGGGCCATTTCCACATACGGGCTGTCGAGCTGGTCGATAACGGCAGCGCGGGTCATGCGTGCCATCTGGGCGACAATGACGCAGCACAGGGTCATCACAGGCAATGCATAGGTGCGGATGAATTGCAGCGGCGAGCTGACATCGCTGGCATAGGACAACGCAGACAGCCAGCCCAGGTTCACGGCAAAGATCAACACAGCAAGAGTCGCCACCAGAAACTCGGGCACGGCCACCAGAGCCAGGGTGATGAAACTCAGCGCGCTGTCCAGGCGACCGCCACGGCCCATTGCCGAGCCGATGCCCAGCGTCAGAGCAACCGGCACCGATACCAGCGCCGTGGTGGCCGCCAGCATCAGGGTGTTGGGGAAGCGTCCGGCAATCAGCTCGGTCACAGGCATGGCGTTGGACACCGATTCGCCCATATTCCCGCCCAGCAGGTTCATCAACCATTGCAGGTAACGCAC
Organism: Pseudomonas sp. FG43; assembly: GCF_057809175.1. NCBI lineage: Bacteria > Pseudomonadati > Pseudomonadota > Gammaproteobacteria > Pseudomonadales > Pseudomonadaceae > Pseudomonas > Pseudomonas sp. FG43. Next base: position 236,769 of record NZ_JBMDJL010000003.1, read on the forward strand.
CACACCCGGCTGATCCAGACCCAGCTTGATGCGCAGGGCCGCAACCTGTTCAGGGGTCGCGAACTGCCCGAGAGCGGCTTGCGCCGCATCGCCGGGCAACACTGCCGTGATGGCGAACACCACCACGGAAACAATCAACAAGGTCACGATCGCAGCGCCCAGGCGCTGGACGATCAGCCAGAATGTGTTGCTATTCATCTGCCTGCTCCCGCATCAGTCCACAACCGTTGTTACACGTCCAGCCACACCTGCTCGCTGAACATGTAACCCATGAAGCCACCCAGCGGATTGCTGGAATAACCCTGGATGCGCTTGTCCACACCGTCGATATTGCTGATGAACACGGGGATACCGATACCGCAGTGCTGGCTGACCAGCGCTTGCATGTCGCCATACATCTTCGCTCGCTTCTCGTCGTCGGTTTCACCACGGGCCAGCATCAGCAACTGGTCGAACTGATCGTTCTTCCAGGCGGACTCGTTCCACGGCGCGGACGACTGGAAGAACTGCGAGAAGATCACATCGGCATTGGGACGCGGGTTGATGTTGCCGAAGCTCAGCGGGTGCTTCATCCAGTGGTTGGACCAGTAGCCATCGCTGGGCAGGCGGTTGACGTTGAGGGTCAGCCCGGCCTGCTTGGCCGACTGTTGCAGCAGCACGGCAATGTCCACCGAACCCGTCGCGGCGGGCGATGCGGCAACCGGCATGGTGATTTTTTCCATTCCGGCTTTCTTGAGCAGGAATTTGGCTTTCTCGGGGTCGTACACGCGCTGCGGCAGGTCGGCATTGAAGTAGCGCGAACCGGGCGCAATCGGGTGGTCGTTACCCACGCGGGCATAACCACGGAACACCGCCGATTTGACCTGTTCGCGATCGAGCAGGTACTTCATGGCCTCGGTGAATTCGGGGCTCTTGCCCGGCATCTGGTCCTGGCGAATGATCAGATCGGTGTAGTTGCCCGACGGCGCATCCACGACACGGTGACCGGCACTGGCGGCAATGCGGGTGGTGGAGCGCGGGTTGACCTCGTTGATCATATGCACATCGCCGGACAGCAGCGCGTTGACCCGCGATGGCTCGTCGCCGATGGCAATGAACTCGATCTCGTCCAGGTATGGCAGGCCCGGTTTCCAGTAGTTCGGGTTGCGGGCGCTGACGGAACGCACGCCTGGCGTGAATTCCTTGACCGTGAACGGGCCGGTACCGATGCCCTTGCTGAAGTCGGTGGTGCCTTCAGGCACGATCAGCAGGTGCGAAACCGCCAGGATCGACGGCAACTCGGCGTTTGGCGAACTCAGGGTAATCTGTACTTCCAGCGGGCCGGTCGCCTTGATCTCGGCGAACTGCGCCATCAGCGGCATGACTTTCGAGCCGGTGGCAGGGTCCTTGTGGCGCGACAGGGAGAACACCACATCGGCGGCGCTCAGCGACTTGCCGTTGTGGAACGTGACGTCCTTGCGCAAGGTGATGGTCCACACCGTTGCGTTGCTGTTTTCGATCTTCTCGGCCAGCTCCGGATGCGGCACCAGATGGCTGTCGAAGCGGGTCAGACCGTTGTAGAACATGAAGTGGCGAACATAGTCAGTGGACAGCGCCCCCTTGGCCGGGTCGAGGGTATCGGCCGTGGAGCTGGACATGCCTGCCACACGAATGCGTCCGCCCGGCTTGCCTTTCACGGGTGCCGCGTCGTCATCGGCAAACACTTTCCCCGCCGCACCGAACAGGCTGGTGGAGCCTGCCGCCACGACACCCGCGACGCCCAGCATGCGCAATGCATCACGGCGCGACAGACCGCGATTGAGTCCCTCGAAAACCCGCAGGCTGTCTTGGCCTGAAATCAATGGGGAATCGGTTTTCTTGTCAGCCATATCAGTTCTACCTGTCGAAAAGGGGAATGTCCGAGTTGCTCACGGTTGGCCGGAGCGTCCTTTAAGCACACACGACGACGGTGAAACAAAAACTCAGTAGCGACTGTCCTGATAGCGGTAATACGCGCCCACCAGTGGCAGAAACCACGGCTTGCCAAAGTGTCCGGGAATCGCCGGCCAGCTCAGGTCACGCCAGGGGTTTGCCTGCGCCTTGCCTTCCATGACCTCTGCCATGACCTGGCCCATATGCACCGACATCTGCACGCCATGGCCGCTATAGCCCATCGAATAGAAAACCCCGCCATGCTCGCCGGCACGCGGCAGACGGTCGGACGTCATGTCCACCAGCCCGCCCCAGCAATAATCGACCTTCACGTGTGCCAGTTGCGGGAACATCTGCACCATGGCCGCCTGAAGCACCTTGCCGCTCTTGGCATCGGAACTGCTGTTGGACATGGCAAAGCGCGCACGACCTCCGAACAGCAAACGGTTATCCGGCGTGAGGCGGAAATAGTTGCCGATCAAACGGCTGGTGACATAGGCACGCTGGTTCGGAAACAGACGGTCGATCAATTCCTGAGGCAGCACTTCGGTGGCAATCACGAAACTGCCGACCGGAACGATGCGACGCCGATACCAACCCAATCCACCGTGTTGGCAAGCGCCGGTTGCCAGCAGCACTTGCCCGGCCTGAATCGAACCTCTGGAGGTATTGACCACAAAGCCGTTCTTGCTGGCTTTCCAGTCCTTGACCACTGCGTTCTGATAAACCCGCGCACCGTGCCGCACCGCGGCATCGGCCAGGCCCAGACCAAAACGCCCGACATGGATCTGTACACCATTGCGTTGCAGCAGGCCGCCATGAAACTCGGCCGAGTCGATCTCGGAGCGCACATCCTGTGCAGAGAGCAACTCGACATCGGCATCCACTTCACGACGGATCAGGTCGCAGGTTCGCGCCAGCCCTTCGTAATGACCGGGTTTGGCAGCCAGCTTGAGCTTGCCGTTACGCTTGATGTCACAGGCGATGTTCTCTTGCTCGATCACGTCGACAACGCTTTGCACCGCGCTTTCATACGCCTTGTAATACTCACGGGCCTGATCGGCGCCCAGGCTCTGGCTCAACGCCGCATAGTCCTGGGCAACGCCGGTATTGCACTGCCCGCCATTGCGCCCGGAGGCTTCGCCGATGACTCGACCCGCCTCCAGAACCACCACACTGGCACCTTTCAAGGCCAAGGCACGAGCTGCCGCGAGTCCGGTGAAACCGCCCCCGACAATCACCACATCTGCCTGCCCTTCTACCGCGCCATCCTGGGCACCGGTAAAGGCTGGGGCAGTATCGAGCCAGTAGGACTCACTGTGCATCTCGTTCTCCTTGTCGCTTGCTGGGTTTGAAGCACCCTGGAAATACCGTGTTTACAGGCCGACCAACCCGGCCAGACCGCCGATGTCCGGGATCTGGTGATACTCATAGAAACTGTTGGCTGGCTGTTCGTGGCCACGGGCTACGAATGCCTTGTTCTTGATCTTCATGTCGTGGGCTGAAAACAGGTCGTAACGGAAGCTGGAGGACACATGCAAGATGTCTTCCGGGCCACAGCCGAGGTTGTCGAGCATGTACTCGAACGCCGCCAGACGCGGCTTGTAGACCTGAGCCTGTTCGGCAGTGAAAACCTTGTGGAAAGGAGCGCCGAGCTTGTCGACGTTGGACATGATCTGGCTGTCGCTGGCGTTGGAGAAAATCACCAGCGGGATCTTGTCGGCAATCTTCGCAAGACCGGCCGGCACATCAGCGTGCGGACCCCAGGTTGGAACGGCGTCGTAGTAAATCTGGCCTTCGCCACGGTACTCGACGTTCCAGCGTTTGCAGGTACGTGCCAGGGCGACCTTCAGGATTTCGTCATACGGCATCCACTCACCCATGACCTGATCCAGACGATAGGCCGAAAAGTCCTTCACGAACTGGTCCATCTGCTCGACAGGAACACGGTCGGCAAACAGCTCACGGGTCATGGTGCCCATATGGAAATTGGTCAACGTGCCGTAGCAGTCGAACGTAATGAATTTTGGTCGAAGAAAGCTCATTTTGTGCGGTCCTGAAGTTCGTTGAGGTCATGGCAAGACGCGCAATCAACCGGGTCGAAAAGATCGTTGATGCACGCTGAAGCACATCTTCATTACAACACCGAGAAATCAGCATATGGCGTTAAAAGTGCTGGCTGCTTGATAGAAAGCACCGTTTTGAGGTGCGCGCTCAGCAGACTTTGCGGGGCGCTCCAGCCTTGGGCAAACCCCGGTTTCAGGCGCTTTTATGACCCTTTTCGGGGCGCTATCGCTCAAACACGGGGGTTTGCGCCGCAGAAACTGCGTTTTGGCGGCCTAGGGTTCTTCGCGAATGAATTCGCTCCCACAAGGGCAAGCAAAAAACAAAAACGGGCGCTTCCCCTACAGGAAGCGCCCGCCCGATAAAACCTTGAAACGATCAGCCAGCGATATCGATCAACACACTCTTGAATCGCAGGTTGGCTTCAAACGCTTCCTTGCCCAAGTCCTTGCCGATCCCGGAGCGCTTGTAGCCTCCGGTCGGCAGAATGTAATCATTGCTGCGCCCATAACGATTCACCCAGACAGTCCCGGCCTCCAGACGACGAATCAGGCGCAGGGCACGGTTCAGGTCCGCCGTATGCAGCCCGGCCGCCAGGCCATAAGTGTCGTGTTCAGCCAGGCTCAAGGCCTGCTCTTCGTCATCGAAAGCCTGAATGGTCAGCACCGGGCCGAAAACCTCTTCACAGACCGCAGGGTTCCGATTGTCCAGCCCGGTCAGCAAAGTGGGCTGGTAATAGGCGCCGCCCATGCCCTCGAACAAGGCGCCACCGGTCAACACCTCGGCACCGGCGTCACGCGAGCGCTGCACGATGTTGTCGATACGCGAGGCCTGCAAGCGGGAAATGATCGGCGACAGGGTGCTTTCCGGTGACCAGGTCGGACCGGGGCGCAGCGCCTTGAAGTACGCCTGAAGATGCTCGACGAAAGGCGCCATGATCGAGCGTTCGATAATCAGTCGGGAGCCCGACACACAGACCTGCCCGGCGTTACCGGTAATGGCCAGCGCCACGGTGCGGGCAGTCTTGGCGATATCCGGAATATCCGCGAACACCAGTTGCGGGCTTTTGCCGCCCAGTTCCAGTGTCACCGGCTTGGGGCCGACCAGCGCGCAGGTCGACATGATGCTCGACCCGGTCGCGGTCGAGCCGGTAAAGGTCACTTTCGAGACTTGCGGATGCCGACACAACGCATCGCCGGTGGTGCGGCCATCGCCCTGCACCACGTTGAAGATCCCGGCGGGAATCCCGGCCTGCACGGCAAGCTCGGCATAACGCAGGGCAGAAAAAGGTGTCAGCTCGGAAGGTTTGAGCACCACGGCATTACCTGCCGCCAATGCCGGCGCAACTTTCCATGACGCCATGCTCAGCGGGAAATTCCACGGCGCGATGGCGGCGATTACGCCGTAGGGTTCAGCAATCTGCATGCCCAGCCGGTCCGTCTGGGTCGCCGCGACTTCCCCACCGTGCTTGTCCGCCAGTTCAGCGAAGAAACGAATACCTTCGGCCACATAAGGAATGTCCCAGGCCAGCATATCTTTATGCGGGCGCGTAGAGCCCACCGCTTCCAATGGCCCCAGAACCGCGCCGTCGGCTTCGATCAGGTCGGCCCAGCGACGCATGACACGGGCACGTTCGCGTGGCGGACGACTGGCCCAGTCGCTGCGCTTGAACGCCTGCCAGGCATTGCTGACCGCTTCATCCACCAGCGCGGCATCGGCAATCGGCAACTCGGCATAAACCTGGCCATCGGAGGGACGAGACACCTCCATACCCGATTGCGCATCGCGGTATTGCCCGGCAATGAAATGAGCGCTGCGCACAGCAATGACACGAGGATCGAAGCTATCCATGAAGGACTCCAGCCAATGAAAAGCGAGGTGTCCATGCTAGAAAAAAACCGCAAGCATTTGCTGCCGACCTTTCACCCCGTTTAAGAAGTAACTGCGGTCTGGAGCGCTTGCGATTATTGAATCTGCCGAATGCTTGTACCCCTCTTGCCACTCCTCTTCACAGGTGGGATACAGCAACCCTGCCGCAGACTTTTATCGCTTGTGCATCCCTTTTCACGGAGATACCTCATGCTCGCTCAACAACGCATCGACTATGAATATCGCCCCATGACCGCAGACGATGTCGGCCATGCACATAACCTGTCCATTGACCTGAAATGGCCGCATCGCCTGGAAGACTGGGCCATGCTGCAACGTGTCGCCCAAGGCTTTGTCGCGATTCATAACGGCAGGCTGATCGGCAGCGCCTTTGCCTGCCACCAAGGCGACTATTCCACCATCGGGCTGGTGATTGTCAGCGACGACTATCAAGGCAAAGGCGTCGGCCGCAAGCTGATGGAAATGGCGGTGGGCAGCGTCGCACCACGTACCGTCGTTCTCAATGCCACGCTGGCTGGCGCACCCTTGTACGCCAAGATGGGCTTCGTCGCTTTTGGCGAGGTCGAGCAACGTCAGGGGCAGGCGCAAGTGCCGTCCTCAACGGCACTGAAAGCAGGCGAACACTGTCGCCCGTTGAGCGACGCCGACAAGCCTCATGTGCTGGAGCTGGCCAATGCCGGCAGCGGGCTGGATCGTACGGTCACGCTGGGCGACGTGCTAAACAATGTCGAACATGCCGTGGGCATCGAGCGCGAAGGCCAGCTCAAGGCCTTCGCCATCATGCGACCTTTTGGCCGTGGCCTGTGCATCGGCCCGCTGATTGCCGAAGACGTCGAGCAAGCCAGACACCTGATCGAACAACTGTTGGCCAAGGTGCCTTACGCCTTTGTGCGTATCGATATTCCGGTGGACAGCGGTCTGCCGCAATGGCTCGAAGAAGCAGGCCTCAAGCGCGTGGACAGCGTGACCTGCATGAGCATGGGCGCCGTGCCGCAGCCGTCCCGAGGCGTTCGTCAATTTGCCCTTATCACCCAAGCCATCGGCTAGATTCCCGGAGATTCAGCGCACATGTCACACCCAACCGCCTTGTTGCTGGCCCATGCCGATAACAGCCCTGTAGACACCGAATTCACCAGCGGCCCATTGAGTTCAAGTGACCCGCTTGCCAGGCAGCGTCGCATTGCCTTCATTGATGATCAGGGCATTGCTGCCGGTCTGGTGAACCTCAGCGAATCGTTGAGCGTGGAGGATTACCCCTACACCGAAATGCTGGTGGTCCATCGTGGCGCAATCACCCTGCGCTCGGGTGACGACAGCATCACCGCAGGCCCGGGCGAAAGCGCCGTGATCGGGCGCGGCACCAGTCTGCAAATCGAAGCACAACCGAACAGCCAGTGGGCATTCTGCGCCGCGACCCAGGCTACAGGCCCGGATAAACCGGGCGTCACGCTGATCGAGCAGTACGCTTCGCTCACCCCGTCGTCGCCACCGGAAGCCGGCATCCTGATCGGCACGGCACCACAATGTCGCAGCAACAACATCTTCGAGGACACCGCCAGCACTTTGCGCATCGGCGTCTGGGACTCAACCCCTTACGAACGCTTCGCCCGCCCGCACAAGATCCACGAACTGATGCACCTGATCGAAGGCAGCGTGGAGCTGCAACTGGAAGGTGGCCCGACCCTGAACGTAAAGCCGGGCGATACCGTATTTGTCGCCCAGGGCGCACCGTGCAAATGGACAAGTACGGTGTATGTACGCAAGTTTTATGCAGTGACCTGAAATTGAAAAACAGGCGTCCTTCACGTTATCGAAGGGCGCTGCAACAGGCATGCAACAAAAAATTCTTATTATTTTATTTCTTCAGAAAAAGCACTTTACTGGCTACCACTTTTGTATCGACCATGATACAAACCTGACATGGATAGAGTGATGCTGAATATTGATATCAGCATCTGCACAGGAAAAAAGTGCATGTTTCGTTGCCCGCCAAGCTTCTCCCCGTACTTTTCTCGCCTCTGAATCCATACATGTAACAGCATAAAACTCTGGCATGACGGCGGGCCATCGCCTTGTTTATTCATATGAAGAACACAACAAGAAGTTGACACTTTCACTCAAGGAGCTTCACCGTCATGAAACTTTCAAAACTGCTACTGCCCTCCCTTGCATTCGCCACAATGGCTGTCGCTGCAACGGCACAGGCGGGTCCACCGGTTACTGTGACATTCAAGAATCTGGGAACTGCACCTGCCGAACACAAAGTCGTTACCAGCAATGAAAGATCGACACTGTTGTACGTAAAAGAGCCGATCGATGCCATTGTCGCTCCCGGCGGTTCTGATACTTATGTTGTTCAAACCATCTTGCCCGATTCAGGCTATGCCAGCGTTCGCTACGCCATCGGAACAAAGGTCTGTGTATTCTCAACGACCTTCACCAACACCATCGCAACGGGTGGCGTGAAAGTCCCGAGATGGACCCGCACAGCGACTCCTAGCGGCGGTGCCGTCTGCACAGCCACCTCAAGTGTCACCAACCTGTCCACCTACGCCTGGTCTGCTGAATTCACCATGAAATAAGGCTGTACACGTGTGCATCAGTGCCTGATGCACACGTTCCTGCGATAAAAACTAAAGCTTGCTCCTCCCATGCCGACACAATGGCGATAGATCCATGGACAGGGCCCCGCTGCGAGGAAGCACATATGATCGATACCAACTCCATCTCGGCTTTTCTTGCCAGCAACACGATCAAGACCGTCGCAAAAACGGCTTCCGTGGCCCCTGTCACTGTCGACCCGAAAGAGCTGTCTTCAACAACGGAAAACGCGGATACAGCGACCCTTTCAACACTGGCCAAACAGTTGAATGACAGTGCCGCTCGCGCAGAATCTCGCGACTCGACACTGGGCAGCAAAGAGTTGGGAAAGCTGGCCACCAGCATCATTTATAAACTTGCAGGCCCCGAATACTACGAGAATCGAAAGATTCACGATGCCGAAGTTCCGGACACGGATGATCCCGAACTGCTGGAAAGAGCCAGACAAGCGACACAATTCAAAAATGGCACGGGCGCAAATCCTTTTGCCAGTTTGTCCCAGGATCAGTTGAGATTAGTCATCTACGATGAAAGTGGTGATTACACCATCAACGAACGAAGTGCCGCTTTTTCCGAAAACAACGACCGTGAGCAAGTATGGAAAAGGGCCATTGCAAAAAAATACGTAGATGAATACAACGAAACCGGCAAGAGCACCAACACACTGGTCGAAATGCTCGCGCATTACAACGATCTTCCGCCGATAGAAAAAGCACAATACCCCAATGGCTACGTGGCCAATCTGACATCGGGCGATAGTTCAGCTCTGGAAATCTTCAACAGCGTGAAGAACAGCGCAGCCAACCCGACAGACAGTAAAGAAGCATAACTAAGCCATCCCCTGCACGAGCAACCGCCTTCATGCGGTTAACATTTGTATCGTCACTGGCAAACAGCATCCATCCCGTTTACGCTCTGACCTCAGCGCACAGGACGCGCAGCTCAGTGAATGGATGCCATGCAAGACAAACGCAGCTCATACGAGCACTTCAGTGCCGATGAGGAAGACGCGGCGCATTATGTGCGACGCCACCCATCGACCAGTTCGACCTTCTACCGCAACCTGTTGGCCTTGCTGGTTTTCATAGGCCTGAGCGGCTATGGCGTGCTGCATTACAGCGGGGCCTTGCAGGTATTTGCCGGCAAGTCTGTATCGGCCCAATCCCATATACGCCAGCTCACACAACCCGCTGCCCTGCCCGCCCCGACCGCTCAAACCACCCAACGCCCCCAGCCGCTGGCCGATTGCATAGGCCCGGATAATGTCATCGACGAAGCCGTTGCCACCTGCCGCTTCGGCCAGTTCCCCCAAGTGACCCAAAACCATGAGGCCCAAGGCATGGTGTCCGACAGGTACATGGCGCAATACAAGGCCGACCAGCAAAAGCCACAAGCCGGACGCGCCAGCATGGAAAGCGTTGAATGGGCGACCGTTACCCAATGGGATAAAAAACGCACGTACCGAGCGGTGTGGAGTATCACCGACAACCGTATCGAAGGCAGCAGCGTATGCACCAACTGGTCCAAGGGCTCGATTGAATACCGCGAATGCCGAAAAGGCGCGAAGGTGTATTTCAGGGAGCAATGCAAAAGCTGGGGCCGGCAATGGGACAGAACCCAGGCCGACTCAAGCAAAGCCGCGCAGCAACGCTATTGCAGCGCGGGTGAAGGGTTCAATCCGTTGGGATGAACCCTGTTATTGCGGCGTGTCAGGCTTTCAGCTTGCGTGAAAGGAAATCGCGAATGTACCCGGCAACCTCCGGTGCGTGAGTTTCCAGAGTGAAGTGGCCTGCGTCCAGAAGATGCACTTCGGCAGTCGGGATATCCTTACGATACGCCTCGGCTCCTGGCGGTATAAAGGCCGGGTCATGCTTGCCCCAGACAGCCAGCAATGGCGGCTGGTGTTTGCGCAGATACTGCTGGAACGCGGGATAAGCTGCCACGTTGCTGCGATAGTCGAGTATCAGATCAAGCTGGATCTCTTCTGCGCCTGGCCGTGCCATATAAAGGATGTCCAGGTTATACCCGTCTGGTGACAGCTTTTTCAGATCGGAGCCCGTGCCATATTGCCAGTCACGAATCGTTTCCGGCGATAACGAAGCCCGGCAGGCCTCGCGATTGGCCGCCGTAGGCTCGCGCCAATAGGTTTGCCAAGGCCCCCATTGATCGCTGAAACCTTCCATGTAGGCATTGCCGTTCTGGCTGATGATGGCCGTGACTTTTTCCGGGTTGGCGGCAGCAAGGCGCAGGCCTGTGGGCGCGCCGTAGTCGAAAATGTAGAGGCTGTATTTCTTCAGTTCCAAGGCCTCGGTAAAGCCTTCGATCACCTTGTAGAGGTTTTCAAAGGTGTAATCGAACTGACCGCGCGGCGGCGCTTGAGTGTTACCGAAACCTGGCAGGTCTGGCGCGATCAGCCGGTACTCATTCGCCAGCAACGGCATCAGGTTACGGAACATATGGCTGGAGGTCGGGAAGCCGTGCAACAGCAACAACACCGGCGCATCCTTGGGGCCGGCTTCGCGATAGAACACTTCGACCTCGCCAACCTTTTGCGTGTTGAACGTAATGCGGAAAGCATCATCAACTGGCAAAGCGCTTTCTCTGGCTGCAGAGCTTTTACCGGAGAGCCCGGCAGCACCTACCGCCGAAACGGCAAGCGCCGACGCAGCGCCCACTGCAGATGCCATGAGGATTTTGCGCCGGCTGACATCCAGCGTGTCGCTGCCTGCCTGGGAGTTGGAGTGGTTCATGGTTAAACCTCAAACAGAATGAAATTGAGGTTCATACTAAGCATTGCGCCATTCGCCTAGAATCACCACATACCTCAATTCACTGTTGCAGTTACTGCAATGCTGACAGGAAGCCTATGGACCGAATTCAGGAAATGACCCTTTTCTCAGCGGTGGCGGAGCAATCCAGCTTCGCCAGCGTGGCTCGCCATTTCGGTCTTTCTACCGCCACGGTGACACGTGCAATCGCCCAACTGGAAAGCCGGCTTGGGGTTCTGCTGGTCGTGCGCACAACCCGCAGCCTGCGCCTCACGGAAGCAGGACAACGTTTTGCCACGGACTGCCGTCGGCTGCTTGCAGACCTTGATGAAGCGCAAAGCGCAGCGGCAGGCGTCCACACGACTCCCAGCGGTCTGCTGACGGTCACGGCACCGCAGATGTTTGGCGCGTTGCACGTCACGCCGGTGCTGACTCGCTTCCTTGACCAACACCCCACCGTAGACATCCGCGCCATCCTGGTAGATCGAGTCGTACACATGCTGGATGAAGGCGTCGACGTAGCCATACGAATCGGTGCCCTGCCCGATTCGTCACTGACCGCTATCCCCGTAGGCAGCGTGCGGCGCATGGTCTGTGCATCCACAGCCTATCTGTCGGCACATGGCACACCGCAACACCCAGACGATCTGCGGCGACATTCGACCATTTCAACATCCGCTTCCGAACGCCCACCCAAATGGGCTTTCCGGGTCGATGGGCGCGACCACTCAGTAGACGTCGGTTCAAGGCTGCACCTGACGTCCTTCAACGCAGCCATCAGCGCAATGATGCAGAACTGGGGGCTGACTCAGGTGCCGTCGTACCAGATACGCGAGCGTCTGCAGGATGGGAGCATCAAATGCGTGCTGGAAGCGTTTGAAATCGCCCCGGAACCCGTACACGTGGTCTATCTGGAAGGCCGTCGCGGCTCATCCAAAGTACGCGCCTTCGTAGACTTCTGCGTCGAGGCTCTGAGGCAGGATCTGGGGTTTGAGCGCTGAAGGGGTTCGCGACTGAAGTCGCTCCTACGAATTTTCGGCGGTTCGGTAGGAGCGAATTCATTCGCGAACGCATCAGGCCCCAACCTCAATCTTTTCCAGAGATCGCTCTACCAGCGCATTGGCCATTTCCACCAGATAGATCACCGAAAACGCCAGATCACGCTTCTGGCCGCTGAGCTGGTCACCGGTTTCATAGGCGGCGGCTGAGGCACTGCGCAAGAGGTCGGAAATACGCAGGAGGGTTTCTTCGAGTTTGATGGGTGGATCGGGGGTTATTTTTAGCATGGTCTTTCTCCCTACGCTGAACGGGAGCCAGCTTTTGCCGTTCTCACACGACAAAGGGTGGCAGCTGTGTACAGGGTGAGAAACCGGTGTAGGGTAACCCGGCCAGACCGAAGTCTGCCCGTACACAGCCGCCATAGAGCACGCCGAAAGACGACGAACAATTGACTGCTCATTACCCAAACAAAACAGGTTCTCACACCCGGTCGCTGATTTTGCAGCGACGGAGCGCAGACTAGTTCCCGTATCTGGCAGGCACAAGCGGGTTGGATTGTCAGGGAAGTTTCACGCAGAAGATACGGATTGGTCTTTCGGAATCGTCACATTTTTTGAGATTTTCGCGACTGAAGTCGCTCCTACAGCGTTCGGTGTAGGAGCGACTTCAGTCGCGAAAAGCCGCACCGCACAATAAAAAACCGCCCCGAAGGGCGGTTTTTTGTGCAGCTAACCCGAATTACAGCTTCGGACCAGCAGCCTTGATAGCGTCGCTCACGTCGAACTTCTTGAAGTTCTCGATGAACAGACCAGCCAGGCCTTTGGCTGCTTCGTCGTAAGCAGCTTTGTCAGCCCAGGTGTTGCGTGGGTTCAGCAGGCCGGTTTCAACGCCCGGTACCGACTTCGGTACGTCGAGGTTGATGGTGTCCAGGTGTTCGGTTTCTGCACCGATCAGCGCGCCGCTCTGGATGGCTGCAATCACGCCACGAGTGGTCGGGATGTTGAAGCGTTTGCCAACGCCGTAGCCACCGCCGGTCCAGCCGGTGTTGACCAGGTAGACCTTGGAGCCGAAGCCGCGGATGCGCTTGATCAGCAGCTCTGCGTATTCGCCAGCCGGACGCGGGAAGAACGGTGCGCCGAAGCAGGTGGAGAAGGTGGACTTGATGCCAGCGCCCGAACCCATTTCGGTGGAACCAACCAGTGCGGTGTAACCCGACAGGAAGTGGTAAGCCGCTTGCTCTTCGCTGAGGATCGACACAGGCGGCAGTACGCCAGTCAGGTCGCAGGTCAGGAAGATCACAGCGTTTGGCTCGCCGCCCAGGTTCAGCGGTGCGCGTTTTTCGATCAGTTCACGCGGGTAGGCTGCGCGGCTGTTCTGGGTCAGGCTGTCGTCGGCGTAGTCGGCTTTCTTGGTGACCGGGTCCAGAACGACGTTTTCCAGTACGGCGCCGTGCTGGATGGCTTTCCAGATGACAGGCTCGTTCTTCTCGGACAGGTCGATGCACTTGGCATAGCAACCGCCTTCGATGTTGAACACAACGCCCACACCCCAGCCGTGTTCGTCGTCGCCGATCAGGTAGCGGCTTTCGTCAGCGGACAGGGTGGTCTTGCCAGTGCCGGACAGGCCGAAGAACAGGGTCACGTCGCCCTCTTCGCCCATGTTGGCCGCGCAGTGCATCGGCAGGACGTCGACTGCTGGCAGCAGGAAGTTCTGTACCGAGAACAGGGCTTTCTTCATTTCGCCGGCGTAACGCATGCCAGCGATCAGCACTTTCTTGGCTGCGAAGTTGATGATGACGGTGCCATCGGAGTTGGTGCCGTCGCGCTCTGGTTCGCAGACGAACCATGGAGCGTTCTGGATCTGCCACTCGTCCTTCTCGGCCGGGTTGTACTGCTCAGGGTTAATGAACAGGCAACGGCCAAACAGGTTGTGCCACGCAGTCTCGGTGGTCATCTTGACTGGCAGGTAGTGCGCAGGGTCGGAACCTACATGAACGTGGGAAACGAAACGCTCGCGCTCGCTCAGGTAGGCCGCAACGCGGTCCCACAGAGCATCGAACTTGTCAGCCGGGAACTTGCGGTTGATCGTGCCCCAGGCGATTGCGTCCTGAGTGCTCGGCTCTTCAACGATGAAACGATCGGCTGGCGAACGACCAGTGCGATGGCCTGTTTGCACAACCAGTGCGCCGGTGTCGGAAAGCTCGCCTTCACCACGGGCAAGGGCTTCCTTGACCAGTTCGTCGATGCTCAGATCGGTGTACACAGCGTTGTTTGCTTGCGTCATCAGGGTCCCCGTCGGCCAGTGGCCGAGTGCTTCAAACGGTTTTGTAGTAAAAAAACAACCACTACTACAGCGGAAAAGTGGGCGGGATTATGCCAGAAAAGCCCAAAAATGGTAGGACCCTCCTGTCAGAACAGCATTACAACCGCCCACACGATGTTCTGAGACAGTTTCGCCAGCGATTAGTGGCGCGTGTCAGATGGTGAATCGACACCACCGCCAGCAAACAGCTGGGCGACGTCAGCGGCATCGAACAAATAGCGCTCATTGCAGAACTGGCAGTCGATCTCGATCGCGCCCGCATGCTCCTGAACCAGTTGCTGCGCGTCCTCCAGACCCAGGCTGACCAGCGCATTGGCGGAACGCTCGCGCGAGCAGCTGCAACGGAAGCAGATAGGCTGGATATCGAACAGGCGAACAGGGTCTTCGTGATACAGGCGATGCAGGATGGTCTGGTTGTCCAGCCCCAGCAGTTCTTCGGCCGAGAGGGTGTTGGCCAGGGTGACGACATGCTCCCAACTGGCATCGCGCTCTTCGGGGTCGGTGATCTGCGCCACGGGAAGCTGTTGCAACAATAGACCACGGGCGCGATGCCCGTCAGCCTTGAGCCAGAAACGTGTGCCAAGCTGCTCGGACATCACGAAATAGCTGGAGAGGCTTTCCGACAGGTCTACGCCATCCAGAGCCACGATGCCCTGATAACGTTTGCCCTTTTTCGGGTCCACGGTCAGCGTCAACGAGCCATCGGGCATCAGGTCTTGCAGACCGGCACCCGCAGCGATCAGGGACTCGTCATAACGGGCAATGCCGCGCAATTCGCGCTCGCTGGAACACTCGACCATCAGCAGTGGTACAGCGCCGCTGGAGCGCGCCTGCAGAATCAGCAGACCCTCGAATTTCAGCGTACCGACCAGCAAGGCCGCAGCAGCCATCAGCTCGCCGAGCAGTTGCGCGACCGGCTCCGGGTAAGGGTGCTTGGCAAGCACTTCGGCGTAACTGCGCTCCAGCGCGACCAGTTCTCCACGAACGTCGCTTTCGTCGAAGATGAAGCGCTGGGTGAAGTCGATGTCCGGTAAATCATGCATAAGAAGAAGGTATCTGAAGGAATGACAATTGATGGCAGTGTCGAGCATCCACGGATGCACCCTGCCATACCGTTGCAGGGCATTTTATGGGCTATGCGGCACTCTTCCAAGCCGAATGGCGATTCGTGCTGATTACTGGCGCACAGTTTCAGTCGCCGTGATTGCTGCCGTGAAACTCGAAAAGCTGTCGCCGCTGCTTCTTGGTCGGTCGCCCATCGGTGGTGACGCTCAGGTTCCCTGCCTTGCGCTGAGCCGTTGCATGCTCGCGCTTTGCAATGCTGTCCGGCGTTTCGCGGTACAGGGTTTGCGCCTCGGGCGCACCGCGCCGCACGATGGATAACGCCTCGACCACGACCGTGCGCTCATCGAAGCCCGTGCGGACCAGAATCTCGTCACCGACATGGGGTTCCTTGCCCGGCTTGCAGCGCTCGCCACGGCAATGAACCTTGCCGCTTTCTATTGCAGCCTTGGCCAGTGCCCGGGTCTTGAAAAAGCGTGCAGCCCACAGCCATTTGTCCAGGCGAACCTTGTCGTCGTCTTCTTCAGTCTTTTTCGCCATGTGAATTCCTCATTCATGAAACAGTCTGAACCTGCGGGCGCGGTACGGAAAGTGACTGGATACAGTCGCCGACCTTCGTACATTCCCTGCGCCCTATCGAACATGAAGCAATCAATCCTTGCCTGTCAAAGCCGGTCAGTGCGAATTTTCTCCCGATATAAACATGGAAGTGCGACATGACAGAATTCCCGACCTCATTGACCGCGCCCCGAAAGGGCTGTGAAGGTTGCACGGGCAGCCCCGCACTGGACTTCGCGTTCGAGTTCGCCTATCAGCCGATCGTTGATCTGCGCGACCAGTCGGTGTTTGCCCATGAAGCGCTGGTACGAGGCCCCAATGGCGAGAGCGCCTACTCGATCCTGAGCCAGGTCACGGACAGCAACCGCTATCGCTTCGATCAGGGCTGTCGCACCAAGGCCATCGCAGGTGCAGCCCGATTGGGAATGACCGAACGTTTATCGATCAACTTTCTGCCCAATGCCGTGTATCGTCCCGAGCTTTGCATCCGCAGTACGCTGGAAGCAGCACGGCAGCACAACTTCCCGCTGGACCGGCTGATTTTCGAGACACTCGAAAACGAGCATGTAGATAACTATGGCCATTTGAGCAATATTCTGCGCGAATATCGCGAATTCGGTTTCATGACGGCCATCGACGATTTCGGCGCGGGCTATGCCGGGCTGACGCTTCTGGCGAACTTCCAACCCGATCTGATAAAACTCGACATGGATTTGATTCGCGATATCCATCGTGATCGAGTACGTCAGGCTATCGTTCGTGGTGTTGTCACAATGTGTGCGGAGTTGGGGGTTACAGTGATTGCCGAAGGCATCGAACACGCCGAAGAACGAGATTTCCTCGCTGACTGCGGAATTTTCCTGATGCAGGGTTACTGGTTCGCCAGGCCTGCATTCAAAGCACTGGCCCAGGTTGACCCTGGTGTCTGGCAGACGTCTTGAGTCATATGGAATCGCTTTGAAGACATTCGATCATCTGACAGTTATCGGCCTGCGCGAGTGGGTGGCGCTACCCGATCTGGGGGTAGCAGGCCTGCGGGCAAAAATCGATACCGGTGCAAGCACTTCAAGCCTGCATGCCACCGAGATCGAGCCTTTTGAACGCGATGGCCAGAAATGGGTTCGTTTCAACGCTCATCTGGGCACCGTGGTGCAGTTGCGTCATCGCCGATGCGAAGCCCAACTGGTCGCCATGAAGACAATCAAAAGCTCCAATGGCCAGGCGCAGGTTCGCTATGTGATCCGCACCACGCTGGCCCTTGGTGATCGCGTCTGGCCGGTGGAATTCACCCTGGCCTGCCGCAAGTCGATGCGCTATCGGCTGCTATTGGGTTCAAACGCCTTGATCGATGGCCAGTTGGTGGTCAATCCAGGCATTACTTACGTTCAAGACAAGCCGGTGTTCCCGGTCTCTACTTCCTCAGGTGCTGCATGAAGATCGCTGTGCTTTCGCGTAACCCGCGTCTGTATTCCACCCGTCGTCTGGTCGAAGCTGGTATCGAGCGTGGCCATGAGATGGTGGTGATCGACACCCTGCGCGCCTATATGAACATCGCCAGCCACAAGCCGCAGATCCACTATCGCGGCAAGCCGCTGGAAGGCTTCGATGCGGTCATCCCGCGCATCGGCGCTTCGGTAACGTTCTATGGCTGCGCGGTGTTGCGCCAGTTTGAAATGATGGGCGTGTTCCCGCTCAATGAATCGGTGGCCATTGCCCGCTCACGGGACAAGCTGCGCTCGCTGCAATTGCTGTCGCGCCGGGGTATCGGCTTGCCGGTCACAGGTTTTGCCCACTCGCCCGACGATATCCCCGACCTGATCCAGATGGTCAACGGTGCCCCGCTGGTCATCAAGGTGCTCGAAGGCACCCAGGGCATTGGCGTTGTGCTCTGTGAAACAGCCACGGCCGCCGAGTCGGTGATCGAGGCGTTCATGGGGCTCAAGCAGGACATCATGGTTCAGGAGTACATAAAGGAAGCGGGTGGCGCGGATATTCGCTGCTTCGTGGTTGGCGACAAGGTTATCGCGTCGATGAAGCGTCAGGCCAAGCCGGGTGAATTCCGCTCCAACCTGCACCGTGGCGGCAGCGCCAGCCTGATCAAGATCACCCCACAGGAACGCATGACTGCCCTTCGCGCCGCCAAGGTCATGGGTTTGAGTGTTGCGGGTGTGGATATCCTGCGCTCCAACCATGGCCCGCTGGTCATGGAAGTGAACTCATCACCCGGCCTGGAAGGCATTGAAATGACGACCAGCAAGGACGTGGCGGGGATGATTATCGAGTATCTGGAGAAGAACAGCGGGCCGCATATGACGCGGACCAAAGGCAAAGGCTGAACCCTGGTGGGAGCGAATACATTCGCGAATGAATTCGCTCCCACACAAAACAGCGCCTCACAAGGCGCTTTTTTTATTTACTGCACGGTTGGCGTTTCGCCAGCTTCCTGCATGCGTTGCAGCTCTTGAGCGTACAGCGCATCGAAGTTCACCGGGGACAGCATCAGCGCTGGGAACGAACCACGAACAACCAGGTTGTCGATCGCTTCGCGAGCGTAAGGGAACAGCAGGTTCGGGCAGAACGCGCCCAGGGTGTGGCTCAGCGAAGCATCGTCCAGACCTTTGATCAGGAAGATACCGGCTTGCTGGACTTCAACGATGAATGCAACTTCGTCGCCGTTGTTGACGGTCACGGACAAGGTCAGCACCACTTCGTAGAAATCGCCTTCCAGCGGCTTCTGACGGGTATTGAGGTCCAGGCTTACGCTAGGAGTCCACTCCTGACGGAAGATCGCAGGGCTTTTTGGCGCTTCGAACGACAGGTCGCGAACATAAATACGTTGCAAGGAAAACTGAGGAGAGTTCTCTTCGTTGGTAACGCCGTTGGTCGATTGTTCGGTCATGTCGAATCCTTATGAAAAATAGGGTGTGAAGTTGAACTCAGTTTTCCAGCCATTGATCGAGCTTGCCTGCGCGCTCAAGGGCAAAGAGGTCGTCACAGCCGCCTACATGCCTGGAACCGATCCAGATCTGCGGCACAGAAGTACGACCGGCCTTTGCGACCATTTCGGCGCGAACCTGAGGTTTGCCATCGACTCTTATCTCGTCAAAGGCAACTCTCTTGCTTTGCAGCAACTGCTTGGCGCGTGTGCAATAAGGGCAATAGTCGCTTGAGTAGACGATGACTTCAGGCATTTCATTTCACCAAAGGCAAGTTATCGGCGCGCCAGCTGGAAATACCGCCAGACAATTTGGCCGCCTTGAAACCCGACTTCAGAAGCTCGCGGGCTGTGCTACCTGCATGCTGCCCGAATGCATCGACTATGATCAACGTCTTGTCCTTGTGTTTTTGCAGTTCGGAAGTGCGGGTGAGCACTTTGTCCTGCGGAAAATTCAAGGAGCCAACGATATGGCCTGTCGCAAAATCCTTGGTGGAGCGCACGTCGATGACCACGCCCTGGTCGCTGTTGACCAGAGCTGTCAGCTCGCGCGTGCTCAGGCTGCGACCGCCCTTGCTCAATTCATAGGCAATCAGCAGGGCCAGCAGAATGAAGAAAGCACCAGTGATCAGGTAGTGGTTAGTGGCGAATTCAAGCAGATGAGCAACCATCAGTAGGTTCCAGGGCGTTAAAATGTCGGCCAGTATACACAGCACCCATGGTGGGCCAAAGTCCGTGCGGCAGTGACGCCGTTTGAACTTGCCCTTAAAATGCGGATCTTTTTTGTACTTTCTTTAACCAGCCTCGAGTGGGTTCTATGACTGCCACGCCAAAACCTCTGGTCCTTATCATCCTGGATGGCTTCGGACACAGCGAAAACCCTGAAGGCAACGCCATTCTGGCAGCCAAGATGCCAGTCATGGATCGCCTCTATGAATCCATGCCTCACGGCCTGATTTCAGGTTCGGGCATGGATGTGGGTCTGCCGGACGGGCAAATGGGCAACTCCGAAGTCGGCCATATGAACCTGGGTGCCGGGCGTGTGGTTTATCAGGACTTCACTCGGGTGACCAAAGCCATCCGCGACGGCGAGTTCTTCGAGAACCCGACCATCTGCAAGGCCGTGGACAAGGCTGTCGAAGCCGGCAAGGCCGTACATATCCTGGGCCTGCTGTCTGACGGCGGCGTTCACAGCCACCAGGATCATCTGGTCGCCATGGCCGAACTGGCTGTAAAGCGTGGCGCCGACAAGATCTACCTGCATGCCTTCCTCGATGGCCGCGATACACCGCCGCGCAGCGCGAAAAGCTCCCTTGAGCTGCTGGACGAAGCCTTCGCCCGCCTGGGCAAGGGCCGTACTGCAACCATCATTGGCCGCTACTTCGCCATGGACCGCGACAATCGCTGGGACCGCGTGTCCACCGCCTACAACCTGATTGTCGACAGCACGGCCGAATTCCAGGCAGAAACCGGCGTTGCCGGGCTGGAAGCCGCCTATGCACGCGAGGAGAACGACGAATTCGTCAAGGCCACGCGCATCGGTGAGCCGGTCAAAGTCGAAGACGGCGATGCCGTGGTCTTCATGAACTTCCGCGCCGACCGTGCCCGCGAGCTGACCCGCGTCTTCGTCGAAGACGATTTCAAGGACTTCGAGCGCGCCCGTCAGCCGAAGGTCAACTACGTCATGCTGACCCAATACGCCGCCAGCATTCCTGCACCATCGGCATTCGCTGCCGGCAGCCTGAAAAACGTGCTGGGCCAGTACCTGGCCGATAACGGCAAGACACAACTGCGCATCGCCGAGACCGAAAAGTACGCACACGTCACCTTCTTCTTCTCCGGTGGCCGCGAAGAGCCGTTCCCGGGCGAAGAGCGCATTCTGATTCCGTCGCCGAAAGTCGCCACTTACGACCTGCAACCGGAAATGAGCGCACCGGAAGTCACCGACAAGATTGTCGACGCTATCGAGAACCAGCGTTATGACGTCATCGTCGTCAACTATGCCAACGGCGACATGGTTGGCCATAGCGGCGTCATGGCAGCGGCGATCAAGGCCGTGGAATGCCTGGACCTGTGTGTCGGTCGCATCACCGATGCTCTGGAAAAGGTCGGCGGCGAAGCACTGATTACCGCAGACCATGGCAACGTCGAGCAGATGACCGATGACTCCACAGGTCAGGCTCACACTGCACACACTTCAGAGCCGGTGCCTTTCATCTACTTTGGCAAACGCCAGTTGAAAGTCCGTGAAGGCGGCGTCCTGGCCGATGTCGCGCCGACCCTGCTGCACCTGATGGATCTGGAAAAACCGCAAGAGATGACCGGCCACTCGATCCTGGTCGCGGAGTAAAAGGCTCTGAACCGGCATTTCGACATCAGACAATGCCGGTTTTTTATGTATCAGGCCCCAAAGCAGTGGCTGCGGGGCGTTTTTTTTGTGCCGTATGGCGGGCATACTAGGCCTGTCATTTTTTCTCACAATTCCTCGGTATCGCCCACCCTCATGCTCCGCGCCTTGATTGCCCTTGTTCTGATTTGCCTGCTCAATCCGGCGTTCGCCGATGATGAGCGTGCGCAAACCCAAAAACAGATCGACGCTGCGCGTCAGGATGTTGCCGAGCTGCAGAAAGTCCTGAACAAGCTTCAGGAAGAGAAAGCGGGCGTCCAGAAGGACCTTCGCACCACCGAAACCGAAATGGGTAAGCTGGAAAAGCAGGTCGAGGTCCTGCAAAAGGAACTAAAAAAGACCGAAACCGAGCTCCAGCGGCTCGACAGTGAGAAAAAAAAACTCAACACCGCTCGCGCTGAGCAACAACGCCTGATCGCCATCCAGGCCCGCGCCGCCTATCAGAGTGGCCGGCAGGAATACCTGAAACTGCTGCTCAACCAGCAGAACCCCGAGAAATTCGCCCGCACCCTCACCTATTACGACTACATCAGCCAGGCTCGGCTGACCCAGTTGAAAAACTTCAATGAAACCCTGCGCCAGCTGGCCGGTGTCGAAAAAGACATCGACCTTCAGCAAGCACAGTTGCTGGTTCAGAAAAGCAACCTGGACAGCCAGAGCGAAGAACTGGCCAAAGTACGCCAGGAACGTCAGCAAGCGCTGGCCAAGCTCAACCAGGACTACAAGGCGCGGGATCAGAAACTCCAGGCGCGCCAGCAAGATCAGGCCGATCTGGCTAAAGTGCTGAAGACCATCGAGGAAACCCTCGCCCGTCAGGCCCGTGAGGCCGAGGAAGCAAGGCAGAAAGCACTGGTTGCCGCCCGCGAAGCCGAAGAGCAACGCCAGCGTGCGGCCAGCAGCAGCCGAAATAGTGATGAACCCACGCCCAGGCGCCCAGTCAAAGCTCCCGGCGCACTTGTTTCCAGCTCTGGCGCGTCTTATGGCGGCGCCTTTGCCGAAGCCAAGGGAAAACTTCCATGGCCTGTCGATGGTCGATTGCTTGCCCGCTTCGGCGAAGCACGTGGAGATGACGAGCGGACCAAGTGGGACGGCGTGATGATCAGCGCAGGTGCCGGAAGCCAGGTCCATGCCGTGCATGGCGGTCGCGTGGTTTTCGCTGACTGGTTGCGCGGCGCCGGTCTTCTGGTCATTCTCGACCATGGCAACGGATATCTGAGCCTGTATGGTCACAACCAGAGCCTGCTCAAGTCGGCAGGCGACATCGTGAAGGCCGGTGAGGCAATATCCACCGTAGGCAATAGCGGCGGTCAAGACACATCAGCGTTGTATTTTGCTATTCGTCAGCAGGGTCGCCCAAGCGATCCAGCCCAATGGTGCCGCACTCAAGGATAAGTCGGCCCCAATATCTGTAGGAGTTCGTTAGACATGCTGCATTTGTCCCGCCTCACCTCGCTGACCCTGGCTATCGCCATCGTTATTGGCTCGCCTCTGGCCCAAGCGGCCGAAAAAGCCACGCCAGCACCAGCGCCAGCAGCTGTCGCGCCCGCCAACGCCAAGGCGCCGCTGCCGCTCGATGAGCTGCGCACCTTCGCCGAAGTCATGGATCGGGTCAAAGCCGCCTATGTCGAACCTGTGGACGACAAGACCCTACTGGAAAACGCCATCAAAGGCATGCTCAGCAATCTTGATCCGCACTCGGCCTATCTCGGGCCAGAGGACTTCCAGGAGTTGCAGGAAAGCACCAGCGGCGAGTTCGGCGGCCTGGGCATAGAGGTTGGCGTCGAGGACGGTTTCGTCAAAGTGGTTTCGCCCATTGACGACACTCCGGCCTCCAAGGCGGGCATCGAGGCAGGCGACCTGATCGTCAAGATCAACGGCGCACCGACCCAAGGTCAGACCATGCAGGAAGCGGTCGACAAGATGCGGGGCAAGATCGGTGAAAAGATCACCCTGACGCTGGTACGCGATGGCGGCACGCCATTCGACGTGACGCTGGCGCGGGCCACCATTCAGGTCAAGAGCGTCAAGGCGCAGATGCTGGAGAACGGCTACGGCTATATCCGCATCACCCAGTTCCAGGTCAAGACCGGCGATGAAGTCGGCAAGGCGCTGGCCAAGCTGCGCAAGGACAACGGCAAGAAGATGAGCGGTCTGATCCTCGACCTGCGCAATAACCCTGGCGGCGTGCTGCAATCGGCGGTTGCCGTGGCGGA
Organism: Pseudomonas sp. FG43; assembly: GCF_057809175.1. NCBI lineage: Bacteria > Pseudomonadati > Pseudomonadota > Gammaproteobacteria > Pseudomonadales > Pseudomonadaceae > Pseudomonas > Pseudomonas sp. FG43. The sequence continues at coordinate 260,499 of NZ_JBMDJL010000003.1, forward strand.
TCACTTCCTGACCAAGGGCCTGATCGTCTACACCAAGGGCCGTATCGCCAACTCCGAACTGCGCTTCTCCGCCGACCCGGCAGACGCCAGCGAAGGCGCGCCTCTGGTGGTGTTGATCAACGGCGGCAGCGCCTCGGCCTCGGAGATTGTCGCCGGCGCCCTGCAGGACCAGAAACGCGCCATCCTGATGGGCACCGACAGTTTCGGCAAAGGCTCGGTGCAGACCGTCCTGCCGCTGAACAACGACCGCGCCCTGAAGATCACTACCGCGCTGTACTATACGCCTAACGGTCGCTCCATTCAGGCTCAGGGCATCAACCCGGACATCGTTGTGCGCCGCGCCAAGGTCACCAATGAAGCGGACGGCGAGAACTACAAGGAAGCCGACCTGCTCGGTCACCTGGGTAATGGCAACGGCGGTGCCGACAAGCCGACCGTCAAGGGCGGCGCAGCGGCCAAGGCCCGTCTGCAGGATGAAGACTACCAGCTCAATCAGGCCCTCAGCCTGCTCAAAGGCCTGAGTATCACCCGCGGCAACTAAGGCATGCGTTTTCTCTCATGCCTGTGGCTGGCTCTCTCGCTGATCGGTGTTGCCCATGCAGCACCCGACAGCGAGAAGGCCAGGCCGTCCTCCGCCTATCTGAGCCTGATCATCGACGATCTGGGCCAGAACCCGGCGCGTGACAGTCGCACCCTTGCCCTGCCCGGCCCCGTGACGTTGGCGATCATGCCCGACACGCCTCATGCCACCGACTTCGCCAGACAGGCACACGCTGCCGGCAAGACCGTCATGCTGCACATGCCAATGGACCCGGCAACCGGGCCGTATGCCTGGCATCCCGGCCTGCCGTTGCCGGAGCTTGAAAGCCGACTGAGCACAGCACTGCTCAAGGTGCCTTATGCGGCGGGCATCAACAATCACATGGGCAGCCGCATGACCAGCGAACCAGTGGCCATGGCCTGGCTCATGGAAGAATTGCAGCGGCGGCACATGTTCTTTGTCGACAGCCGCACCAGCGCCAAAACCGTTGCGGCAGCCGCGGCACAACGTATCGGCCTGGCCAGTGTGTCCCGCGATGTATTCCTGGACGATGAGCGCACAGCCGATGCCATTACCCGGCAATTGCAGATCGCGATCAAACTGGCCCACAAACAAGGATCGGTGGTCGTCATAGGCCATCCTTATCCTGTAACCCTGGATGTCCTGGAGCGGGAACTGCCCAGGCTCAAGGCGCAGGGCATCGAGTGGATCGAGCTGCGCCACATGATCAGCGAGAGGGGCAATAAAGCCATGGCCGGGCACGGAAAAGATGGCTTGTACCGCTGACTCCCGTCCTGACCGGCTTCGACTTTTCCACACTGGCTGTAGGCTCCGCCTGCTTTAAATGTCTCCCGCCGTTACTGCCTTGATAACAGCGTCAGCCCCCGATTAAAGGGACTGATCTCCATGTCGTTATCAAGGAAGAAACATGAATCTCAGCATTTTCACTGCCGCGTGCTGCATCGTCAGCCTGCTGTACTTGCCCGGCCATGCCACCGCCCACGATCATGGCGAAGGCCTGCTTGCTCTTGCCCCGTCCAGAGTCCTGCTTAACGCGGACGGCCAGAACAATCGCTGGAACGGCATCGGTCGCATCAAGAGCCGAAAAGGTTCGCACTGCACTGCGACGTTAATCGATACACGCAGCAGCGGCAGCCCGGTCGAAGCGCCTGCCTATCTGCTTACCAATGGCCACTGCATCTCCCGACGCAACGGGCTCATCATCACCGATGCTGAAATCGAGGGCACGGTCGAGTTCAACTTTTTCACTGACAGCACTGTGTACAGCTATCCACTGAAGCGTGTGCGCTGGAGCAGCATGCAAGGCGTGGATCTGGCGATTGTCGAGTTGCAGCCGACGCTCGGGGAACTGATCGCTGACGGCATCCAGCCACTCAGGCTCACCAACCAGATGCCGGAAGATGGCCGCGATATCCTGTCGATTGGCGCCCCTCTCTATATAGGCACAGGCCATCTGCGCATGGCGGCATGTGTTCATCAATCTTCGGGGGAAATCCTGCAACAGCCCTGGGTCTGGCGCCACACGGTCAGCAATCAGTGCAAGGACATCGCCAAGGGCTCATCCGGGAGCCCTTTGCTGACCCGTGACACCCTTGAAATGTTCGCGGTATTGAATCTCACCAACCAGCCATCACCAGAGAGCTTTGCGATTGAACGTGGCATGGAGTTTCCACCCGGCTTCCCGCCACAGGCGCCCGACAGTAACTTTGGCAGCCCGGTCACCCGCCTGAACGAATGCTTTATCGACGGCGTGCTCAACACCGATCCCCAGCAGTGCAGGCTATTTCCTGCACACTCGATCATCTTTGAAAAACCACCCAGGCAATACGTAAAAGTGCGGCTGGACGCACAGGGTAATGAGGTTTATCCGGGATGGAATCTGAAATTCACTGTGGATAAACCCTTCTATCGCTACAAGAAGGTCGATTCGCCACTGCAATGTGAAAACCCGGTGGGCTACAGCCACACCATCGCCTCGCAGGACGCCAGCATTGATGACCCTGTCGACCGACAGATCGGCATCAACTGGCTATGTATTGTCGGGGTATCGTCAGCCGATGAGCGACCCAGCCACGGCATGATGCGCAACACACTGACACTGGCTGTGGAGTTGCAAGCAGCAGGCCCGACAAGCGAGCCGCGAGTGTATATCGAAAAGAACCGGTTCGGTTCTTATGAGATCAACTGGCTGCGTGATTCCGGTGGCCTGATTGACCGCTACACCGTGAAGATCGGCCCTCCCGCGAAAACAGACTGCGCCGACCCGCAAGGTTTCAAAAGGCTCTTGGGCAGCAATCTGGTGCTGCGCAGGAAATCACTGCCAATAAAAATCTGCACCTACGCCCATGATGTCAACGGCCAGCGCTCCAGCGTGCGCGAGGACATTGTGTCCGTGACCGAGTGAGGCGTTATTGATAGCGCGCCTGAACCTTGTCGACCCAGCCTTCGGCGCGCATTTCATCCAGCTTCTTTTGCAGGCGTGCGACAACGTCGTCGGACGTATCCTTGTTCAACGCCAGAAACAACTCGGCTTTATGGAAGCGCAAGACCGTCTTCAAACCAGTGATGCCTTCCTGCTTGGCCAGATAGCGGCCTACAGGATCGGCGGTGGCCCACAGATCGATCTGGCCATTGACCAGTTTTCTGGCGTTGTCCTGATCACGCAGCATCAAAACAGGGTTGAAGCCCTGGAGAGTCAGGCTTTGGGCGACCGCATCACCTTTATAGGCGCCGACCTGATAAGCCTTGGCCTGCTCCAGATCGGTCAGGGCAATCGTGCTGTCCTCACGAGCCAGCAGGACCCAGTCAACCGGGCCGATGGGGCCAACCCATTTGAATAGTTTTTCCCGCTCGGGCGTACGGACGGTGGAGAACACGCCATAACCGCGCTTCTCCAGCGCAAGCTTGTAGATACGCTCCCAAGGAAAACGCAGGGTCAGGTTGTAGCCGATACCGGCGCGCTTGAACATCTCGCGCACGATCTCGACAGCGATGCCATCGAGGTTGTTTTCCTGGGCGAAGTTCTTGCCATCGACCGCCATGTTGTAAGGCGGATAGTTTTCGGTCAGCAGAACAATCGAAGAGGCCGGCGCGTCACTGCCCCGAGCGCTGAAACTCAGAAGAGTACTGACACCGATCAGTGCAAGAAAAAGACGTTTGAACATATTTCGGCACTCGATCATGACAAACCCGTGCAGAGTGCCGTGATCCCATGACAGTGTCTAGCTCGGCACTTTGCAATGTCGCTTTCAGATACCTGAAACCAGAAGCTTCATGGCAGGCGGGCAAGGACTTGCCCGCCTGTGCATCAGCGAACGACGATACCGCGCTGGGCCATGTAGGCCTTGGCTTCAGGCACTGTGTATTCGCCAAAGTGGAAGATGCTCGCCGCCAGAACAGCACTCGCATGCCCTTCAATGACACCGGCAGCCAGATGCTCAAGGTTGCCGACACCACCGGATGCAATCACAGGAATCCCCAGCGCATCGCTGATCGCACGGGTAACGCCCAGATCGAAACCGTTTTTCATGCCGTCCTGATCCATGCTGGTCAGGAGGATTTCACCGGCGCCCAGGTCTTCCATCTTTTTCGCCCACTGAACGGCGTCCAGACCGGTCGGCTTGCGGCCACCGTGGGTAAAGATTTCCCAGCGCGGAGTTTCGCCCGGCAGGGAAACCTTCTTGGCATCGATAGCGACCACGATGCACTGCGAGCCGAAGCGTGCAGCGGCTTCGCCGACGAACTCCGGGTTGAACACTGCCGCCGTGTTGATCGATACCTTGTCGGCACCGGCGTTCAACAGGTTGCGGATGTCCTGAACGGTACGCACACCACCGCCGACGGTCAGCGGAATGAACACCTGGCTGGCCATGCGCTCGACGGTATGGAGCGTGGTATCACGGCCATCGACGCTGGCGGTGATATCCAGAAAGGTGATTTCGTCAGCACCTTGCTCGTTGTAGCGACGAGCAATTTCCACCGGATCGCCCGCATCGCGGATGTTCTCGAACTTGACGCCCTTGACCACTCGACCGTTGTCGACGTCCAGGCAAGGGATGATGCGTTTGGCCAGAGCCATGGGGTTATCTCCGATAACAGCAGTTGCAAGCGGCAAGTTTCAAGCCGCAAGACAAAGCAGATCTGCTTCAGCTTGCGGCTTGCAGCTTATGGCTTGAGGCTCTCCAGATCACAGAGCGCCTGCGCCTCAGCCACGTCCAGCGTCCCTTCGTAGATCGCACGGCCGGTGATGGCGCCGATGATGCCAGGGGCCTTGGCGTCCAGCAGGGCCTTGATGTCGCCCAGGTTGTGGATGCCACCGGAAGCGATCACCGGAATGCGGGTCGCGGCGGCCAGCGCGGCGGTGAACGGGATGTTGCAGCCCTGCATCATGCCGTCTTTGGCGATATCGGTATAAACGATAGCCGAGACGCCATCAGCCTCGAAACGCTTGGCCAAGTCGATGACCTGTACGGTGCTGACTTCAGCCCAGCCGTCGGTGGCGACGAAACCATCCTTGGCGTCCAGGCCAACGATCACTTTGCCTGGGAATGCACGGCAGGCTTCAGCCACGAACTCGGGTTCCTTGACTGCCTTGGTGCCGATGATGACGTAGCTCACGCCCGCCTTGACGTAATGCTCGATGGTTTCCAGCGAGCGAATACCGCCACCGATCTGGATCGGCAGTTGCGGGTAACGCTTGGCAATGGCAGTGACAACCTCGCCATTGACTGGCTGACCTTCAAACGCACCGTTCAGGTCGACCAGATGCAGACGGCGGCAACCACCGTCGACCCACTTGGCAGCCATGCTTACCGGATCATCGGAAAACACCGTGGAATCTTCCATACGGCCCTGGCGCAGACGTACACAGGCACCGTCTTTAAGGTCGATCGCGGGAATAATCAGCATACTTTTTCCTTCGTCAAAAGAGCGGCAAGCTTCAAGCGTGCGTGTCTATCAAATTCAATTCTTGCAGCTTGAAGCCTGAAGCTTTCAGCTGCTCTTTTCGAGCGACCACAGATCGCTTTCGATGCTCTCGAACCGCTCCTTGAGGAGCTGCTGAGCATCGAAAACCGCTCGATTGTAATAGTGCGGGGCAATCTCGCTGGTAAAGAACTCAAGCACTTCGGCCACTTCAAACGACCCCAGCTCCATTTCGAAGCGCTGCGAAAACAACCGCTTCAGCTTGTCGATGGCCTGCTGCTCCTGCTCAGGAGTGAGGGTGAGAATCGGCGGCTTGGTCCTGGCTTTACTCATGGCGATTACCAGCGACCGTCCCAGGCAACGAAGTTCTGCAGCAATTGCAGGCCATGGGTATGGCTCTTCTCGGGATGGAACTGCACGGCAAAGCGCGAACCGTCCGCAAGGGCTGCGGCGAAATCGACGCCGTAATGCCCACTGCCCACGACCTGACGCGGGTTGGCCGCCTGGATATAGAAGCTGTGGACAAAGTAGAAGCGCGCCCGATCTGGAATGTCGTGCCACAGCGGGTGATCTACCGCCTGGGTCACTTCGTTCCAGCCCATGTGCGGCACTTTCAGGTGTTCGCCCTGCTCTTGCAGGTCCTTGCCGAAGAACTTCACCTGGCCGGGGAACATGCCGATGCAGTCCACGCCGTTGTTTTCTTCGCTGCGATCCAGCAAGGCCTGCATGCCGACACAAATGCCGAGGAAAGGACGATCCTTGCTCACTTCACGCACCAGCGAATCGAACTCCAGGCGGCGGATTTCAGCCATGCAGTCGCGGATCGCGCCCACACCCGGAAACACGATGCGGTCGGCTTCGCGAATGACTTTGGCATCGCTGGTGATCTGCACACGGCCTGCGCCAACATGCTCAAGCGCCTTGGCGACCGAGTGCAGGTTGCCCATGCCGTAATCGATGACAGCAACCGTCTGCATCAGAGCACACCCTTGGTCGAAGGCATCTGCCCGGCCATACGCTCATCCAGCTCTACCGCCATGCGCAGCGCGCGACCGAATGCCTTGAAGACGGTTTCGATCTGGTGGTGAGTGTTGGTGCCGCGCAGGTTGTCGATGTGCAGGGTCACGTTGGCGTGGTTGACGAAGCCCTGGAAGAATTCCTGGAACAGGTCCACGTCAAAGCCGCCGACCACGGCGCGGGTGTAAGGCACATGCATTTGCAGGCCAGGACGACCCGAGAAGTCGATGACCACACGCGACAAGGCTTCATCGAGCGGCACATAGGAATGGCCGTAGCGACGAATACCCTTTTTATCACCGATGGCCTGGCTGAATGCCTGGCCCAGGGTGATACCGACGTCTTCCACTGTATGGTGGTCGTCGATTTCCAGGTCGCCTTTGCACTCGATATCAAGGTCGATCAACCCGTGCCGGGCGATCTGGTCGAGCATGTGCTCAAGGAAAGGAACACCGATATCGAATCGGGCCTTTCCGGTGCCATCCAGGTTGATCGAGGCTTTGATCTGGGTTTCCAGGGTATTGCGCTCGACGGATGCCTTACGTTCGGCCATCACCAGCTCCGCAAAATCATTGGGCGAAAAAGGTGACCATTATAGGCCCAGATGCGGCCGGCATGAAGCAAACAGACGAGGGGAAGGCAAGATGATGGCTGTTTATGGGGCTTGAGGGGGCAAAATCGACGATTTCACGCCCCTCAAGCCTGCTGACACCAGCCTCGGGATGGCTTTATGCAGCGGCTGCGGTAAACAGACTGCCGAGCGCATCGCAGAACTTGCCGATATTCGCCTCGTTCAACCCGGCCATGCACACACGGCCACTGCGCACCAGATAAACGCCATGCTTCTCACGGAGTTCATCGACCTGCTCAGGCGTCAGGCCGGTGTAGCTGAACATTCCGCTCTGGCGAAGAATGAAACTGAAATCACGGCCCGGGACTTTCTGCTCCAGTGCCGTCACCAGCTTCTGACGCATGTCGATGATGCGCAGACGCATGCCTTCCACTTCACTCAACCACTCGTCGCGCAGTTGCGGGGTGTTGAGCACCTTGGAGACGACATACGCGCCATGAGCAGGCGGGCTGGAATAGTTGCGACGAACGGTCGCCTTGAGCTGCCCCAGCACATTGGTGGCTGAAGCCACGTCTTCGCAGACGATGGACAACCCGCCGACTCGCTCGCCATAGAGCGAGAAGATTTTCGAGAACGAGTTGCTGATCACCGTGGTGATACCCGCGCTGGCCATCGCTCTGATCGCGTAGGCATCTTCATCCATGCCTTTGCCGAAGCCTTGATAGGCCGTATCGAGGAACGGAATGAGCTGGCTGCTCTTGATCTGCTCGATCACAAGGTCCCACTGCTCGACCGACAGGTCGGCGCCTGTCGGGTTGTGGCAGCAAGGGTGCAGCAACACGATGCTGCGTGCCGGCAAGGTTTTCAGCTTGCCGAGCATGGCCTCGAAGTCCACGCCACCGGTGCGCGAATCGAAGTACGGATAGGTGTGGACCTTGAAGCCCGCGCCACCGAACAAGGCGTGGTGATTTTCCCACGTCGGGTCGCTGACCCAGACCTGGGAATCCGGGAACGCATACTTCAGGAAGTCCGCACCGACTTTCAGTGCGCCCGAGCCGCCAACGGTCTGGATGGTCGCCACACGACCCTCAAGCACAGCCGGATGATCGGTGCCGAACAGCAGGGTTTGCACCGCCTGACGGTAAGGGGCCAGACCTTCCATCGGCAGGTAGAGAGAAGCTGCCTTCTCGCTCTCGGCCACTTGCTGCAGGGCGCTGACAGCGGCGGCCAGAGGCGGAATGAGCCCTTGAGCGTCATAGTACAGACCGATACTGAGATTGACCTTGTCTTCACGCGGGTCCTTCTGAAAGGTTTCCATCAGCGAAAGAATCGGATCTCCGGCGTATGACTCTACGTGGGCTAGCATGCGGAACAACTCCTCTAATTAATGAATCAGGCCGAATAGCGGTCGGATCTGTGATTTTGCGCAATGATGAAATTCAGCAGCACGGCACCAGCAATGGAAGCTACCAGAGTCGGCAGGCTGATGAACGTCAGGGAAGCGATAAGCACGCAAATATCCACGCCCATCTGCAACCAGCCAGCCTTGAAACCATATTTTTCCTGAAGGTACAGCGCAAGAATATTCACGCCTCCCAGGCTGGCCCGGTGCCTGAACAGAATCAGGAAGCCCACGCCCAGAATCAGGTTACCCAGCACGGAGGCATAAAAAGGCTGCAACTGATCGATATGGATGAACAGGCCATGCTGATCGGAGAAGAAGGATACCAGCCCTACTGCACAGAAGGTCTTGAGCGTGAACAACCAGCCCATCCGACGGAAGGACAGGTAATAGAACGGCAGGTTGAGGGTGAAGAACGCAACGCCGAAAGGCACAGCAAAGGTGTAGTGGAAAAACAGTGCAATACCCGCCGTGCCACCCGTCATGACGCCAGCCTGGCGCAGCATCAGTACGCTGAAGGAGATCAGGATAGTGGCAATAACGAGGGCAAATACGTCTTCCTGGGCCGAATGACGGGTAGCAAGACTGTTGGGAGTGGCGGTGTGGGTGGTCATTATGGCGCTCAGGCATGGTCGATGAGGGTGAATGACAGCGCTCTTTATCCAGCAACGCCATGGCAACTCACGATATGAGCGCAAATCCTACACAAAGAGACCGATGTTAGCCAATAAATACATTTACACGCACACAAGTAACAATAAAAACAAAACATATGCATCATTTGCGCACACAAATATTAATTATGTGCCATTACAGTGCATCGACTTACACTGTCACAACACTGTTTTCCTTGAGGCGCTCCAGAACAACAGCCGTCTTGATATGCGCAACACTGTCGCTTGCAGTAATACACTCCATCAGGCGATTGAGACTATCGAGGTCTGCAACAGCAACCTTGAGCGTATAATCCGCATCCCCCGTCGTCTTATAGGCGTCGATGATCGAATTGAGGTCTGCAACCAACGCCTGGAATATCTCCCGGTATTCAGTGCTGTGGCTGACCAGACGGACTTCGATCATTGCCAGCACCGCGCGGCTCATGGCCTGCGGGGCGACACGGGCATGGTAGCCAAGGATCAGATGACCCTGCTCCAGACTGATTCTGCGACGAGAGCATTGCGATGCCGAAAGCCCGACCAGGTCACTAAGCTCCTGGTTGGTCAAGCGACCATTGGCCTGAAGCAGGGTCAGGATCTTCAAGTCGAAGTCGTCGATTTCATTCATTTTCATTGAGGGCAATCGCTCGTACCAAAGAGTTCCAGGCCGGGAAGCCTATCAGTTTCAAAGCATCAACAGCGACAACCCAAAGTGCATCACCAGACCACAATAGAGATGGCACCTGTCTTGCAATCGAGCCCAATCGTAAAGCCAAGATGGCCAACCAGCCGATCCGTAATCAATACTTGCAGGGATTTTCAATGACCCAATCAACGCCGCCCGATCAATTGCATCGGGGATTGAAGAATCGGCATATCCAACTGATCGCGCTGGGTGGCGCGATTGGTACGGGGTTGTTTCTAGGAATTGCTCATACCATCAACATGGCTGGCCCTTCGGTGCTTCTGGGTTATGCAATTGCAGGCATGATCGCCTTTTTCATCATGCGCCAGCTCGGCGAGATGGTGGTCGAGGAGCCGGTCGCAGGAACCTTCAGTCACTTCGCCAATAAATACTGGGGCAGCTTTGCAGGCTTCATGTCCGGCTGGAACTACTGGGTCCTGTACGTGCTGGTCGGGATGGCCGAACTGACAGCGGTCGGCGTGTACGTTCAGTATTGGTGGCCGGAAGTCCCCACCTGGGTTTCGGCAGCCGTTTTCTTCGTGATCATCAACCTGATCAACCTCAGCAGCGTAAAGCTTTATGGGGAAATGGAGTTCTGGTTCTCCATCATCAAAGTGGTCGCGATCATCAGCATGATCGTCTTCGGCGCCTATCTGCTGGCCAGCGGCAACGGCGGGCCTGACGCTGCTGTCGCCAACCTGTGGCAGTACGGCGGATTCTTCCCCAATGGCATCGGCGGGCTGGTGATGGCCATGGCCTTCATCATGTTTTCATTTGGCGGCCTGGAGCTGATCGGTATCACCGCTGCCGAAGCGCAAGACCCTCAGCGCAGCATTCCACGCGCCACCAATCAGGTGATCTACCGCATTCTGCTCTTCTATGTAGGCGCACTGGCCGTTCTGCTGTGCCTGTACCCATGGCAGAAAGTGGGTGCCGGTGGCAGCCCCTTCGTCATGATCTTCCATGCAATGGACAGCAACATCGTCGCGACCGTACTGAACGTCGTGGTCCTGACGGCTGCGCTGTCGGTCTATAACAGTTGCGTCTACAGCAATAGCCGGATGATGTTCGGCCTGGCCAAACAGGGCAATGCGCCCAAGGCGATGCTCAAGGTCAATGCCCGCGGCGTACCGGTCAATGCTCTGGCGATCTCGGCAATCTCTACCGGCATGTGCGTACTGATCAACTATCTGGTACCGGAGCAGGCCTTTAAATTGCTGATGGCGCTGGTGGTGTCAGCCCTGGTGCTCAACTGGGTCATCATCACCATTACCCACCTCAAGTTCCGCAGCGCCAAGCGTCAGGCCAACGAAACCACGCTTTTCAAAAGCTGGGGCTATCCAGCCACCAACTACATCTGCCTGGTCTTCCTGTTCGGCATTCTAGCAATCATGCTGTTCACACCGGGCATCAGCATCTCGGTGTACATACTGCCGTTCTGGCTGATCGCGCTGGGTGTGGCTTACGCCATCAAGACCCGCAACACACCTGCAACCTTCGCGGATAAATCGGCCACCCGATAAAAACAGGCCATAAAAAAAGCGCTTGCACGTCCTGTGCAAGCGCTTTCTTTTTGCCCGACTGTTTTAGTGGAACAGTACGGCAGTCTTTTGCAGGGTGACCCACACGCCCCACGCCAGAGGAATACCAACAGCCAGCCAGGCCAGGATAACAAATGGCTTGCTGCCTTCAGACGCCTTCCACTCCAGAGAAGTGGTTGCAGCAGCGCCCTTGTCATGACCGATTGCCTGTTCAGCAGCCAGTTCGGCGTCAGTCATGAAGTACTTGTCGGCAACCGGGCGAATCAGCAGGTTGCAGATGAAGCCCAGAACCAGCATGCCAGCCAGGATGTACAGCGTGATGTCGTAGGCAGCAGCGCGGGCAACGCCGTGGCTGAGCTGATATTCACGCAGGTAGTTGACCAGTACCGGACCCAGTACACCGGCAGCAGCCCATGCAGTCAGCAGACGACCGTGGATTGCACCCACCATTTGCGTACCGAACAGGTCAGCCAGGTAAGCCGGAACAGTCGCGAAGCCACCGCCGTACATCGACAGCACGATACAGAAGGCACCCACGAACAGTGCGATGCTGCCAATGTGGCTCAGGGTCGGAACCGATGCATACAGCACGAAGCCCAGGGCAAAGAACACGAAGTAAGTTGCCTTGCGACCAATGTAGTCAGAGCACGATGCCCAGAAGAAACGACCACCGATGTTGAACAGGCTCAACAGACCGGTAAAGCCTGCCGCGATGGCAGCGATTGCTTTCAGTTGATCGGCATTGAGCTGGCTGAAAGTCAGATCATTACCCAGCAACTTGCCGGCGAACACTTCCTGCAACAGTGGCGAAGCCATGCCCAGGATACCGATACCCGCCGAAACGTTCAGGCACAGCACCAGCCATACCAGACGGAATTGCGGAGTCTTCCAGGCCACGCTGACGTGTACGTGACGATTGGTGATCATCGCGTTGCTGGCTTTCTTGGCAGGAGCGGTCCAGCCTTCAGGTTTCCAGCCAGTCGGAGGAACGCGATAGCCCAGTGCGCCGCCAAGCATGAAGATGAAGTAGATCACCGCCATCACGACGAAGCTCTGCCATACACCAACGCTTTCAGCGGTAGCAAAGTAGCCCATCAGAGCGGTTGCCAGAGGAGCACCCACCATCGCGCCGCCACCGAAGCCCATGATCGCCATGCCGGTCGCCATGCCGCGCTTGTCCGGGAACCACTTGATCAGCGTCGAAACAGGGGAGATATAGCCAAGCCCCAGACCGATACCACCGATCACACCGGAACCGAGCCACATCAGCCAGATCTGGTGAGTGTAGATTCCGAGTGCGGAAATCAGCAGACCACCACACCAGCACAGAGCCGAAACCACACCGGCCTTGCGTGGGCCTGCGTGTTCAAGCCAGCCACCCCAGATGGCAGCCGAGCAACCCAGGAAGATGAAGAACAGTGTGTAGATCCAGCCCAGCATGGAGATCTGCCAGTCACAGGTCGACGAGAAGATCTGTGCAAAGAAGCCCATGTCAGGTGTACAGGCAACGGGTGCCGAGATGCCGATGGCTTTGGAAAGCGGCAACCAGAATACCGAGAAGCCGTAAGCCATACCGATACAAAGGTGGATTGCCAAAGCAGCAGGCGGGACCAGCCAGCGGTTGAAGCCGGGCTTGGCGATGATGCGTTCCTTGGACAAGAACGCAGGTTGAGCGGTAGCGCCGCCCAAAGCTGTACTTGTGCTCATTGTGATTACCCCCAGATGTGTAATGCTCGCAGGACTTATGCGCTGGTCCGCCCACAGTCTCCATGCCAGACGGCCATGACTGTTTTATCGGCGGAAGTTCCAGAGACGTGGCAAAAAGCCGCACCTGACCAGCGATGGCGAGAGACTAACACTTACCAAGGGCTGTAAGTATCGTGTTACATCAATTAATTACTTACCCAATCCATGCCATCTATGAAGTAATAGACACAATCAATTACGAACAGAGGAAATAGAATGCCGGTCTTAGTTGGGATTATTAATTCCCCCACTTATCAGGATCAGGAAGACCTGCAAAAGATATATCGCGACGCCCCGCAATGGCTGTTTTCGCCCTTCACCGATGCGGCGCAATTGATTGAAACAACGCTGAGTGACGGAACACTTCTGGCGGGACGCTTCAACGACCGGTTACTGGGCGCGGCACGCCTGGAACAGACCGGCGACATCTGGCGGCTGTCGCATCTTTGCGTGCGCGCACTCACCCGTCGACGTGGCGTTGCCGAGCGCCTTGTGGCTCATGCACAGAAATCGGCCAGGGATGCAGGTTGCGAACTACGCTTGCAGACAACCGCCGAGCTTCCTGAAGTCCTGGCCCTTGCGGCCAAGCTCAACGTGCCGCTGGAAATCGCAAATCCTACCCGCGCAGCAGCCCAAGGCATCCAAAGCCCCCGACACTCGTGAGAGCGGTATACTCGTGGGCTATTTTTTGAACGATCGATAACAAGGACTCGCCCATGAAAGCGTTCGGCAAAATCCTGGGGCTGTTTATTCTCGGGTTGCTGCTGATCATCGTGGCTCTCGGCTTCGCCTTGACCCATCTGTTTGATCCCAACGACTACAAAGACGAGATTCGGCAATTGGCGCGCGACAAGGCGAATGTCGAGCTGACGCTGAACGGTGATATCGGCTGGAGCCTGTTCCCCTGGCTGGGCCTTGAGTTGCATGACGCCAGCGTCGCAACCCTGAGCGCCCCCACCGCACCGTTTGCCGACCTGCAAATGCTCGGATTGTCCGTTCGCGTACTCCCGCTGTTGCGCCGCGAAGTACAGATGAGCGACGTTCGGGTAGAAGGCCTGAACCTGCGCCTCAACCGTGATGAAAACGGCCATGGCAATTGGGAAGACATCGGCAAGCCGGCCACCGCTAGCGCGCCAACACCCGAGCAACCTTCAGGCACGACGCCTGCCTCGCCAGCAGACAAACCGTCGCGCCCCATCAAGCTGGATATCGACAGCCTGACGGTCAACAACGCCCGCGTCGAATACAGCGACGCCCGCAAAGGCCGGACCCTTACCGCCGAAAGCATTCAGTTGAGCACCGGTGCGGTACGGGAAGCCTCGGACATCCCGATCAAGCTGACGGCTTTTCTGAGCACCAATCAGCCGGTTGTGCGTATCAGGACCGAACTGGTCGGCGACCTGCGCCTGGACCGCGCCCTCAAGCGCTACCAGTTCGAAGACATGCGCCTGTCAGGCGAAGCGGCTGGCGAACCCTTGCAGGGCAAGACCGTGACCTTCGCCGCTCAGGGCCAGTTGCTGGTAGACCTCGCCGCCAACATTGCCGAGTGGAACAGCCTCAAGATTTCCGCCAACCAGTTGCGCGCCCTCGGCGAGTTGCGCGCCCGCGATCTGGACAAGACGGCACAAATCAGCGGAGGCCTGTCCATCGCCCAACTCGATGTACGCTCCTTCTTCGACAACATCGGCCAGCCTCTGCCAGCCATGGCCGACGGAGCACTGAGCAAGGTCGAAATGGTCACCCGCCTGAGCGGTACGCCGAACAGCCTGGTGCTCGAAGACCTCAACCTCAAGCTCGACAACAGCACCTTCACGGGCCGTGTCGCCATAGATGACTTCGCCAGACAGGCACTGCGCCTTCAACTCAAGGCTGACACCTTCGATGCCGATCGCTATCGCCCGGCCGAGAGTGAAGAAAGCAAAAGCGCCAAAGCCGCTCGCCAGTCCGAAGTGCAAAGCGGTGAAGCGGCAGCTCTCGCCGGCAACACGCCGCTGCCGGACCAACCTGCCAAGGTCGCCTGGAGCACTGCCAAACTGCTGCCCCTTGAGCGCCTGCGCACCCTCGACGTCCAGGCAGACCTGAGCTTCGGCAAACTGACCATCGACAAACTGCCGATCGACAATGCCGTACTCACCACTCAGGCACAGAACGGCGTCATCAGCGTCGAAAGCCTGCGTGGCGACCTCTACAACGGCAACTTTGAAATCAAGGGCAACCTCGACGCCCGCCCGGACATTCCTCTGGCCAGCGTACAAGCCAAAGTCAGCCGGGTGCCGGTCGAGCGCATTCTGCAAAGCCAGGGGCAAACGCCACCGGTCACAGGCCTGCTGACCCTCAATAGCAACCTGACCGGCAAGGGCAACAGCGAAAAGGCTCTGGTCGACAGCCTCAACGGCACAGCCAGCTTTGCGCTCAACAATGGCGTGCTGGTCAATGCCAACCTTGAACAGCAACTGTGCCAGGGCATCTCGACCCTCAACCGCAAGACGCTCAGCGGCGAACCTCGCGGCAAGGACACGCCATTCCAGCAACTCAATGGCAACCTGACCGTGCGCAATGGCGTGGCCAGCAACCCTGACCTCAAGGCGCGCATTCCGGGCCTGGCTGTCAACGGCAATGGCGATATCGACCTGCGCGTGCTGGGCATGAATTATCGCCTGGGCATCATCATCGAAGGCGACAAGAGCGACATGCCGGACCCGGCCTGTGAGATCAACCCGCGCTACGTGGGCATCGAATGGCCAATCCAGTGCCGGGGCCCGCTGGAGCTGGGCGCCAAGGCCTGTCGTCTCGACAAGGAAGGCATCGGCCAGATCGCGGCCAAGCTGGCCGGCGACCGGATCAGCGAAAAGCTTGAAGAAAAACTGGATGACAAACTCGGCGACAAAGTCAGCCCGGAACTCAAGGACGCCCTCAAGAACCTGTTCAAACGATGAGAGCCGATTCTGCAATGCAACCCGAGCAATTCTCCCAGGCAGTACTGAACTGGTACGACCGTCATGGCAGGCATGATCTGCCATGGCAACAAGGCATTACCCCATACCGGGTGTGGGTGTCGGAAATCATGCTGCAACAGACCCAGGTCAGCACTGTGCTGAACTACTTCGACCGCTTCATGGAGGCGCTGCCCACCGTACAGGCCCTGGCCGAAGCACCGGAAGACGAAGTGCTGCACCTGTGGACCGGGCTGGGTTATTACACCCGCGCCCGCAACCTGCAGAAGACCGCAAAAATAGTCGTTGCCGATCACGGCGGTGAGTTTCCTCGCGATGTGGAAAAACTCACCCTGCTGCCCGGCATCGGCCTGTCGACTGCGGGCGCCATTGCCAGTCTGAGCATGGGCATTCGTGCGCCGATCCTCGACGGCAACGTCAAGCGCGTTCTCGCCCGCTACACCGCACAGGAAGGTTACCCGGGCGAGCCCAAGGTCGCCAGACAGCTATGGGCCACTGCCGAGCGCTTTACACCCCATAGCCGCGTGAACAACTACACACAGGCGATGATGGACCTGGGCGCCACGCTCTGCACCCGCAGCAAACCCAGTTGCCTGCTCTGCCCGCTGGAGCGTGGCTGCGAAGCGCACCTGCTGGGCCTGGAAACCCGCTACCCGATTCCCAAGCCACGCAAGACCGTCCCGCAGAAACGCACCCTGATGCCCATGCTCGCCAACCGCGACGGCGCGATTCTGCTTTATCGCCGCCCTTCCAGCGGCCTGTGGGGCGGCCTGTGGAGCCTGCCGGAGCTGGATGACTTCAACGACCTCAAAGACCTGGCACTGCAACACTCGCTGGAGCTTGGCGCGCATCACGAAATGCCGGGGCTGGTCCACACCTTCAGCCATTTCCAGCTGAGCATCGAACCCTGGCTGGTTCAGGTTCAGGAGTCCGCCCATCACGTGGCCGAAGCCGACTGGCTCTGGTATAACCTCGCCACCCCGCCGCGCCTGGGCCTTGCCGCCCCAGTGAAAAAGCTGCTCAAACGCGCGGCCGACGTATTGAATGCAGGAGAGTCGTCATGACCCGCACCGTAATATGCCGTAAATACAAAGAAGAACTGCCAGGCCTGGAACGCGCCCCGTACCCGGGAGCAAAAGGCGAAGACATTTTCAACAACGTCTCGCAGAAAGCTTGGGCCGACTGGCAGAAACACCAGACCCTGCTCATCAACGAACGTCGCCTGAACATGATGAACGCCGAGGACCGGAAATTTCTTCAGACCGAGATGGACAAGTTCCTCTCCGGCGAGGAATACGCCAAGGCCGAAGGCTACGTTCCCCCCGAGAAATAAAGCGTTTCCAGCAATGAAGGTCGTAAGCGTCGGTAATAATTCAAATTTTTTTCAACATGACGCTTGACGACCTCCTGAAAAACACGTCTAATGCGCCCCGTTGCCCAGATAGCTCAGTCGGTAGAGCAGGGGATTGAAAATCCCCGTGTCGGCGGTTCGATTCCGTCTCTGGGCACCACTAATTAGATTCAGGTGGTGTCAAAGCCATCTGAAAAACAGAAACCCGCCTAGTGCGGGTTTTTTGTTGTCCGGGATTTTTCATTCCCACACTCATACTGCGCTGACCGCAGTAATGAAACGTGTAGGACACCGCCCTCTCATAGCACCCCCAAATCCTCTCCCTGGCTCAGAGCTGTCTCTATTCTCCAAAACGGTAATCAAGCCGATTTCTTCGCACACCTACAGACCTATAGTCACGCCCTCGAGAAGAAAGCTTTCAAGTCATTTGACTGGGCTTTCAATTGAGTCAAAGGGGTTGTGCTATGTAGTAGTCGCCATCAAACCTGAACCAGAGCCAAGCCAGCTTTTCACTATCACGGTCTGGGAGATATGAAAATGTACGAATACACAGGTAGCGGCCTGAATGGCATCTTCCTGAAAAATGGATACCGAATCGTGGAAACGCCCTATGGAAAAGGCGTATCGATAGAGAATATCGAAGGGCTGCACAGGGCAATTGCTGCTGATATTGTTCAGCAAGACTCGCCAATGACAGGCCATCAGTTCCGCTTCCTGCGCAAGGAACAGGATCTGGTGCAAGCGGAATTGGCAGAGATTTTACGAGTAGATATCCAGACCATAGCCAATTGGGAGAAACGCGGTCCCGAAGGGGTTCCCGGCCCGGCAGACATTGCCATGCGCGGTTTGTACTCAGCCTACTGCCATATTCAATATGGCCCTTATCAAGCCCTGCGCTCAAACATACCAACCGAAACCGCCACCTTCACTCACTTCTGCTCTCAGCACAGCCCCCTCAATAATTTCCTGCCCACCACGAATAAGCCTTTGCTATATTCGAGCAGCATCAAAGAGCCACCTTGCGATCTCGCCAAGGGACTCCGCTGCTCGCCCGAGCGGTCTGGAACGTCGGGGAGCCACAGGATTTATCAGCAGAAGGATCTGTCATGAAGTTCACTACCCTCCTCCTCGCGGCCATTCTTGCCGCCACCTCCTTTTCCGCAATCGCGCACGGCGGCCGAACCGACAAGCAAGGCTGTCATAACGACAAGAAGGCCGGCACCCGGCATTGTCATTGACTGTGGGCCTCGCGCCCCACCGGAGACAAACATGGCCTTGAACAAACCCAACCAGGACCTGCGTCGTGACCTGCAAGGCATCGCCTCCGATCTGAAATGGTCGGCGGTTGAATTGATGCGCATTGCGGAGCGTCTGAGCACTTCAGGAAATGAGCCGGATGCTCAGGCAGTGCTTCGCATATGCAACGTGATGCAGGCCGGGGAAGAGAAGCTGCAAGGCGTGACGAATGAGGTATCGCTGGGCAGGCTGGTGCGGGCTCGCTCTTGACGCGGATGTGCCCGAAAAATAATTTTCCATATCCATGGAACCGAATCGGGTCATTTGCCACTCACCTGTAAATCCTGTCGTTTACGGACCTGGCCATGAGTAGCCTTTTCTACAAGACGTTGCTCATCGATCTTTCAAAACACCTTGAAATGCGCCCTTTGGCGTTCGATGCCCAAGGGATTTGCAACCTGATAATCGATGAAACCTTTGCGCTGAAACTGGTCTGCAACGACATCCATGAACGGTTGTTGGTGATCGGTTTGCTTGAACTGCCAAAAGAACCACCACTGCAACGCTTGCTGAGTGGCGCTCTCAACCCGATGGTAACTGCGGGCCCTGGTCTGGGCTGGGATGAACGCAGCGGCCTTTATTTCGGCTATCAAAGCATCCCGCGAGAGAAAGTCAGCGTACCCGCTCTGATACGTGAGATCGCGGCACTGGTTGAGTGGATCAAGCTCTGGCGCGATATGCGCCCATGAATATCTCGTCAGCCCACTATCTCTCGCGCCAACAATCATCTGCTCGACACGGAGCACACCTGTGAACAACATCCAAACGCGCTTTTCGAGTGTCGAAGCGCTGAAAAGCTCGGACGTCGATATCCACGCACTCAAGTCTCAGGGCCGAATAGAAGTCAACGGCAAGCATTACGACATTCGAGCAGCGGCGGACGGAAAGATCGCCGTATCAAGGCATGACAAGCAGGCTGTTTTCGACAAGTTCTTCAACGGCACGGCTCACCTGCTGGGCGGCCAGAGCCCTCGCTCGCAGATCACCCAGGTGCTTAACGAGAAAGCCTCATCCGCATCTGCGCCCACGACACCTCGCTTGGAGAGAATGCTGGGTAAGCGTTTCGACGTTCAGCAGGCACGGGTTGAACAAGGCCAAAGCAGTTCGGCGACGAATGCCGTAAGACCAGATAACGGTACGCCTCAAGGCAAGGAAACTTTTGCCAGCCTTTATGAGTGGGCAAAGAAGGCGAAAAAAATTAAAGAGCCCACAAAAGAGAACATCTATGACGTGTTCAAGGATACTCGCCCCAAAGTCACACCCATGGCTCGAACAGAGCAGGACACCTATCTGCGGAGGCTGAGCAGGATCGACGCTCATGCGGGCATCAATGTTTGGCCCCAGAGCATGGACGCAGCCAGTCCTGAACATCGGCGTCTCGATCTTTACATGAAGCACCACCCCAACATACGCAAAGAGTTCTACAGAATATCCCCTGACCCCGTGCGTGAAAAATCGGAAAATATGGGCCGCCTGACCATTGGCGTCCAACCTCAATATGCCGAACAACTCATAAAGACCATGGCTGCAATGGTCCAAAAGGAAGACTCGATTCACAGCGGAAAAGTTGATGGCCCGCAAAGCTACGGAAGCAGAACCGACTCAGCCATCCTCTATGTGAAAGGCGATTATCAGAAGGCTCAGGAACTGGGGCAGAAGCTGAAAAGCATGAGCGGGCTCCCGGCAGAAGCCTTCATCAGCCACACACCGCCAGGCATGCATACGATAGATAAAGGGCTTTCTTACGCAGAAACGGTCAAGGGACAATCCTCAAGCCATGGCGACTCACGAGCGGCAATCATTCTGGATGCCTTGAAACGTAAAGGTGGCTCGCTGGAAACAAAGCTGAAAGCAGCGTTAGCCGACAATGGCTACGACCCTGAAAACCCGGCATTCAGACGCACTCAATAAGCGCAGGCCTGTCAGTGTTGAGAATATCCGTAAAGATTAATCACAGCCGCTGAAACATCCAAAAAAAGACCGCTTTTTTTGACGTCAAAAAGCACTCTGCCCATTGATCGGAATCGGCCTGCGCCGGATTAATGCCCCTCACCTTCAGGTCGATATCGTCGTGAGAGTCAGTAGGTCAAACAGCACTGGGGCAGGTTATGTTCGGGACAAAAATCAAAGCTGAACTGGCAGCCATGAAGGCCGAAGTTGATGGACTCAAGGGATTGATGGGCGCGCTGGAACGTTCGATGGCCGTGGCAGAGTTCGATCTGGACGGGAAACTCATTCGGGCCAACGATAATTTCCTGACAGCAATGGGATACCGGGCCGAAGAGCTGGCCGGCAAGAACCACCGCGAGTTCTGCTCACCGGCACTCTCGCGCAGCAGCCAGTACAATGAACTCTGGGCTTCGTTACGCGCTGGCCGCTTCGTCTCGGGCACCTTCCAGCGCGTGGACAAGAACGGGCATAGCGTCTGGCTCGAAGCCAGTTACAACCCGGTACTCGATACGCAAGGCAAACCCTTCAAAGTGGTGAAATACGCACTGGACGTCACCCGCAAGGTCATTCAGGAAAGCGAGTCTCGCGGCAAGCTTGTCGCTGTCGACAGAGCCATGGCCGTGTGCGAATTCGACCTCAACGGCAATGTGCTGGCTGCCAACGATAACTTTCTGCATGTCATGGGTTATGGCCTGAATGAAATCAAAGGCAAGCACCACCGTGGCTTTTGCGAACAGAGCCTGGCCAACAGCTCTGAATATGGCGATTTCTGGCGCAAGCTGAACCAGGGTGAGTTCTTCAGCGGACAGTTCAAGCGTATCGGCAAGCATGGCAAGGTGGTCTGGCTGGAGGCGACTTACAACCCGGTCTACGACGCGGAAGGCAAGCTCTGCAAGATCGTGAAGTTCGCCAGCGACATCACCGAACACGTGGAAAAACAGCAGGCCGACTCGCTCGGTGCTTCGCGGGCTTACCACATTTCGACTGAAACCGAAAAAGTGGCCGAGCAAGGCACGCTGGTCATTCAGGAAACCGCCCGAGAGATGCGCCAGATTGCAGACAGCATCGGCGCCTCCGCAAAACTGGTGGGGCAACTGGGATCACGCTCCGAGCAGATCACCGCCATCGTCAACACCATTCGCGGCATCGCGGACCAGACCAACCTGCTGGCCCTCAACGCGGCAATCGAAGCTGCTCGCGCAGGCGATCAGGGCCGGGGGTTTGCGGTGGTTGCGGATGAAGTCCGCCAACTGGCTGGTCGTACAAGCGGCTCAACGACAGAAATCGCGGACATGATCGGCAAGATCCTGAACGAAACCCGCGAGGCTGTCGCCAGCATGAGTACGACTCAGGAAGGCGCAATTCGGGGCGTGACCCTGGCCGATCAGGCTGGCCAGGTCATTATCCAGATTCGTGATGGCGCCAGCGAAGCCGTAGAAGCCGTCAGCATGTTTGCCACACGATTCGACGAAGCAAATAAAGCCTGAGCCGTGATCAGCATCCCAGGCTGTACCTTGAAAACCCGCCTCGTGCGGGTTTTCATTGCCCGGCAAACCGACGCCCCCTTGGTTATTGAGAGCGTCTGGGGTTCAATGATCGCCATTGCCCTTATCGCCTGCCAAAGGACCCGTTCATGGCTTCGCCAGACAAACAGCAAAAACGTGCCAAGCGCGCCAAGATCAAAGCCAAGCAGAACCGCTCGGGCAAACCGGCACAAAATGTCGTTCACCCTGTATTCGCTTCCCCCCTTGTGAATCAACCGTTCGATGATGTGCAGCTCGACCTGAACACCTTCGATTTTCAGGACATCGTCGAAAACGGCTTCGACCCGGCCAATTACGAAGACCTGTTTGAAGCCATGAAGGCCGCCGAAGCCATCAGCCAGTTGGCGCTGTGCGTGGTTTTCCTTCAATACCCGGTGCTGGCACTGGTCATCAGCGAAGAAGACGAAGAGCAAGCCACCGACTTCATGATGGGCCTGCTCATCACCTACCGCGCCCTGTTCCACGATGAAGACGAAGACACGGCTGTTGAGTGGATCGGTAGCCCGACATTCCAGGCCGATTACAACAAGGCATCCGAGTTGCTGGTCAAACGGGACTCAAAAGGGCAGCGTTGAAGTGCACAAAAACGTCATGTCCACTTCAATAACGACAAGACCGCTCTAAACAGCAGGTTTCATCTAAAGCAGGCTTCAGCTTCTACCCGAGAATCCGATATAGCTGCGTATGCGCCTGCTCAAGGCGCCCCCTCAGCACAGCACATCGGATGAACTCGGAGCGGGTATGTATTTAAGAAACATGAAAATAGCCAAACGCACCCTGACCTGCTTCACGTTCATGGTTGCCATGGTTATAGGGCT
The DNA here is from genome assembly GCF_057809175.1 of Pseudomonas sp. FG43. Taxonomy (NCBI): domain Bacteria; kingdom Pseudomonadati; phylum Pseudomonadota; class Gammaproteobacteria; order Pseudomonadales; family Pseudomonadaceae; genus Pseudomonas; species Pseudomonas sp. FG43. The sequence continues at coordinate 283,515 of NZ_JBMDJL010000003.1, forward strand.
CGGCATTTTCAACATCCAGCAAATGGGCAATATTCGCTCGGAAGGCCTGGAAATCGAAAATGACTCAATGCCTGGCATTGCATTGGGCGATGACATCACCCTCGCATTCGCCAACACCCGCATCGCCATCCTCAGAATGATCTCAAGAAGCCCTGCCGAGATAGAACAGGCTTATACCGAGTTGCTGAAGGAAGAGGACAAGTTCTACAACGCGGTCAAAGCCTACAAACCGCTTATCAACACGGATACCGAGCAAACGCTGATCGCCAGCATCGAGTCCACCTACAAGGCCTATGCCGATGGTGCAGAGCGGGCGTACAAACTGATCAAGGACAACCAGCAAGATGCGGCTCGTCAGGTCATCAGGGTGGAAATGCCAAAAAGTGCAGAAGGCATGGCGGCTGCGCTCTCCAGACTGGAAAAAGTAAACGACGAGGCCGAAGCCGAATCCAGCGCAAGTGCGACAGCGGCGTATGAAAAAGCCAAGACCATTTCTGTTTCAGTCATGGTGCTGGCGGTACTGGCAACACTGGTCATGGCATGGCGTTTGACGCAAAGCCTTTCCACCCCTATCAACCAGGCCCTCAAAGCCTCCGAAATCTTTGCGTCGGGAGATCTGCGCCCGATCGATGTGGACAGTCGCGGTGTCGATGAAGTCGCCCTGCTGCTGCAATCGATGGAACGCATGCGGGAGAACCTGCGGGCCACCTTGAATCAGGTCGACGATGCAGCCCAACAGCTGTCGTCAGCCACCAGCCAGATGAATGCGCTGATGGCCAGCAGCAACGCCGACCTGATAACCCAGAACAGTGAAATCGAAATGGCAGCCACTGCCGTGACCGAGATGAGCCAGGCCGTTGAAGAGGTTGCGCGTAGCGCGGTGTCGACTTCGGAAGAGTCGAAATCGTCTTCTCGCTCAGCACAGCAAGGGCAGGAAGAACTCAAGCAGACCGTCAACTCCATCACCGAGCTGACGAAGAATGTCGGCAGCGCTTCAGAGCAGGCCCAGCAACTGGCGAGTCGGACGCTGGAAATCAGCAAGGTCCTGGAAGTGATTCGCTCGGTATCCGAACAGACCAACCTGCTGGCCCTCAACGCCGCCATCGAAGCAGCTCGCGCCGGCGATGCAGGCCGTGGCTTCGCGGTGGTCGCCGACGAGGTTCGCGCACTGGCACACAGGACCAGTGAGTCGACTCAGGAAATTGAATCCATGATCGGCCATATCCAGCAAGGCACCAAAAGTACGGTGTCTGCACTGGAGATCAGCACCGAACAGGCCCAACGCACCAAAAACCAGGCGGAGTCCGCAAACTCGGCATTGGCGATTATTGCCAACTCGGTGATGGTGATCGACGATCGCAACACCGTGATTGCCAGCGCGTCCGAAGAGCAGGCCCAAGTCGCACGCGAAGTGGACCGCAACCTGGTACGCATCCGCGACCTGTCAGCACAATCAGCCGTAAGAGCGGATCAGACCAGCAGCGCAAGCAACGCCCTCGCGACACTGGCTACAGAGCTGAATACGACCCTGCGCCAGTTCAAGTTGTAACTTCTCGCGAATGAATTCGCTCCTACGCGGCCGTGTAGGCGAATTCATTCGCGATCAGCTGCTCAGCTCAACGCCGCAGCTCCAACCCGTGAAGCCTTGCGGCGGCGGGAAACCAGCAGGCCTGCGGCGATCACGCTCAGGCTGAGCACGCCGGTGGCGATGATTTCATGGCGATGGTCTTCCTGAATCAGCATCACGGTCAGCACCGCAACGATGAAGAAGATCGCAGCCCAGGTCAGCCACGGGAACAGCCACATCTTGAAGTCGATGGCTTCACCTTTGGCGATACGTTTCTGACGCATGCGCAACTGGGAAACGGCGATCACCAGATACACCAGCAAGGCGATTGCGCCGGAACTGGCGAGCAGGAATTCAAACACGGCAGCCGGAGCAACATAGTTGGCGAACACGGTCAGGAAGGCAGCGGCAGTCGAAAGTATCACCGCCCAGTGAGGCGTGCCGCTCTTGCTGATGCGGGTAGACATTGCCGGAGCATCGCCACGCTTGCCCAGAGAGAACAGCATGCGCGAAGCGGTATACAGCGCAGAGTTCAGGCAACTGGTCACCGCCACCAGTACAACCAGATCCACGATCAGCTTGGCGTTGGGAATACCCATCACATCCAGCACCGTCTGATAGGAACCGACTTCAGCCAGACGGCTGTCGTTCCAGGGCACCAGCGACACAACGATAAAGATCGAAACCAGATAGAACAGGAAGATCCGCCAGATCACCGAATTGGTGGCCTTGGTGATCTGCTTGCCCGGGTTCTTGGACTCGGCGGCTGCAATAGTCACGATCTCGGTCCCCATGAAGGAGAACATCGTGGTCAACATCGCTGCCAATACCGCGCCCAGGCCGTTAGGCATGAAACCCTGAGTGTCGAACAAGTGGCTGACGCCGCTGACATTACTGGTCGGTAGCAGACCGAAAATCGCGACAACCCCCAGCACCACGAACGCAATGATCGCCACGACCTTGATCAATGCAAACCAGAACTCGAACTCGCCGTAGTTCTTGACGCTGAACAGATTGGTGGCCGTCAGCAGCAACGTAATCACCAGCGTGAACACCCAGATCCCCACATCGGGGAACCAGGCATGCAGGATGGTCGCGGCAGCGTTGGCCTCCAACGGAATCACCAGAACCCAGAACCACCAGTACAACCAACCGATGGTGAAACCGGCCCAGTGCCCGATGGCGCGGTCGGCATACGTGGAAAACGAACCGGTGTCAGGCGAGGCTACAGCCATTTCGGCCAGCATGCGCATCACAAGCACAACCAGCGTACCGGCTGCGGCATACGCGAGCAGCACGGCAGGACCTGCCTCGGCAATCGCATGGCCTGAACCTACGAACAGGCCTGCGCCGATCACACCGGCAATCGACAGCATCGTGATGTGTCGAGGTTTCAGCCCCTGTTCGAGCCCGGAAGAGTTAGCGGTACTGCTCATAAAACCACCTTTTGCAAGACGAGCGATGCACACCGAAGCGCTCGTAAAAAGAAAGCAACGGTGCCGTTCTTTATTCTTTACGCAAAAACTGCGCCAAAATATTTCAAAAGCGACGTCGCATAGAGAACAGAGGGCTCGCAGCCCTGAAAGTGCGGAAATGCCAGGAAGGATTTTTTATCAAGCCTGCAAGTTTTGTTACCTAACACCTCAGGACATACCCATATTGGCGCACCGAAAACACACACCAAAAACCAGACAAGCTCGCATATGGTGCGCAAGACCGTAAAAGCTACTTCCAACACCCAGCCAAAGCTGGCAACATCGCGCCCTTTTCGCGCATTCAGGCTATAAAGCGGGCATCAAACAGACGCATCCATTGCCTTGCGGCGACAGTCTGCTGCGATGATGCGACACCCCGCCGCATAACACTGCCCGCCAGACCTGACGCTGTTGGTTGTCTTTCGAGCCCTGTGCTAGCTTGGCGCTCGCCCCACTCGAAGGGCGTACAAAATATATGAGGTCCCCCCACATGGCCGAGGCCACGCCCGCCCTGGAAATCCGCAATCTGCACAAGCGCTATGGAAAGCTGGACGTGCTCAAAGGCATCTCGCTGACTGCTCGTGACGGTGATGTGATATCAATCCTGGGCTCATCCGGTTCCGGCAAGTCCACGCTGCTTCGCTGCATCAACCTGCTGGAAAACCCTCATCAGGGGCAGATTCTGGTGGCAGGCGAAGAGCTGAAACTCAAAGCCGCCAAGAATGGCGAGCTGGTCGCCGCCGACAACCGGCAGATCAATCGCATGCGCAGCGAGATCGGTTTTGTCTTTCAGAACTTCAATCTGTGGCCGCACATGAGCGTGCTCGACAACATCATCGAAGCACCGCGCCGTGTGCTGGGCCAAAGCAAGGCCGAAGCCATCGAAGTCGCTGAAGCGCTATTGGCCAAGGTTGGCATCGCCGATAAACGACACGCTTATCCGGCACAGCTTTCCGGTGGTCAGCAACAACGCGCTGCCATCGCACGCACTCTGGCAATGCAGCCTAAAGTGATTCTGTTCGATGAGCCCACCTCCGCGCTGGACCCGGAAATGGTCCAGGAAGTGCTCAACGTCATCCGCGCACTGGCCGAAGAAGGCCGGACTATGCTGCTGGTGACCCACGAAATGAGTTTTGCACGACAAGTTTCCAGTGAAGTCGTCTTTTTGCATCAGGGACAGGTCGAAGAACAGGGCACACCACAGCAAGTATTCGAGAACCCGCTGTCGGTAAGGTGTAAACAATTCATGTCGAGCAACCGCTAACGGAGCAACCCCCATGCAGATGTACAAGAAGTTCCTGCTGGCAGCCGCTGTCACTGTCGCATTCACCAGCAGCGCTTTTGCTGAAACCCTGAAAATGGGCATCGAGGCCGCTTACCCACCGTTCAACAACAAGGACGCCAGCGGGCAAGTCGTCGGCTTCGACTACGAAATCGGTCAGGCCCTGTGCGCCAAGATGAAAGCCGAGTGCTCCGTCGTCACCTCTGACTGGGACGGCATCATTCCGGCGCTCAACTCCAGAAAGTTCGACTTCCTGATCTCGTCGCTGTCGATCACCGAAGAGCGCAAGCAGGCTGTGGACTTCACCGACCCGTACTACTCCAACAAGCTGCAGTTCATTGCGCCGAAAGACTCGCAGATCAACACCGAAAACGTCGAAGCCGCCAAGGCATCGCTCAAGGGCAAGATCATCGGAGCCCAGCGCGCTACGTTGTCCGGTACCTGGCTTGAAGACAAGCTGGGCGACAGCGTGACCGTCAAACTCTACGACACCCAGGAAAACGCCTACCTCGACCTGGCATCCGGCCGTGTCGACGCCATGCTGGCCGACAAATACGTCAGCTATGAATGGCTGAAAAGCGATGCAGGCAAAGGTTTCGAGTTCAAAGGCGATCCCGTCGAGCAGAACGACAAGATCGGCATCGCTGTGCGCAAGGGTGACCCGCTGCGCGAAAGGCTGAATGATGCACTGAAAGAAATCATCGCTGACGGCACCTACAAGAAGATCAACGACAAGTACTTCCCGTTCAGCATTCTCTGATCTGCCTGACGTGACCGTCGCGCCCTCTCTGAAGGCGTGACGGTCCGTCCCTAGCAAAGCCTGCCCATGAATATTGACCTCCAAGGATTCGGCCCGGCCCTTGCGGCTGGTGCGCTGATGACTGTTCAGCTTGCCCTTTCGGCCCTGTGTCTGGGCCTGATACTGGGGCTGCTCGGCGCCCTGGCAAAAACGTCGCCTTACAAGCCACTGCAATGGCTGGGCGGTACTTACTCGACGCTGGTGCGCGGTATTCCTGAATTGCTCTGGGTGTTGCTGATCTACTTCGGCACCGTCAACGGCATGCGCGCCCTGGGCGAAATGCTGGGTATCCCCGGCCTTGAACTCAACGCCTTTGCCGCGGGCGTCATAGCCCTTGGCCTGTGCTTCGGCGCCTATGCGACCGAGGTCTTTCGCGGTGCCATCCTGGCCATCCCCAAAGGCCACCGCGAAGCGGGTCTGGCGTTGGGCATGTCGCGTTCGCGCATCCTCTTCAAACTCATCCTGCCGCAGATGTGGCGCATCGCGCTGCCCGGCCTTGGCAACCTGTTCATGATTCTGATGAAAGACACCGCACTGGTTTCGGTGATCGGCCTGGAAGAAATCATGCGCCACTCGCAGATTGCCGTCAGTGTCACCAAGGAAGCCTTCGTGTTCTATCTGGTCGCAGCCTTCATGTACCTGGGCCTGACGATACTGGCCATGGTCGGTATGCACTTCCTGGAAAAACGTGCCGCTCGCGGCTTTGTGAGGAGCGGGTCATGAACTGGGAAGTCATCATCAAGTGGCTGCCAAAGCTGGCACAGGGCGCAACCCTGACGCTGGAGCTGGTGGCGATTGCGGTCATCGCCGGCCTGATCATCGCCATCCCGCTGGGCATCGCACGTTCGTCAAAACATCTGCACGTACGCGCCCTGCCTTACGCCTACATCTTCTTCTTTCGCGGCACACCGTTACTGGTGCAGTTGTTCCTGGTCTATTACGGGCTGGCGCAATTCGAGGCCGTTCGCAAAGGGCCGCTCTGGCCGTATCTGCGCGACCCGTTCTGGTGTGCCGTCATCACCATGACCCTGCACACCGCCGCTTACATCGCCGAGATCCTGCGGGGCGCGATTCAGGCCGTACCGGTGGGTGAAGTCGAGGCGGCGCGGGCGCTGGGCATGTCCAAATGGAAAGCGCTGTTCTACATCATCCTGCCCCGCGCAGCACGCATCGGCCTGCCGGCCTACAGCAACGAAGTGATCCTGATGCTCAAGGCCAGTGCCCTGGCGAGCACCGTCACTCTGCTGGAACTGACCGGCATGGCACGAACCATCATTGCCCGCACTTACCTGCCGGTGGAGATTTTCTTCGCAGCGGGCATGTTCTACCTGGTCATGGCTTACGTGCTGGTCCAGGGGTTCAGATTGCTGGAACGGATATTGCGCGTAGACGCCAGCCAAGGGCGCTGATATGAAGGGGGCTGGCTTTCATATAGTCAGCCCCTCTACACGGTCACCATCATGCCCTCTGACACTTGCTTGCAGGATGAACACCTTCGCAGCCGCTTTCGGGCGCTGGACAGCTTTCTGTTCGCGTACCAGTCGTTGTGGCGACCAAAGCCTTTCACACAAGCGCACATGCCGTGGGAACAGCAATATTCGGAACTGGCCACATGGCTGCGCCAGCGCACGCTGGATCAAGCCGAAACCGCGCACAATCACCCCGAACGTCTCGATGCGCCCTACCCCTTCAAGCAACTGGCGGACGAAGCCTTTGAGCTGGGGCAACTCGGCGAACTGCCAGCCTATCCGCTAGAGCCGGTGGAGCCACGCCAGAGCGTCGATGTGCCGGGGCGTAAATGGCAACAGATCGAAGCCTTTGCCAGCCATCTGCAATTCCGGCAAAGCGCCACCCATTGGCTCGACTGGTGCTCGGGTAAAGGGCATCTGGGCCGTCGCCTGACACAAAGCGGACAGAAAGTGACCTGTCTGGAGCGCGATCCGGCCCTGATCGAGGCCGGTCGTAAACTCAGCGCACGCCAACAAATCGAAGCTGAGCATGTGGAACAGGATGTCATGGCAGATGACACCTGGCGCCACCTCAAGCCCGAACACTCGCCCGTCGCCCTGCACGCCTGCGGCGATCTGCATGTGCAGTTGATGCAGGCCGCCAGCCAGACAGGCTGCATACAAATGGCCATCGCCCCGTGCTGTTACAACCGCACGCGGTTCGACGAGTATCAGGCACTTTCCAGCGAAGGCCGCAGCTCAGCCTTGAAGCTGTCGCGGGACGAACTGGGCCTCCCACTGAGCGAAACCGTTACAGCAGGCGCTCGTGTCCGCCGCCAGCGCGACACATCCATGGCCCGGCGACTTGGGTTTGACCTGCTGCAACGCCAGTTGCGCGGCATTGATGAATATTTGCCCACACCCTCGCTGCCTGTCAGTTGGCTGGACAAACCCTACAGCGATTACTGCCACGAACTGGCAGACCTGAAAAACCTTCCAGATCCGGGCCAGCAGGACTGGGCAGAACTGGAGGCCGCAGGCTGGAAGCGACTGGCCGAGGTGCGCAATCTGGAACTGGTGCGCAACCTGTTCCGTCGACCTCTGGAGTTATGGCTGGTCCTGGATCGAGCCATGTACGTGCAAGAGCATGGTTACAGCGTCAGCGTCGGCACTTTTTGCGACAGCCAACTCACCCCGCGCAACCTGCTGGTTCTGGCACAAAAGCAATGACTCGAATCAACGGAACATCCTGTGGATAACTCTGTTGATGAAAATTCAGACAAGCGTTCTAAAACCTTAGTGCGCCAGTTACTGAAGCGCCTTGTTTTTTCCTGACACCCCGGTCAGAAGCCGCAGAAAACGGCACTTCGCGACAAAACGCGAACATCCGCACGGATCGGCGGAAAAATCGTTTTCATTCTGAACGGGTTGTGCATAAAGGCTCTGGGACGAGGTGTTTTTGAAGACGGCCTTCCCGAGCAAGCTCCCTCCCACAGTCTCAATATGAGGGGCTTGCTCGCGAAAGATCGTGCATCAACTCGCTTCCACACACTCCAGTGATCGCTCCACCATCACTTTGGCCATTTCTGCCATATGCATGGCGGCAAAAGCCAGGTCGCGCTGCGAACCATTCAGATCGTCTCCCAGCTCATAGGCCGTTGCCGATGCACATCGCAGAAAATCCATCGCATGCAGCAACGTCGCCTCGAGACTCATGAAATCAAATCCTTTGTCGTCTCCTTTTGGCGGACGACTTGTCGGCAGATAACAGGCCATGGCCCGCTTGACGACTGATTGATCGAAAACCGGCGCAGTGGACGCCTCGTTGAAAGGTGGATCAGGGGTAATCTTGACCATGCGTTTAGCTCTCCATTATGGAGCTGCCAACAGATCGCTACTAAACGAAAGGGTGGCAGCTGTACGCGAGTTAGTAGACCGGTGAGCTAAGAACCGGCGCACCCGGAGGTGCCAAGCGCACAGCCGCCATAACAGGCAGGCATGAAACGCCTGACAGAATGCGGTTGTGTTACGCCTTAACCCACTGGGCTACTAAACCCGATCGCTGATAAGCAGCGACCGACGCAGACTAGAAGCACAAACAGAGAGGCGCAAGCGGGCTGGGATTCTCTCGGAAATGTCTGTCAAAAGAAAGGGAACGGACCTGCAAGTTCAGGCCAAAAACGTTGCAAGGCATCACAAGACAGGCGATGAGGGGTGGCAGCCGTACACAGGTTAGTCGACCGGTGAGCTAAGAACCGGCGCACCCGAAGGTGCCCTGCGTACAGCCGCCATCAAGGAGTGAGCAGCGAGGTTTTATCTGCGCGCCAGTTCATGTTTGACGCATTGTTCATAGTAGGTTTGCTTGATGGCAGCGGGTTTGAGGCGAGACGAGCTTTTATAGGTCTGTTCCGTGATGCCCATGGCGGTCATGCGCATCCAGGGTTGAGGGAACTTGCGGGTCTGTAGTTTGTTGCGAGCACCATAGAGAGAAACCCCGGCAAGCTTCGACTCCTGAGCCCCCGCCGCAATACCCGAACCCCATGTGCATATCGAGCGAGTGCTCTTGGTCAACTCCTTGGCCTGAACCCCGAGCGAAACGCCGGCCAGGACAAACACCGCAACGGTCAATGCAAAACTCCGCATAGCGCCAGCACCCAAGCTTCTGAAAGGAAAGCGAGTTTGCCAACGAAACAGAAATCAAAGGGCCAGCTATGTGCTTCTTTTCAGGGATGTTTTTTGAATGTGGCGCTGGTTCGCGAATGAATTCGCTCCTACGGACAAACAGGGTGGCTGGGCTCCCACAAGAGCCCACTTCCAAGGCCTCAAAACCTTGGTTTGACGGTCTTCCAGTCCGGCTTGTAACGCTGCATCTGTTTCACATCATCGCGCTGACGGATGCCGCAGCTCAGGTATTGGTCGTGTAGCTTGCCCAACTGGTCGTAATCCAGCTCCAGCCCAAGGCCCGGGGCGCGGGTGATTTTTACGCAACCGTCGACAATGGGTAGCTTGCCGCCTTTTATCACCTCTTCATCCGGCTCCTGCCAGGGGTAATGGGTGTCGCAGGCGTAATCCAGATTGGGGACCGAAGCGGCGACATGGGCCATGGCCATCAGGCTGATGCCCAAGTGCGAGTTGGAATGCATGGATACGCCAAGGCCAAAGGTCTGGCACATCTTCGACAATGCCTGGGTATCGCGCAGGCCGCCCCAGTAATGGTGGTCGGCCAGAACGATCTGCACGCTGTTCAGCGCCACGCTACGGCGGAACTCATCGAAGTCGGTCACGACCATATTGGTGGCCAACGGCAGACCGGTACGTTTGTGCAACTCGGACATGCCTTCAAGCGTTGGCGTCGGGTCTTCGTAATATTGCAGATCATCGCCCAGCAATTCGGCCATGCGAATGGAGGTTTCCAGCGACCAGTTGGCATTGGGGTCGATACGCAGCGGGTAACCGGGGAATGCCCTCTTCAGGGCCTTGATACAGGCGACTTCATGCTCAGGTTCCAGCGCACCGGCCTTGAGCTTGATGCTCTTGAAGCCATACGCCTCGATCATGCGCCGGGCCTGGGCGACGATCTGCTCTTCGTTCAGGGCTTCGCCCCAATTGTCCGGCTTGTAGGGCGAATCGATGTGCTGCGCGTACTTGAAGAACAGATAGGCGCTGAACGGCACTTCATCACGAATCGCGCCGCCCAACAGATCCACCAGCGGCACATTCAGGTAATGGGCCTGAAGGTCCAGAAACGCGACCTCAAATGCCGAGTAAGCGTTGCTGACCGCCTTGCTGGCATGGGAGCCGGGCGCCAGTTCCGCACCGGCCAGGCTGTCGGTCTTGTTGGCGGCTACAGTGGCCTGCACGATGGCGCGCAACTGGTTGAGATTGAACGGATCAAGGCCGATCAACTGGTCTTTCACACGCTCCTGAATCGCCAGCGCCGGAGCGTCACCATAGCTCTCGCCCAAACCTATATAGCCGTTGTCGCTCTCGATCTCGATGATCGAGCGCAGCGCAAAGGGTTCGTGAATGCCGCTGGCATTGAGCAGCGGCGGATCGCGAAAGGCGATGGGGGTCACGGTCACTCTTTTGATTTTCAAGGTAAGGCTCCTGATCCTGGTATCAGTGTGTTGCCGCGCGCTCAGGCACGGCCGCTTCGACGGGTTTGCCATGGCGGCTGACGGGCGTTGTGCGAGCAAAGAAGATCACTACGGCGGCCAACAGCGAGGTCGCTGCCAATCCGTACAGGCCACCCTCGATCGAGCCGGTGGTCTGCTCCAGAATTCCGAACGTCGTAGGCGCGACGAAACCGCCAAGATTGCCGATGGAGTTGATAAGCGCGATCACCGCTGCCGCGATGCGAGCGTCCAGATAGCTTTGCGGGATCGGCCAGAACAGCGCGGATGCAGCCTTGAAGCCGATGGCGGCAAAGCAGATCGCGACGAAGGCAAAAACAGGCCCGCCGGTTGTCGACATGAACATGCCAAACGAAGCGATAACCAGCGTCAGCGCAACCCAGGCCTGTTGAAACTTCCATTTGCTGGCCATGGCAGCAAAGCCGTACATCGCCACGATGGAGATGATCCAGGGCACCGAGTTGAACAGCCCGACCTGGAAGTCGCCCAGGCTGCCCATTTTCTTGATCATGCTGGGCAACCAGAAGGTCGCGCCGTAGATCGTCAGGGCGATGGAGAAGTAGATGAAGCAGAACAGCGCGATCTGCCGGTCAGCCAGCAGTTTGAACATGGAGGGTTTGGCGATCTGTACCGACTCACGCTCGCGCTGCTCTTGGGCAATCGCGGCAATCAGTACGCTTTTCTCTTCCTCTCTCAGCCATTTAGCTTCACTCGGATGGGATTGCAGCCAGAACCAGACAAAACCGCAGAGCAGAACGGAGGCAAAGCCTTCGATCAGAAACATCCACTGCCAGCCATGCAGGCCGAGCCCCGAAATATGCAATAGCGCGCCGGAAACCGGCCCGGAAATCACCGAAGCGATGGCCGAACCACTGAGGAAAACCGCCATGGTCTTGCCACGCTCGGAAGACGGCAGCCATTGGGTGAAGTAGTAAATGATGCCGGGGAAAAACCCGGCTTCGGCCGCACCGAGGATAAAGCGCAGGACATAGAAACTGGTTTCGCCACGCACAAAGGCCATGGCCATGGCCGCTGCGCCCCAGGTGAACATGATGCGCGTCAGCCAGACGCGCGCACCGTAGCGTTGCAGCAGCATGTTGGAGGGCACTTCAAACAATGCGTAGCCCACAAAGAACAATCCGGCACCCAGCCCGTAGGCTGCGGCGCCAATACCCAGGTCGGTTTCCAGATGGCTGCGCACAAAGCCGATGTTGACGCGGTCGATGTAATTGACGATGAACATCACCACGAACAACGGCAGCACATGACGTTTGACTTTGGCCGCTGCCCGGGCAAGCACATCGGCATCAGTGGGGCTCTGGAGGCTCTTCAAGATACGACTCCCGTTCATTGTTTTTTTAGGGACGAGTCGATCATGGACGCGGTGATTGTTCCCGTCTAATCTAACTTGGCATTCCATTGATACCCGGATTAGATCAATGTTCGAGCTTACTCAACTGCGCTGTTTCACCACTGTCGCGACTGAACTCAACTTCCGCCGCGCCGCCGAACGGCTGAACATGACCCAGCCGCCGCTCAGTCGGCAGATTCAGTTGCTGGAACATCACCTGGGGGTCGACCTGTTTACCCGTAACACCCGCAATGTCGCCTTGACCGCAGCAGGCCGCGCCTTCTTTGTCGAAGCCCAGAACCTGCTGGAGCGCGCCCAACAGGCTGCCGCCACGGCCAGGCGATTCGCCGAAGGTGATATCGGCTCAGTGAATATCAGCTTCGTCGGCAGTGCGGTGTATGAGTTTCTGCCCAAGGTCATCGCAGAAGCGCGACTCAAGCAGCCCCACGTCAGAATCAACTTGTCGGAAATGAACACTTATCAGCAACACGAAGCCCTTCGTGCGCGCCGCATCGACCTGGGCATCGTGCGCACCCCGCTGCTGGAACCCGGTTACGCCACTGAATGCCTGGTGCGCGAACCCTTCGTGCTGGCCGTGCCTTGCAGTCATCGTCTGGCCGACAGCAAAAGCGTGTCGGTCCAGGACCTCGATGCGCAGCCGTTCCTGATGTACTCCCACTCAGCCTACCCGCCGTTCAACGAACTGCTGACCGGCATGCTCCGCTCTGCCCGCGTTGCTCCGGAATATGTGCAGTGGCTTGGCTCGTCACTGACCATCCTGGCGCTGGTCAATGCGGGAATGGGGCTGGCGCTGGTCCCGCGCTGCGCAACCAGCGTGGTATTCAAGAACGTGGTGTTTCGGAATATCGATCTGGGGGAAGGTGTACAGAGCGAACTGCACCTGATCTGGACCGAAAACAACGACAACCCGGCCTTTGCGATGCTGCTGGAGGGGATCCGCAAAGCTGTGCGCGAAGGATGGGGCGACAGCAGTCATTAGGGTTTACGTACCGGACGAGGGCTTATAGGATAGCCGCGCTAGTTTTTTCTGTTAGTTCCCTTGGACAATAACCGCAATTGCCTGGCTATTGAGTCAATAGCCATAGCGTATGTCTGTGGGAGCCAATCAGGAAACATAAAGAAACAATTAAATACGAGTACGCTTCCTTGCGCGCGTTTCCAAGCGATTACTGAGTACATGACGATGAGCAATCCTGATTCTGTATCTGATAAAACACCTACCTTCAGCATTGCCATAGTCAATTACAAGACTCTCGAAATCACCAAGATTTGTCTGGATCTGCTGCAACAGCACCTGGGCGGCACCCCGAATCAGGTCTGGGTAGTGGACAACGATTCAGCCGATGACAGCACCGAATACCTGCGCACTCTGGACTGGATCAACCTGATCGAGCGTAAAAGCCCTGGCCCGGAAAGCGGCCATATCGCCCACGGCAAAGCCCTCGATATGATCCTTGAGCGGGTCGAAACCGATTACCTTTTCCTGCTGCACACCGATACATTCATTTTCGACAAACACGTATTTTCGATGATGCTGGACAAGATCATCCAGAACCCGAAAGTTGCGGCTGTTGGCTGTGTAGAGCAACTAAATCGTGGCACCGCCAGAACCATCTGGCGCTTCAGCTCCCGACTGTTCAAACACCACTTCCGCCGCCTGAAACTCTCTCTGGGCCTGCGCTCCAAACAGCCCAAGCCTTATCGCGAAGAACACCTGAAAAGCTTCTGCACCCTCTGGAACACCAAGCTCATGAAGCAGCACGGCCTGCACTTCCAGATGGATGATCGGGTACCGGGTTATACCCTGCAGGACACCATGGTCGAGCTCGGCTATGACATCGAGTTTCTGTCGCCACGCAAGATATTCAGCTACCTGGACCATATCCAGGCAGGTACTGTCTCGGCAGCCGGTGGTTATGACACGACCCATCGACGGGTCAAGATGTACAACGATATCCTGCGACGTATCAACAAGAGCAATGCCAACGGGCAAAGCGCGTCGACAATGAACACGTGATGACTTTCCAACTATTGGAGCGGCAATGACTGCAACTCAACAAACACTGCCGATCACCTTGGCTCCAGAGCTTGATTTTGACCTGGCTGCCGCTGGCGAGCTGGGTCAGTCGCTGACCGATACCTATACCCAGGCTGCACCCTTTGCGCATATCGTCCTCGACGACTTTTTACCGCAAGACCTGATCGCCAGCATCTGCGAGCACTTCCCCGCCGAGCCGACCGACAACGAAATGCTCTACGAGCGCGGCTACAAAGGGCAGCACAAAAGGCAGATCAGCCCCAATGAATGCGACCCTCATCTGAAGAAAGTCTTCAACGCCTTCAACTCGGCGCCCATGCTGCACTTTCTTGAAAAGCTCACCGGCATCGAAGGCCTGATACCTGACCCGTATTTCACAGGCGGCGGCCTGCATGAAACCAAAAAGGGCGGCTTCCTGGGCGTGCATTCGGATTTTCGGCTGAACAAAAAGCTCAATGTCGATCGCCGGATCAACGCCATCATTTACCTCAACCCGGACTGGAAAGAGGAATACGGCGGCAACCTGGAACTCTGGGATGTGGACATGCGCACATGCCTGAAAAAAGTCCTGCCCATCTACAACCGCTGCGTGATCTTCAACACCGACGCCGACAGCAACCACGGCCACCCGGAACCCCTGACGACGCCCGAGCACATCACCCGCCGCTCAATCGCGCTTTATTACTACACCGCCTCAAAAGGGCCGGTCGACCCCACGCAAAGAAACAAGACCCACTACAAGCCAAGACCCAAAGACCTGCTAAGCCCCAGGTACTACCTGAACAAACTCATCAGAAAGAAAAACTGAGGGGGGCGTCGCCAAGGTCAAAACTGATCGTTTCTCAGATTGGAAAACTGCGCATTGCGATTCTGTAGCTTGCGCAGTGTCAGTTTGTAGACGCTGGATTTGACCTGGCTGCCCATCGGCGTTTCTTCGAGCAGGATCCGGTTCGAGGCATAGGCACAGCCCGTGCTGAGCATCTTGTACTTGAGCTGGTACAGGCCGGCATCCATCTTGGAGAACGCGAACACCGCACCGGCCGGGATGAATGCATGCCGAAAGGCATTACGGCCCACTGCATCCGTGACCTTGGCGTAAACCGCCGACTCACCGCCCGTATTGTCGATAATGATCTGCGACCAGCCGTTGTCCTTGCGCAGCGGCATATCCTTCACATAACCCGCCTTCTGCGGCCATGCAGCGCCCATTGGATCGAGATCCGGTATCACGCAGTCGGGCTGTGCCGGGTCCACCAGCTTGATCGGACTCCCCACTGGCGCATCCACTGGAGCAGGCGCTGGCTTGACCCACGTGTGAGCAACCGGCAAGGCCTCGGTAGGCACGTAGGCTTTGCCTGCATCCGGGTCATATCCCATCCAGACACCGGCCCCGCAAAAAATCATGAACACCAACGCCCAGCGCAGCACGCTACGCCGACGTTTACGGCCTGTTGGCCTGGATGGCGGCGGGCTCGCCTGAGCCGCCCGAGGCGGCGGAGAAGCAGGCTGAGGCCTGTGGGCAGGACCTGCGGCCGCATAAGCGCTGGCAGCGCGCGCACCACTGGTCTGAAGCTGCCGACTCCGGATATAGGCTTCCCTGGCCTTCTGTTCCTCATAAGCGAGCTGCGCGTCATAAGCCGCGCGCTTTGCAGCATCTGCCAACACATCATGAGATGCATTGATAATGCACATCAGATCCGAAGCGTCGGGAGCCGGGTTTCTGTCCGGATGCAGCTGCTGCGCCAGCTTGCGATAAGCCTTCTTGATCTGTTCAGGAGAGGCATCGCGAGCGACCTTGAGCTGCTCGTAATGAGTAAGTGTTCTTTGCATATGTCTTGCAATCCATGGCGGCATGCCATTTAACAAGCTCTATATCGGCAAGATTTCCTCTTACATCAGTCTCATGTGGCCAGCGGACAGACTGAAATGCCCGGATCCTTGGATCCGGGCATTTTTGAAGCATTAGTTCAGATTAAAAATGACCACTTTCCAGACAACCCCCGACCAGCGGTTTACTGCACTACCGTAGCCAGGTCTCGATCCCTCGAATACCAACGACAATCCTTGTCTTGTCGGCTGAAAAGCCAACAACCCTTTCCGTTACTGCCAGTGGTCCGGGCCGTTGAAACCAAGCTTATGCAAGCCCCGGCAGCCCCGCAAACGGTGGCAAATGGCCGATCTCTATCCCGAGAGGAATACCAGTCCGAATGGCCACTATTCCTCAAGTACCTGATTCAAAAGGCCTACTCAAAAAGTCCGAATACCACACAAGCATCAGCCACCCGCCAAAGCGCCCAAGACAACGCCCACCCTCCTCACTTTCAACACCACCCTCCAGCCCCATCGCCCAGCAACCGGGGAAATCGCCTACGCACCGACCTCCAGCTATCCTGCATTCAGGCCATGAGCCACAAGGGTTTTCAGTTTTTTTCAACCGAATCAGACAGCTAGGCTTTACAAGCGCAACAGACTCTATATACTCGCAGCCCATTACGCCGGTATAGCTCAGTTGGTAGAGCAACTGACTTGTAATCAGTAGGTCCCGGGTTCGACTCCTGGTGCCGGCACCATACGAAGTACCAAGAAAGGCTCACCGAAAGGTGGGCCTTTTTTGTTTGTGGCGCAGTTTGTGGGAGGGAGCTTGCTCGCGACGGGGCCAGTGAAACTCTCGACCCCATCAGCCCAGACTTTCACCAGCTGTAGGACTCTTCTGAACTTCGAGGATACCCGCAGCAACCGCTTGTAGATGCCTGACGCCGCGACTACCTTCCTGCCTGTCGCGAAACCAGCGACCGGGTTTAGTCGCCCGAACATCGTCAAGCCAGAATGCGCCCCTATCCCGCGCCCGCATCCTTGAGACCGGCGTGATGTTTTATGGTGGCTATGCACGGGGCACCTTCGGGTGCGCCGGGTGCTTGACGTCCCGGTCGACTAACCCGCGCATAGCCGCCACCTTTCGTTTAGTCGCGAAACGTGATG
Organism: Pseudomonas sp. FG43; assembly: GCF_057809175.1. NCBI lineage: Bacteria > Pseudomonadati > Pseudomonadota > Gammaproteobacteria > Pseudomonadales > Pseudomonadaceae > Pseudomonas > Pseudomonas sp. FG43. The sequence goes on from NZ_JBMDJL010000003.1 coordinate 300,608, forward strand.
GCTCAACCACGTCAAGGAGTCACCATGATCAGCACTACGCCACACCCACCTCGCGACATTAGCGTCGGCCTGTTCAACGTAAAGCCAGGCATCAAGATTGAAGATGCTCTGGTGCTTGCCTCTGAATATCTACTTTGCGCAGGGGCAACCGCTTACGAGACTGTGGATAACAGCACAAAGGAGTTTCGGCCATTGGCCCAGGCAGTGGTGCATCAGATAGAGGCAGCGCGGGCATTGGTTCAGGCGGCGGTGGCGGAGTTGGAAGGTAGGAAGAAGGCGGTATGAAAGTCTGTATGAGTTCGTGCCCTGTGATGGATATCTACTTTTAACAGGGTCTTCCCTTCCTAGGTGCCCTGAGGCACCTATCAGCTTGGCCATTTCTTGCGCCAACCTTCGCCCGTCTCTTTCTTCAGGAAAAAGACGGGCGCTCCTACTGCTGCAGCCCAACTCGTATGAGGCTTTGCGGCATTCCCCCTCGTAACAATCGGCGTGACAAACACCGATGTCACCAACAACAGCGCTGTAGATGATGGTGCCGCAGACCAGGGAATGGACTGCACCTGACTGACAGTCAGGCATGCCCCGGTCATCGCAGTGCTGCGCTCACCCGGCTCAGGATCTTCAGGCGCTGGTCTCGTCAGCCAGTGCTGCCTCCACCCGCCCACCGGTAACGGTGCTCAGGAGGCCAGATCATGAGATGCCCAAGCTCCCGGTCGTAAGGAGCCGCAAGTCCCGCGTTAGTGGACAACCCTCACAGGTCGCAGGGGCCTTGATCCCTGATAACACTCAACATTCTTGGCGGGATGACGTGGGGCGAGGATCGGAGAACGGAAGATGAGGTGACCGATATGGCATTGGTGGGTAGACGCGATGGCCGTAATTTCGGCTATGGCAGGCAATTGAGCTACGCAGGACCGCAAACGCTGAAAGACATGTTCGGTGGCGATCATTACGGCACTGTGAAGGCACACTGTGATCGTTGATTAGCATTCGTGAAGTGGTGCCGCTCCGAACAGGGGCCTGGTATCAATGATGCCAGGGAGATTGATCGGAAGGTGTTGGCCGATTATGCGGCGTATCTGAGCGACGTGGTTAGGCGCGGTGAGCTTGCTGTCAGCACCGCACAAAACCGGCTAACCAGCGTTAACAGAACCATGGCGGCGCTTCGCGGTGATCAGTGCGTGAAATTGTCCAGCCCGAGCAAGGCGTTGGGCATGCAGCGCACTGGCGTTCGCGAATCGGTGCCGCAAGGCCAAGACCGCGAACAGGTTCAGCAGATCGCCCATGCGCTTCGCCTCCATCATCAGCAACGGGCCGCCGCGATTGTTCTGCTTGCGCGAGCCACCGGCATGCGTTTGCGTGAGGCCATCTTGGCGGATCTGCCACGACTAAGCCGTGAGGCTAATAACCTAGGCAAGATCAATATTCAGGATGGCACCAAAGGCGGCCGCGCCGGGGCCTCAGCGCCCCGTTGGATTACGGTGAACGACCATGTCCGCGAGGCGCTTGGGTTTGCACAACAGGTTTCGCCTGCGGGTAGCCGCAACATGATTGCGCCAGACGAAAGCTATCTGAATGTTCTGCAGGGAATCATCCGCCCAGCGCGGGACACCCTGCATGCACTCAATCTCAAGGGCCTCCACGAGCTACGTGCGGCGTACGCATGTGAACGCTATGAGCAAATCACCCAACACCCCGCGCCTATCAACGGCGGCCAATGTTGCCAGGTAGATAAGACCCTTGATCGTGAGGCCCGAAGGCAAATCAGCTATGAGTTGGGCCACGGTCGGATCGATGTGGTCGCGGCCTATATTGGAGGACGCAAATGAGTAAGCCATTCGATATGGAGCTGTTCATGGCTGGCGTTCTGACTGGTTCGCACACGACACGACAACGACACCTGCGGCAGGCGAAGATTATTCAGAATGAAATTGCAGAGCGCTGGCAGCGAACGACACCCTGGGCTTGGCAGCAGAAGCATTTGGTTTGGTTTCTTGTGGCCTATCTCGGCAACTGCGATGAGCAGACGCGGTATTACTATCTGCTCACTGTCCGGCTACTCGCTCGACGCCTGAAAGCTCCATGGGTTTTCAATCTATGACTGACACCAGATCTTGGCAGTTACCCTGGCGACGCCGTGGGGCATGCCCCAGTTCTGGATGGATCCTCCCCTCAGCCACCTCAGAGCGTGGAAGCTAGAGTTTGGAACAGATGGGAAATGAGACAACGAATACCATCCCGACCTGATGCATGTGCCACTGCCCAAATGTAAACCAGAAACCACTCCGTGATGATCCGAGGGCGCTCTCCCTACAACGGCATGAATTGAGATTTTCGCGGCTCACTCCTCAGAATGATGGCCCTGTGATACCTTCATTGATCTGTAGGAATTTTCCGAGGGATAGGAGAGTCGCGTGCAAAGACCAACACGATTTCAAGTAATAGGTCTATTTGGTGGGCGTGATATTGATCTACCAATAGATTCAGATGCCTTAATATTGGTAGGACCAAATGGGATCGGCAAAAGCTGCGTAACAAATATTTTTTATTTTTTCATATCCAGACAGTGGGCTAGACTCGTTGAGTATGACTTCACAGAGGTAGCCCTATGGTTTGGCGATGAAGAAATCAGAGCAGCGCACGTAGATATCTCTGGACTTTCTCAAATGGAGAAAGTTCTGAAAGATTTCAACCCAAACTCACGGACAAGTGTTTTACTGGAAAGACTTCGCATATCGGGACTACTTGAAGATTTTATGCGAGCCAGGCCTTCAGTAAAATTACGTGAGAAGGTTGCGATCACACTAGGGGTGGCACCTGAAGAAGTCCGACAGCTCCAATACTCTATCCAACGTCGAATTTCGGCTGTTGGAGAAGAAGATCTGTTTTCCTCCCCCAGAGGCGATATTGACAAAAAAATAGCAAGTAAATTCCCTGGAAGGGCGCTTTACTTACCAACTTACCGGCGCATTGAAAAAGACCTTAGGGATATTTTCCCAGAGTTAGAGGATCGAGTCAGACCTACTGGTCACAGCTCCGGTCACTTAAGGCATTCACGCTCGGCAAGCCACTACGTCGACCTCGTCAGCTTCGGTATGGAAGATGTGAGAGCGAACATTGATGCAAAAACACGATTCTTACGCGATTACTCTCTCGCACAGTTTAATGATTTATCGGGCCTGTATCTACGCGACGTAATCAAGGGAACAGCGGATCAATATTCCCCCTCTCAAATTTCAAATTTAGACGAAAACGCTTTGGCAGTTATTCTAGGAAGGGTCAGCGAGCAAGTTCTGTCAGCCGAAGAAAAAAGCCTTTTACGTTCTAAAATCCTGGACATGAAAGGAAAACAAAGAGCGCAGCTCGAGGTTAACGATCTCTATTTAGCCCACTACTTCTCTCGACTGATGAGTGCTAGCGCTGATATTTCCCTTCAAGAAGCTGAGATAATATCTTTCGTTGAGGTCTGCAACGCATATTTGAACCCAGGCAAGCAATTAGTTTATGACGATACAAAGTTCACTGTCCAAATTATAGACAACGCTGGCCGTCCTATTGACTTAAGCATGCTTTCATCCGGAGAGAAGCAAGTAGTCTCTCTATTCTCGCATTTATACCTCGATGATACTGAGGAGCAAATAGTAATAATAGATGAACCCGAGCTATCTTTGTCAGTACCATGGCAAAAAAGATTCCTCACCGACATATTGAACTCAGGGCGATGCGGATTCGTCTTCTCGGTAACGCACAGTCCGTTTATTTATCAAAACGGCCTGCGTACTTCGGCAGTAGATTTGCGTCTAAAAACTTCGAGCTCCGCTGAGATTGGATGACATGGAAGATTACGCCGCTTATCTCGCAGAAGAAGCCAAGTCGGACATCGCAGCAATGCATCAATTCAGGATTTTATACGACCCTGCGCAAGGAGCTTATCATTTCTTCTTTGAGGGAGAAGAAGACAGTTTATTTTATATGCCGGAGGCAAGGCGGCGCATTTCACAGAAAGAAGCCCACATATATGATTGCGGCGGAAAGAAGAATGTAATAGAGGTTAGAGATGCTATTAAGGCTGACGGCTATCAGCTTGATGGGTGTCTTTTCTTTGTTGATAGGGACTATGATGACCTACTAGGCACTCAGATAGGAGTGGATCAGTATACCTATCTTACAGACAATTATTCCGTAGAGAATGACCTATCATCAATAAGCGCAGCTCGCATATTACTCATGGATGTATTACGCCTATCTCGCGCCGATCCTGAATTCGCAAGAATTGAAAGCCGTATCCTCTCATCTTATCAATTATTTTATAAAGAGATCCGTTCTCTTGTGAGCTGGATTCTCGCGGCAAAAGAAGAGAGCTGCAAGCCGAATCTAAGGAATACCAACGGTTTAAAAGGTATTGTCTCAATGATTAACGGCGCCCCCACCCTAACAAGAAGTGGTTTTATAGAGTTCAAGAAGAAAGTTTCATCGGGTGAAAAACTACCTAATTTGGCCACAGTGATCAGGTGGCGGCGCAAGCTAGACTTGGCCAACGCGGGCCAATGGGCTCGCGGAAAGTATGATTTATGGTTCTTCCACACGATCTTACTTGTAGCTCTGGAAGAAGCGAACCTACGCCGAGCAGCAGCAGGAGGTAGAGCAATATCAATTCCTGCATCGCTTAAAGAGGGGCGTTTTTTTGAAATCCTGGGCGGCAGAATAACACCCCCTGCATCTTTGCAAACTTTCTACACAGCTCGCTTGCACTAGTAGCCTCAATTTTATGCGGACATGTTACAAATGTCCGCTTTTGGCTTTCCACTTATTCCATCTACACAAAATCTGACCAACTTAAGGATATTTTTAGAGATACAGGACTTTTATCGCACTAAAAAACCTATGAAAAACATAGTGTTATGAGAAATTTCGACTCCTGGTGCCCATACGAAGTACCAAGAAAGGCTCACCGAAAGGTGGGCCTTTTTTGTTTGTGTGCAGTTTGTGGGAGGGAGCTTACTCGCGACGGGGCCAGTGAAGCTCTCGACCCCATCAGCCCAGACTTCCACCAGTTGTAGGACTCTTCTGAACTTCGAGGATACCCGCAGCAACCGCTTGTAGATGCCTGACGCCGCGACTACCTTCCTGCCTGTCGCGAAACCAGGACCGAGTCCTTGAAACCGGCATGATGCTCTATGGTGGCTGTGCATGGGGCACATTCGTGTGCGCCAGGTTCCTTGATTCCTGGTCTGTCAACCCGCGTACAGTCGCCGCCCATTCTGATTGACAGCAGAAGGTGTCGGCTGCGGCAATTCATTTTCATGCACATGCATAGGGAGGGGCTGTTCTATTAAAAAATTTGCTTTTGTGAATGAAGCCGCAGCGCGCGAGTACAAGGATCTGCCGGAATGGGTACAAGATGAGTTCGGCAAGGATCTGAGGCGCATTCAGTATGGCGCTGAGCCAGCACTTGCTATCAAACACTTAACGAACTCTGTTGGTCCTGGCGCAGTGGAGCTGATTATCAACGGGAGCCCAGCCTTTCGATGCGTCTACATCGTCAAGTATGAGGATACTGTGATTGTGCTCCACTCATTTGTGAAGACCACAAACGGTACAGATCAACAGGCGATGAAAGTAGCAGAGCAGAGGCTTACGGATTTCAAAATTGAGCTCCGTAAGCAAGGAATCAAATGCTAGAACGCTGGGAAATCACGATCTTAGCTTCATCACCCGCAACTTCGCTGGGTAGGGTGAAATTGATCTGAAAGCCTAATTTATCGAGCATGTCCATCATGGCGTCGATTGTGAATTTTTCTATTTTTCCCGTAGCTAGCTCTGAAACACGGGATTGAGCAACGTTTAGCCTCTCAGCGGCCTCACTCTGTTTGAGGCCCATTTTTTTGATGCAATCTGTGATGAAAATGGACAGATCCATTTTCACCGCCATTTTGCTTGCCGTTTCGGCATCGTGCGTTGCGTGGAACGGGCTATCAAAGAACTGGAGTGCCATTTTTCCTTTACCCTCGCATCGGGGGGATTATCTATAATTTACGATAATCAGGTTAGCCACAGGTCAATTTTGATGCAACCGTTATTTACGGTCAGCGTACAGTCGCCACCCTTCAGATTGGCAGCAGAGGGTGGCAGCCCAACCAATCAGGAAACAACAACCCTCTCAACCTTGGCCTCATCAATTGCATCAACCGCAGCAGCACTCGTACCCGCCGACTTCCGTTTCCGTGCATCGCGAAGCTGCATCCAGAGCAGGCTTGCGGCGAGGGAGGCGGCAACGGTGAGGGTCAGCCACAACACGATCAGCAGGTTGAAGGAAACGCCATTGTTCAGTTCGCGGAAGATGCCGAGTGCAAATGCGGTGTACCAGGAGATCGCGGACAGAGCGCCTGAAACCAGGAATATGGCGATACGGCTACGCGAAACGCCATCGAGGATCGGTCGGCTCATGTCGCGCAACACGACGGGCAATACGAAGACATGGATAAGCATGCCATTGAGTGTCAGGGCCGAGACGATGCATATCTTTGCCCAGAGTTTTGGGTTGCCGAGCTTTTCCGGGGATTCAAGGCTGTAGAGGGCGAGAAACCCAAGGCCGGAAAGCCAAAGAAGGCCAAGGCCTATGGCGACCACGGTGCTGATGAAGGTGAAAGTGCTCTTTATTTCAGCCGGCAAACTGCCCTTGCGCATCCAGCGAAGGATCCAGTAATCCAGCATGGTCGCGCCGCCCAGGCCGAAGCACAGGCCAAGAAGGTGAAGGCCCACCAGAACCGTCAGTACGCGCACGTGCGGGAGCGGGTCCGGTAAGTCGATCCGCAGTTCACGTGTGTCTGCCAGAGCGGGCTCAGAGACAATTATTGCCAATGTGGCAGCCATTAAAGGCATGACTAAATCAAGCGGGCGAGCAGTTCGTTTATGCATTGTCATTACCCCGGCCAAGCAGACCTTATCCGTAAGAAAACCAAATCCTTGCCGAAGAATAATGAATAGCAGCTAAAAGAATAATTAAAATTCTATATTGTTGAGTTTGAAAAATATTACTTGATTTTTATTGCCGACAAATGAGTAATTGGAAGTTTTTTACTTTTTCTTCACAAACTATCGATACCGAAATATTTTCTTACAAATCCTGTATCAATCTTTAGCTTTTTACCCATACTTACTCTGACGTAAGTACTTTAAATCTTCTGAAAACAAATTAACAGTTTCATTTTTCAAATGTCCTGAATTTCCGATTGGGCATGGCCACCCTGCTTGCTTGCTGGCGACGCAGGCGGGCATGGGTGCGGCCATCCCATAAATGACTGTGTGCAGAGGAAACCTTTGCGCCGGGAGCGGCATATGACCGCATTCATATAAATCCGTTCGCGGCTACCGCATGTGTAAAGATTTTTATCACTTACATCAATTATGAAGGCTTTTATAACGATTGTTATCTAGCCTCTTCAAACCTCTGCCAGATCAAGCAGCACCCGAGAGAATCGGGTCGGGCAAGTCGAAGAAACGACAGCCTGAAGTTTCAATTGATTCACAAGGCACGCTACGAGTGATGCAAAACTTCCAGCAAACCGACGAAAAGCGGAATAACTGGCGTTTAATGATGTGAATAATGAATTAACAGGCACTTGGGAGTCAGCCATTCGCGTCCTCCCGGATGCGTATCCCAGTGCTGCTGAAGATCCGTCGCAATGCCAAATGGGTGCTGGAAACCCCACCTCTTCACATGCCTGACAGATCAATACGCTGCCGCGCCCGAGCTTTGCCATGTAGCCGAGCAGGTAGAGGGCGTGGACAAAAACCGTATCCAAACCATGATCACTGATACCCATTCAGCATCACCGAAATATTAAGAAACATTCCCTGCGACCGATATAGCGTTATTACTCCAATCGTCTTGGCTCTCACGAGAATACAAAAATGTCGTTACGGAACCTGGGTATCGCATCAAGGGCCACTCTGGGGTTTGCGCTGATCGCTCTGATCGTGGTGCTGCTCGGGCTGTTGAGCTTGCAGAAATTGCAGTCGTTGAATAAATCGAGCAGTGATATCGGCAAGATCTGGCTAACCAGTACACGCTTGCTCGGCGAGATGGCTGACACCACGACTCGCTTTCGTACCATGTCATATTTCATCCTGGTCAATCGCTCCAAGGCTGATGTCGACAAGGCCGAGGCTCGGCTCAATACGCTGACGCAAAAGGCCAATCAGATTGCAGACAGCTACACATCGTTGATCAGCTCCCCGGAAGAAGCTGAGACGTTCAAGCAGTTCAAGGGTGCCTTGCAAAGTTATCTGCAAGCGCAAGACCGCCTGCGCAAGATTTCGTTGGCGGGTGAAACCGATCAGATCAATGGCTTGATTGTCGGCGATCTGAAGGTCTACTCGGACCAGATGGCACCGCTCCTCGAAAAACTGATTGCCTTGAATACCGCCGGCGCCAACACGGCCGTGGAAGATGCCAGTAATCAGTACCAGAATTCTCGCTTCATCATTGCCGGGGTGATTATCGCAGCAGCCTTGCTGACGGCTCTGCTGGCGGTGTTGCTGACTCGCAGTATCGTGCGTCCGCTCAAGGATGCAGTCCAGGTGGCGGAAGATGTGGCTGCGGGCGACCTGAGCAAAGACGTTGTAGTGCAAGGCAACGACGAGATCTCGCGCTTGCAGCAGGCCTTGAGCGGGATGCAGCTCAATCTGCGCAAGACCATCCAGCAGATTTCCGGGTCAGCCACACAACTGGCGTCTGCGGCAGAGGAGCTGGATGCCGTGACCAATGAGAGCAGCCGCGGGCTTCAGCAGCAGAATAACGAGATCGAGCAGGCAGCCACCGCGGTCAATGAAATGACGGCGGCAGTTGAGGAAGTGGCGCGTAATGCGGTGTCGACCTCCGAGGCTTCGCGGCTTTCCAGTCATTCGGCGCTGGAAGGACGTAACCGGGTCAGTGAAACCCTGTCATCCATTCAACAAATGACACGGGATGTGGCGGTGACGTCCGATCAGGTCCGTTCGCTGGCTCAGCAATCCCAAGCGATTGGCAAAGTGCTGGATGTGATTCAGGCCATTGCGCAGCAAACCAACCTGCTGGCTCTGAACGCGGCCATCGAGGCTGCGCGTGCCGGTGAGGCAGGCCGTGGGTTTGCGGTAGTGGCCGATGAGGTTCGGGCACTGGCGCATCGTACCCAGACATCGGCTCAGGAAATCGAAGTCATGGTGGGCGGCATCCAGAACGATACCGAACAGGCTGTGATATCGATGCAGAACAGCAGTTCCAAGGCCGAAGCGACTCTGGATGTTGCCCAAAGCGCGGGGCAGGCGCTGGAAGAAATCACCAAGGCCATCAATGAAATTTCCGAACGCAACCTGGTCATTGCCAGTGCCGCCGAGGAGCAGGCACAAGTGGCGCGTGAGGTTGATCGCAACCTGGTGAACATTCGCGACCTCTCGTTGCAGAGCACGACCGGTGCCGATCAAACCACCACTGCCAGCCATGAGCTGTCACGCCTGGCAGTGGATCTGAACAAGATGGTGACCCGCTTCAAGGTTTCATGAAGCGTCAGGGGATGAGGATGACCTTCTCTCCCCTGCCCTCGTTCACTTCGGCATAACGCGCCAGCCCTTCGCTCAAGGGCGACTCAAGCAACCCGCTCGGCAATTCCAGCAACCCTTGATCGAAGAACTGCCCGAACTGGTTGAGCATCCCGGCACAGGCCTGGCAGTCGTAGAGCAGCGAGTTGATGCCGACCACTGAACCGCCCTTGCGATACAGCGCCAGGGCTGGCAGTTGCACATGCCCGTCGACAGGCGCGGCGATGATTGCGATGCGGCCGAAGGTGGCCAGCGCCGGTACGGCAGCGGGCAACCAGAAGCCGGTGGTGTCGAAGATCACGTCTGCGCCACCCTTGAAGGTTTCGTTGACCTGGCTGACCAGGCCTTGCGGCGTGTCGAGCAGAATCCCGTCGAAACCTGCGGCTTGCAGGTTTTCCAGATGCTCGGGACGACGCACCGCACCCAGCACCTGAGCGCCAAGTATCTTGCCCAGTGCCATGGCCGCGCTGCCGACCGCGCCGTTCGCTCCAATCACCAGCAAACTGGTATCGCGCGCCACAAGGCTGCGTTGCAGTGCGTCCCATGCGGTGGTGTAAGGCACGCCGAGGCTGGCGGCCTGAACAAAGCTCAGGGCCTTGGGTTTCAAGGCAACGCCTTGGGCGGGCAAGGTCAGAAACTCGGCGTGGGAGCCATCCCGAAAAAATCCCGGTTCCTTGCCGGTTCCCCAGACTTCCTGGCCCAGCAGCGCTTGAGGGCCTTCGATAACCACTCCGGCGAAGTCGCGTCCCGGGATACGTGGCAGTGTGGTGTAGGGGAAACGTCCCAGTACGTTCTTCACATCGCTGGGGTTCAGGCCTGCGGCTTTCACCTGGATCAGGACTTCGCCTTCACCGGCTACGGGCTTGGGCAGTTCGACGAACTCCAGGGCCGCGAGGTCGCCGGTTCGGGAAAATTGCAGGGCTTTCATGGGTGTCTCCGCTCAAACGTATGGAATGCGCAGAGTGTAGGGAAAGGTTGAGGGGGCTATCGGCCAAGGGCTTCTGGCTATCGGTCAGGTAGACATATTTATGTCTTTCATAGAATCGCGCTTACAGATAGCGCGAAGGTGCCATGCCCAGCTCGCGACGGAACATGTCGCTGAAGCTGCTGGGTGTATAGCCCAGGGACCGAGCGATACGGCTGACCGGCACACCCTGAATGATTTCCGCCACGGAGGTCGCCAGTTGCACTTGTCTGCGCCATTCAGCGAAGCCCATGCCCAGCACGCCTTGAAACAGACGGGCCAGAGTCCGGACGCTGGCACCAGCGTTTGCAGCGTGTTGCTCGAACGGGATATCCAGCGATGGTTCGCTCATGACTGCCTGGCAGATATTCATAAGACGCCGGTCGGAGCCGTCGGGCATCGGGACTTTCAATAGTGATCGCTTGGCTCGCTTGAGTTCCAGCAAGGCCAGATTGACGAGCGCATCGTAGTAGTGCGGCTCACGATCACGATCCAGTGCGACGAGACTGAGGATAAGCTCACGCAACAAACCTCCGGCCTCGAAAACCTGGACCGTACTGTCCAGTGTCCGGGCCAGGGCCGGTTGCAGGTAGAGGGTGCGCATTTCCAGTTCGGACACCACGCGGATGCCATGCTCGACACCCGGCGGTAACCACACAGCCCGCTGTGGCGGTACGACCAGCGCTTCCAGCGGTGTCTCGACCCACATCACCCCGGACATCGCATACAGCACCTGACCCCATACATGTTGATGCGGCTCGGTGTAATGCCCACGTGGATAGGTGCGCGCCAGAGGTTGCACGGGAATGTCGGTATCGGTGAGGTCGGGAGGTACGGCGAGGGCCATGGGCTTGACCGGCTGGTGCGGGAGTCGGTGCATGGTAGCCGACAATGTTGATCGGCCCCCCATAAAAAATGCCCCGATCCAGAGACCGGGGCATTTTCAGACAGCGGTTACACAATCACGTCATTAGAAAACGTTGATTGGGTAGTCGACGAAGATACGAACTTCGTTACCTTCGCTGTTGTAAGCCTGAGCGTCAGCGGAAACACGCAGGATCGAGCTACGCAGGCGAACGGACAAGTCCTTGGCCGGGCCGCCTTGTACAACGTAGGTCAGCTGGTTGAAGAACTCACGCTCTGTACCATTGCCGCTACCAACGGTGCCGTCGTCGATGTTGTCACCGCGAACGTAGGCAGTCTTGTAGCTCAGACCTGGAGTGATCAGGCTGGACAGGTCGACGCCGTAGGCAACTTGCCACGAACGCTCGTCCTTGCCGTTGAAGTCAGACCAGTAGGAGTTGGCCAGGTAGATGGTGTTGCCGCCATCACCGAAACCACCGGCATTTTTATAGCCGCCGTAGTTGTAGGCAGTCTCGCCGCTGCTGCGTTGGTGAGCCAGGGTGAAGGAGTGAATACCCACTGCCCAGGTCGCCGCCAGGCTCCAGATCTTGTTGTCACGTGCGCCAGCGGCTGCAGCAGCCGAGTAGTCCTTGTCCAGCTTGGTCTTGTAGCCGTTGAAGTCCAGAGTCAGAGACTGGTCTTGTGGCAGAGCGAAGACGTAGTTCAGGTTCAGGTACTGCTTCTTGAAGACATCTTCGTTGTCGGAAGCATAAGCCGCAGCGCTGAACGCGTCAGTGAACTTGTAGCTACCACCGAACACGTTGATGCTCTTCAAGCCACCGCTGTCACGACCTTCAGCACTCTTGCGAGCTTCCTGAGTGAAACGGCCAGCAACGACTTCCAGACCCTCGATCTCTTTGGAAGTGATCATGGTGCCGGTGTAACTTTCTGGTAACAGGCGCGAGTTATCGTAGCTCAGCACTGGCAGCTGAGGCATTTGATCGCCGTACTTGAGCACAGTGTTGGAAACGCGGAATTTTACCGCTGCGCCAGCACGTGTCAGGTTGTGGTTCGATGAGGTAGGAATATTGTTGCCATTGGCGTCAACGCCATCGCTACCTGGTTTGAAGAAGTCGATACCGCCAGCGCCGCTACGACCGTTACCACCGTCCAGACGCAGGCCGTACAGGCCGAATGCATCAACGCCCACACCCACTGTGCCCTGGGTGAAGCCGGACGTGAAGTTACCGATGAATGCCTGGCCCCATTCAGCCTTGTCTTGCTGCCTGTTCTTGTAATCGCGGTTGATGTAAGCGTTGCGCAGATTGATGGTCAAGTGGCTGTCGTCAATGAAGCCCTTGGATTCTGCTTGCCCCTGCGCCATTGCCTGGCTGGCGCTGATAATGCCCAGAGCGAGCAAACCGATACGTTTATTAAACATCTTATTTTCCTTCATTACGGATTTACACGCGCCGTGGCGGCTTCCCTAAGGTTGACCGTGGATTCTAACTTTGGGCAAAAGTATAGAGACCGAACGAAATCATCGCAGTGGACTACAGATGGACGTACATGGCTTATAGCCACAAGCGGTGGGACGTGAATCCTAGTCCCAAGGCTTGAGGGGTGTCAAACACGGAGATGGCCGCTGTGCGAGGGCCCACACAATAGTCAATCTTTTAGCACGCCTAGCAGAGCTTCCAGTTCTGCATCATTAAACAGGCCGGCTGGATATCGCTGCAAAAGCATTGCACGCACATCCGGTCGGGGTTTCGGGAGTTTGGTCGTCCTTAACCAATCCGCCATCATCTGACGAGCCTCGTTACTAGCAGACAAACCACGAGCATGATGCTGGTTGATACCTGCGTTCATAATGACAACCTCTTGAGCCATGAGGGGCTAAATCTACGGACGCTTTGTGACAGAAAAACGAAAAAAACCTCCCGTTATTTACCCGCCGTCGGGCCAGCCTCAAGGTAATTGCTACAAAGCGTTACCCAAAAAAAAGCCCATCGGTGGATGGGCTTAGTGCAGCAAAAAAAGGACCATTTGCCAGTTACGCATGTAAGCAAATGTTACCGAATTGATTTCCGGGGCGCAGGCTGCTGCTGCGTCAGGCAGTGAATATTGCCTCCACCCAGCAGCAATTCACGGCCAGGAGCCATTACCACTTCATGCTCCGGGAAAAGCCGTTGCAGGATTTCACGGGCCTTTTCGTCCATCGGGTCGTCGAAACTCGGTGCAATGATGCCGCCGTTGACGATCAGGAAGTTCACATAAGAGCCTGCCAAACGCACCGAAGGGTCGCGTTCCTGACTACCGTGCACCTTATCAACGCCTGCGCATTCTTCTTCGGTCGCGAACAAAGGACCGGGAATGGGCATTTTATGAACGATGATTTCGCGGCCTCTGGCATCCCGAGTGTTTTCCAAAATACTCAACGCTGAGTGACAACGTGTGTAGTTGGGGTCTTTGGGATCATCGGTCCAGGCCAGCAAAACTTCACCGGGACGCACATAGCAACAGAAGTTATCCACATGCCCGTCGGTTTCGTCGTTGAACAGGCCGTCTGGCAACCAGATAACCTTGTCCACCGCCAGGTTATCGCTGAGTACCGCCTCGATCTGCTCCCGGGAAAGGTGCGGGTTACGGTTGCGATTGAGCAGGCATTCTTCAGTGGTAATCAGCGTGCCTTCGCCATCGACATGGATCGAGCCGCCTTCCAGCACGAAACCTTCGGTCACGTAACGCGGGCAACGCTCGATTTCCAGGACCTTGCTCGCCAGTTGCGAGTCCAGATTCCACGGTGAATACAGGCCACCGTCAAAACCGCCCCAGGCATTGAAGTCCCAGTCCACGCCGCGCACTTCGCCTTGGTCATTGATGACGAAGGTCGGGCCGGTATCACGCACCCAGGCATCGTTGTTGCTGATTTCAACCACGCGAATGTTGGGCATGTCGAGGTGCGCACGAGCGTTGTCATACTGGCTGGCCGAAACCGCGACCGTGACCGGCTCGAAACGGGCAATCGCCTTGGCGATGGCGACGTGTGCAGCCTGCGCGGGCTTGCCGCCCAGGCGCCAGTTATCAGGACGCTCAGGCCAGACCATCCAGACCTGACTCTGAGGCGCCCATTCAGCGGGCATGTGGAAGCCGTCAGCGCGCGGCGTGCTCTTGAGCGTCGTCATGGCGATCAGGACTCCAGCGAGCCGTCGAGGGTCTTGATCGCGCCGTACAGGTTCGGGCGGCGGTCACGGAAAGAACCCCAGGCGCTACGAATGTGCTCCAGTTCGTCCAAGTCGAAGGTGTGGACCAGCACGCCTTCTTCGGTTTCGTCGAGTTCAGCGACTTTCTCACCGAACTGGTTGGCAATGAACGACGAGCCGTAGAAGGTGATGTCGTAACCGTCCTGCTCTTCGTTGCCGATGCGGTTGCTGGCAATCAGCGGCATCAGGTTGGCGCCGGCATGGCCTTGTTGCACACGCTGCCAGTGATCGCGGGAGCTGATGGTCTTGTCATGCGGCTCGCTGCCGATGGCGGTCGGGTAGAACAGGATTTCCGCGCCTTGCAACGCCATGCTGCGGGCGCACTCCGGGAACCACTGGTCCCAGCAGATGCCCACGCCGATTTTCGCGTAACGGGTCTGCCAGACCTTGAAGCCGGTATCGCCCGGGTTGAAGTAATACTTTTCGTGATAACCGGGACCGTCCGGGATATGGCTCTTGCGGTAGATGCCCAGGTTGGTGCCGTCCGCATCGATGATCGCGATGGTGTTGAAGCGCGCACGCCCGGCCAGCTCGAAGAAGCTGATGGGCAGGACGACTTGCAGCTCCTTGGCGATCTTCTGGAAGTGCTTGATGGCAACGTTGGATTCCACGCTGGTCGCCAACTGCAGATAGTCCGGGTTAGGCTTCTGGCAGAAGTACGGCATCTCGAACAGTTCCTGGATCAGGATGATCTGCGCACCCTTGGCCGCAGCCTCACGCACCAGCTTCTCGGCGGTTTCGATATTGGCTTCCAGATCCCAGGAACAAGCCATCTGGGTGGCGGCGACGGTGACGATACGGCTCATGGAAATGCCTCCTGGGCGGGCTCATGACAATCATGGATGACGTAAAAACTGCGTAGGAGCGAATTCATTCGCGAATGAGCGGAACGCCGCCCGATTCGCTCCTACGGATATCAGTAAACAGTTGCCGTTTTATAACGGATAAAAATCGGCTTTTAAAGTGGATAACGGCTCAAAACAAAATAAAAACTCAATTTAAGCCGATACCAATCGAATTTATTCCAGCTCGCTCAACACTTTGGACACACTCTCGACAAAAAATTCCACACTTTGCCGGGTGGTACACATCGGCGGTTTGATCTTGAGAATGTTCAGGTAATCGCCGGTCGGCTGCATGAAAATGCCCAGTTCGCGCAGGCGGTCACACAGTTGTGCGGTTTCTTCGGTGGCAGGCTCCAGAGTCTGGCGATCCCGGACAAACTCGACGCCCAGATAAAACCCCATGCCATGCACCGCGCCCACCAACGGATGTTTATCGGCCAATGCTTGCAGGCGCGCCTTGAAGTGGTCGCCGACCTGCCGGGCGTTTTCCCACAGGTTTTCTTCCTCCATCACATCCAGCACCGCCATGCCGATACGGCAACTGACCGGGCTGCCGCCGGATGACGAGAAGAAATACCCCTCAGCCTCCAGCGCTTCGGCAATTTCGCGGCGGGTAATGACGGCACCCAGAGGGTGCCCATTGCCCATGCCTTTGGCCATGGTGATGATGTCCGGCACCACGCTCTGCTCTTCAAAACCCCAGAAGTAATGGCCCAGGCGTCCGTAACCCACCTGAACTTCATCCGCAATGCACACGCCGCCCTGCTCACGGACTTTCCGATAAACCTGTTGCAGATAACCCGGCGGCAGGGAAATCCCTCCGGCATTGCCGTACACCGGCTCGCAGATGAACCCCGCTACCTGCCGCTGCTGCCCGGCCAGTTTCGCCAGCGTCTGATCGACACTGCGCACATAGTCCGGCGTGCTGTCGCTGCCACGATAAGGACCGCGGTAGGTATTGGGGGCCGTCACCGGATGTACCCAGTCCGGACGGGTGCTGAGCGCCTGCGGGTTGTCGGCAATAGAGGTGGAGATGGCATCGGTGGCCACCGACCAGCCGTGATAGGCCTCCAGCACGCTGAGCATGTCGCGCCCGCCGCTGTAGGCCCAGGCCAGACGAATCGCCAGATCATTGGCCTCGGTGCCGCTGTTGACCAGGAACACACGATCCATTCCTTCGGGTGCCAGCTTGAGCAGGCGCTCCGAAAACTCGACGATGGAAGCGTAATGAAAACGGGAGTTGGTGTTGAGCAACGACCACTGGCGAGCGGCTTCGTGTGCCATGCGCGGGTGACCATGGCCCAGCACTGCCACGTTATTGAGCATGTCCAGGTAGGAACGGCCCTGCATGTCGATCAAGTGATTGCGCCAGCCCCGTTCGATCTGCGGCGGGGCCTGGTAATAATGCTTCTGGGAACGGGCGAAACTGGCATCGCGACGGACCAGCAGTTGAGGGGCATCCTGGACAACAGGCGCATCACAGTCGAACCCCAGCAAGGTCGCGGGTGACGGGCTCAACACCCGCCACGCAGCGGCACGGGACGCGGTAGTAAACAGCGGGGGGCTCAGCTCGGCATCGGTGCAGAGTTGCAGCAGCAGGGAGCCACCGCCCTGCCCGATCACATCTCCGGCCGCAACGAGGCTGCCCGGCTTCAAGTCTGTCGTTGCACCCCACAACCTCAAGCTCAGCGTATCGCCGACCAGCCATAGCGCCGCATCGGCCGTCAGACGCAGGGTTGCGTTAAAAGGCGCATGCAGAGGCGTCTCGACCGGGATGTGCAGTTCAACGTGCAGAGCAAAGGTGTCAGGCTCTATGGCGCTATCGGGCAAGGTTCGTGACAAGCGATATTCGCCAAAACGGCTTGAGGCCTGCCCGGCCTGAGCAGCGGCTTCCATCAGCAAGCGTTCGTCGATGCCGCTTTGCTCCCAGTTCCCGGCGACAAAGTGCTCGCTGAGCACACTCAGATCGACACTCTGGAACTCACGACCAGCCAGGCTGGGCAGCAAGGGGAAATAGACCGGCTGCGCGACTGTCGGCGGCTCGACCCCGACCGCCTGCAGGATCGCCACTTCCATCAGGCTCATCGGCACCGAAGTCGCAGCCTCGAAAATACCCCATTCACCTTCGAGGTTGGCCTGGATATAGGCGTTGTCCGGCTCGATGCTGACCTGTTGTTCACTGCTGAGTACCAGCACCGCAGAGCGGGCGACGATCAGTGGCCACAAGGCCTGCAACTCTGCAACCTTCAGCGG
This sequence comes from Pseudomonas sp. FG43, assembly GCF_057809175.1. NCBI lineage: Bacteria > Pseudomonadati > Pseudomonadota > Gammaproteobacteria > Pseudomonadales > Pseudomonadaceae > Pseudomonas > Pseudomonas sp. FG43. Next base: position 318,355 of record NZ_JBMDJL010000003.1, read on the forward strand.
GTTGATGGCGTGATAAGCGCGAATCGCAGGCAGGATGTAGAACGGATCACCCTCGGCATGGTGCAACAGCGCAGCACACGTGACCGACAGATCCGCAATCCGCCAGGTTGTAACCAGATCACCGAAATCAATCAGGCCCTGCAATTGCCAGCGCCGCTCTGCGTCACGTGCCCAGACGACGTTGTGCTCGGTGATATCCAGATGAACAGCCTGGACCGGCAGTTCCGGGATCAGTGGCCGCAATCGCTGGTGCGCCTGTTCGGCCGCTTCCATGAGGCAGGTGCGCTCATTGGCATTCGAGATGACCGGCAACAGATGCTTGATCAAGGCATGGGCATGCCTGGGGTCCCATTGCAGGATACGTTCAAGGCCGGGATGCTCGAACGCCGCCAGGGCCTGATCGACCTGGGCGCACAGCTCACCCAGCCCGGAAACGACTTCATGGCTCAGATGCTGAACATGGCCCAGAGACTGACCATCGATAAACTCCAGCAAACGCACATGAACGGCCCGGCCATCGACATCCAGAGACAGCAATTGTTCGGTGCTGTTGGCGCGAATCACGCCCGGCACGCGCACCGCTGAATGGCTTGCCAGATGCTGTAGCGCCGCATGCTGGGCGTCCAGTTCCACAGTGGAGTAATCGCCGTGGCAGATTTTCAGCACGTAGCGGCGCTGCCCGGCGTCGAGCAGAAAGTTGCGATCCTGCTGGCTGCCCAGCTCTTTCAGTGACCCGCTCAACCCGTAATGCTGCCCAAGCAGTTGCAGGGCCTGGTCAACATCGACCTGCGGGCAAGGCAGGCTGGATCGGCGGATAAGCGTAGCGAGCGGCATGTCACAACCTCGTTCTTGTTATGATCCCCGGCCAGCTCAGCCGAGGCACTCCAATCGAGCAACTATAGGGTGCCTGATCCACGTCACCAACCTCTGTTCAGTGACCGGGCGGCAGTTTTATGGCGATGGGGCGCTGATCTATCAATTTATTTCATTACGTCTACACCTGATATTGCCCGATGCTGTCGGCATGCCGTGCGTCGTAATGCGACAGGCTATGCTGCATAACGATCAAGACCTACTACAGAGAAGACCCGATCATGCGAATACTCGTGACCGGTGGAGCAGGCTTTATCGGCTCTGCATTGATCCGACATCTGGTACAGAACACAGAGCACGAAGTACTGAACTTCGACAAGCTGACCTATGCGGGCAATCTTGAATCACTGACAGGCATCGCGACCAACACACGCTATGAGTTCGTGCAGGCCGATATCTGTGATCAGGCCAGGGTAAACGCCGTGCTTGAGCGATTCGAGCCCCACGCAATCATGCATCTGGCTGCCGAATCCCATGTGGATCGCTCCATCGATGGCCCAGGCGATTTCATCCAGACCAATATTGTCGGCACCTACAGTCTGCTGGAAGCTGCTCGCGGCTATTGGCTGACATTGCCCGAGGCCGAGCGCCGGGTCTTTCGCTTCCATCACATCTCCACCGATGAAGTGTATGGCGACCTGCATGGCGTCGATGACCTGTTCACCGAAACCACGCCCTATGCGCCAAGCTCGCCCTACTCCGCCAGCAAGGCGGCTTCGGACCATCTGGTTCGAGCCTGGCATCGCACCTACGGACTGCCGGTGGTCGTGACCAACTGCTCGAACAATTACGGGCCGTTTCATTTCCCCGAAAAACTGATCCCGCTGATGATTCTCAACGCACTGGCGGGCAAACCACTGCCGGTGTACGGCGACGGTCTGCAAGTGCGGGACTGGCTGTACGTCGAAGATCACGCCCGAGCGCTGCTCAAGGTGGTGACCGAGGGCGCGGTCGGCGAGACCTACAATATCGGCGGGCATAACGAGCAGAAGAATATCGATGTGGTACGCGGTATCTGTGCCCTGCTGGAAGAACTGGCCCCGGCTCGCCCCACGGGTGTGGAGCACTTCAGCGACCTGATCACTTACGTGGTCGACCGTCCCGGCCACGATCAACGCTACGCCATCGATGCCGGCAAGATCGAAAACGAACTGGGCTGGACGCCTGTCGAAACCTTCGACTCAGGGCTGCGCAAGACCGTGCAATGGTATCTGGATAACCTGGACTGGTGCCGCAGGGTTCAGGATGGCAGTTATCAAGGAGAACGACTGGGCTTCACTGACCATAAGGATCTGATCGCATGACCAAGGGAATCGTACTGGCCGGGGGCTCTGGCTCACGCCTGCACCCCATCACACTGGGTATCTCCAAGCAACTGTTGCCGGTCTATGACAAACCTATGATCTACTACCCGATCTCGGTGCTGATGCTGGCCGGAATCCGGGAAATCCTTATTATCTCGACACCCCTGGATTTGCCGCAGTATCGCAAGCTGCTGGGCGACGGCAGCCAGTTCGGCGTAAGCTTTCATTACGCCGAGCAGCCCAGGCCCGATGGTTTGGCCCAGGCGTTTCTGATCGGGGAAGAGTTCATCGGCAATGACTCGGTGTGTCTGATATTGGGTGACAATATCTTTCACGGTCAGCATTTCAGCGAACAATTGCAAAAAGCCGCGGCCAGTACCAAGGGGGCAACGGTATTCGGCTACTGGGTCAAAGACCCGGAGCGCTTCGGAGTCATCGACTTCGACGATGAAGGCCGTGCGCTGACCATCGAGGAAAAACCCAAGGCTCCAAAATCCAACTACGCGGTCACAGGTTTGTATTTCTACGATAACGAAGTGGTTCAGATCGCCAGAGACGTCAAGCCGTCACCACGCGGCGAGCTGGAAATCACCGATGTGAACAATGCTTATCTGCAGCGCGGCGAGCTGCGGGTCGAACGTTTCGGACGAGGCTTTGCCTGGCTCGATACCGGCACCCATGACAGCCTGCTCGATGCCTCGGCGTATGTGCAGACCATCGAGCATCGACAAGGCCTGAAGGTCGCTTGCCTTGAAGAAATCGCCTATCAGAATGACTGGATAGACCGTAAACATTTACTGCACCGTGCCGACTACTTTGGCAAGACCGGTTACGGTCAGTATCTGTTCCAACTTGCAGGGGAACGTAAGTGAAAGTGATTGCCACAGAGTTGCCAGACGTCTTGATCATCGAACCCAAAGTGTTTGGCGATGAACGCGGCTTCTTTTATGAAAGCTACAACGCTAAAGCCTTCTACGAAGCGACCGGCCTCAAGCCGGACTTCGTTCAGGACAACCACTCACGCTCGCAGAAAGGCGTACTGCGTGGCCTGCATTACCAGATCGAACACAGCCAGGACAAACTGGTGCGCGTCACCGCAGGCGAAGTCCTGGATATGGCCGTGGATATTCGTCGCAGCTCCCCGACATTCGGCAAATGGGTAGGCGTCAGGCTGTCGGCTGAAAACAATCGCCAATTGTGGGTCCCCAAAGGTTTTGCCCATGGTTTCGTGGTGCTGAGTGACTACGCGGAGTTCCTGTACAAGACCACCGACTATTACACCCCGTCCGCCGAGCGCTGCATTCGCTGGGATGACGCTGACCTGGCAATCGACTGGGAACTTGCCGGAGCACCGCAATTGTCGGCCAAGGATCAGCAAGGCAAGAGCCTGAAGGAAGCAGATCTGTTTGCATGAGTGCCTGTCGGTTCAGCGGCAGGCATAATGCTGCTTACTGAGACGCCTGCTCTGACGCGATCGTGAGGTTCGCGAATGAATTCGCTCCTACGCACGGTAGAAGCCATTCATTCGCGAAAGACAGGCCCGCAACCCCTTCGGCCATCGCCCAGACATGACTACCAAAGCTGCTATTCCACAACGCCCTCGCTGGCGCAGTCTCGCCCTTCTGGCCTTGTGCCTGGCACCGATGCTGTGGCCCCTTGAGCACCTTGCCGAACGCTACTATCGAAGCGAACTGGCCAGCCAGAATCGACAGACGCTTGATCTGTACGTTGCCAGCCTGCTGGGCACCCTGCATCGCTACGAAACCCTGCCACAGATTCTCGCCGACCTGCCGGCCCTGCATGAGGTGCTGGCCCAGCCTCGCGATCAGGCAACACAGCAGCACGCCAATCAGTTGCTCAAGGATATCGTTCGACAGACCGGCGCGGACGTCATGTACCTGATGGACCGCCACGGCCTGACCATAGCAGCCTCCAATTCGGATCAGCACGACAGCTTCGTGGGCCGCAACTTCTCGTTCCGCCCTTACTTCAGCGATGCGCTGGCCGGAAAACTGGGGCGCTTTTTCGGCCTGGGTACAACCTCGGTCAAGCGCGGCTACTTTTTCGCCGCGCCCGTCAGTGACAACGGGGTAGTCACCGGAGTGCTCGTGGTCAAAGTCGATCTGGACCACACCGAAACCCTGTGGGGCAAGACGCCCGAGCAATTGCTGCTCACGGACCAGAACGGCGTGGTGATCCTGACTTCCAACCCTGAATGGCGATTCCGCTCGACCCGTGAATTGAGCGAAAAGGAAAAGGAGGCCATTGTCGCCATACAGCCTTATCCAACCCGTGATCCCCGCCCGCTAAAGCTCGATGAACGCTCCTGGCTGATCCAGACCCGTTCGATTGCGGAAACCGACTGGAGCGTGAGCATCCTTGCGCCGCGTGTCCTGGTCGACCGGCAGGTTCGTACTGTCGTGGCGATTGGTGGTGCCGGCTTGCTGGTGCTGATGTCGCTGCTGGGCCTCATGATGCAGCGCCGCCGCCACTATCTGGAACGCATCGCCTTTGAGGCAAAAGCCAGACGTGAACTCGAAATGCGCGTCATCGAACGCACCAGCGATCTGGAAGGCCTCAACAGCCGGCTCAAGCAGGAAGTTCTGGAGCGCGAGCAGGCTCAACAAGAGCTGGTGCGTGCTCAGGATGAACTGGTCCAGGCAGGCAAGCTCTCGGCGCTGGGTACCATGTCGGCCAGTATCAGCCACGAACTCAACCAGCCTCTGGCGGCAATCCGCAGTTATGCCGAAAACGCCGAAGTGCTGCTCGACCATCAACGTACCGAAGACGCGCGCGGTAACCTGAAACTGATCAGCGAACTGACCGGGCGCATGGCTTCAATCATCGCCCACTTGCGCGCCTTCGCCCGGCGGGATCGGCATGCGCCGGAAAGCGTTGCGCTGCAACCGGCGCTGGACGACGCTCTGGCGCTGCTGGCCAAGCGGCGACGCGCCATGGAAGTCGAACTGATCCGTGATCTGCCGGACGCCACGCTATGGGTTCAGGCTGGCGAAACCCGTCTGCGCCAGGTACTGGGCAACCTTCTGGCCAATGCGCTGGATGCCCTGACCGAAAAAGGTCCACCCCGCAGGCTGTGGATAAGTGCCGAAGCCACCGATGAGGGCGTCAACCTGTACATTCGCGACAATGGACCGGGCTTTACCCAGGAAGCACTGGCACGAGCACGCGAACCGTTTTTCACCACCAAGACCCGCACCCAGGGCCTTGGGCTCGGGCTGGCGATCTGCGATACGCTGATGCGCGCTCTGGGGGGCGAGCTGCTGTTCGCCAATCACCCGACCGGAGGCGCATTACTCACCTTGCGCCTGCGCGCCGGCTCTTCAGGGGCCAACCTTCAACCGCCAGAGGATCTCTCCGCATGAGTTCGGATACCGCCATCGACAGCCAGATTCAAGTGGTGCTGATCGACGACGACTCGCACCTGCGCCAGGCATTGAGCCAGACGCTCGACCTGGCGGGCCTGAAAGTCCTGCCTCTGGCCGAAGCCAGCGGGCTGGCCAACCGCATCGGGCGCGACTGGCCGGGCGTCATCGTCAGCGATATCCGCATGCCAGGCATGGATGGACTAGAGTTACTGAGCCACCTGCATAGCCAGGACCCCGAACTGCCGGTGCTGCTGATTACCGGCCATGGCGATGTCCCGCTGGCCGTTCAGGCCATGCGCGCCGGAGCCTATGACTTTCTCGAAAAGCCTTTCGCCAGCGATGCCTTGCTCGATAGCGTACGCCGGGCCCTGGCCTTGCGCCGGCTGGTACTGGATAACCGAAGCCTGCGGCTGGCCTTGAGTGATCGTCAGCAATTGAGTACCCGGCTGGTCGGCCAGTCCACGCCGATGTTGCGGCTGCGCGAACAGATCGGTGCCCTGGCCGCAACACGGGCCGACGTGTTGATACTCGGTGAAACCGGCGCAGGCAAGGAAGTGGTTGCCAGAGCCTTGCATGACCTGTCCAACCGCCGCAACGGCCCGTTCGTGGCGATCAACGCCGGGGCCTTGGCCGAGTCGGTGGTGGAAAGCGAGTTGTTCGGCCATGAGCCCGGCGCTTTCACCGGTGCGCAAAAGCGCCGTATCGGCAAATTCGAGTTCGCCAACGGCGGCACGCTGTTCCTCGACGAAATCGAAAGCATGAGCATGGATGTGCAGGTCAAACTGCTGCGTCTGTTGCAGGAGCGCGTGGTCGAGCGCATGGGCAGCAACCAGCAGATCCCGCTGGATATCCGCGTGATCGCCGCCACCAAGGAAGACTTGCGTCAGGCCGCCGATCAAGGGCGTTTCCGTGCGGACTTGTATTACCGGCTGAATGTCGCCTCGCTGCGCATCCCGCCGCTGCGTGAGCGAGGCGAAGACGCGCTGATGCTGTTCGAGCATTACGCCGATGCCGCCAGCATGCGCCACGGCATTCCCAAGCATGAACTCACACCGGGCCAGCGCGCTCTTTTGCTGCGCCACAACTGGCCGGGTAACGTGCGCGAACTGCAAAACGCCGCCGAACGCTTTGCCCTGGGGCTGGAACTGGAGCTGGAAGGCAGCACCACGCCGGAAGCCGCACCGGTCAGTGGCGGCTTGAGCGATCAGGTGGAGAGTTTCGAGCGCGCCCTCATTGCTGCCGAACTGGCTCGCCCGCACAGCTCGGTCCGTAGTCTGGCCGAAGCGCTGGGGCTGCCACGCAAGACCTTGCACGACAAGCTGCGCAAGCACGGCCTGAGTTTTGGCGATAGCAACGGAGCCTCCGATGACCTCGAATGAACATGACTCGGCAGCACAAGCGCTGGAACACGTCCTGCACCACGACATCCCGCTGACTCGTGAAATGGGCATGCGGGTTATCGACTGGCAAAATCGCAGACTGCGCCTGCACCTGCCGCTGGCACCCAATATCAACCACAAAAGCACGCTGTTCGGCGGCAGCCTTTATTGCGGCGCGGTACTGGCGGGTTGGGGCTGGCTGCATCTGAGGCTGCAAGAAGTCGGGATCGACGATGGGCATATCGTGATTCAGGACGGGCAGATCAGTTATCCGCTACCGGTTCGTGGCGACGCCATTGCCTTGTGCGATGCACCGGATGATGCCCAGTGGGACAAGTTCATCACTACCTACCAACGCCGAGGCCGAGCGCGCCTGACCTTGCAGACCCGCATCACGGCTCAGGACAGCGAAGCGGATGCCGTGAGGTTTACCGGGCAGTTTGTACTGCATCGGTGAACCGGCATTCTGTGGGAGCGAATCGGGCGGCGCTCCGCTTATTCGCGAATGAATTCGCTCCTACAGAGTGCCAGCAGTTTCTCGCGCCATGTCGCCTTGGCAGGCAAGGCCAGGAAAAACGGGTTGAGCAAGGATTCGCGGGGCGGATAGCTGAACGGTTCGCCGTCGAGTTGCAGCACTTCGCCGCCAGCGCCTTCAAGTACACCTTGGGCTGCGGCAGTATCCCACTGAGAAGTCGGAGCCAGACGCGGGTAGCAATCGGCTGCGCCCTCGGCCACCAGACAGAACTTCAATGAGCTGCCGATGCTGGTCAGTTGCAACTCGCCCAGGCCAGCGGACAATCCTGCCAGCAGGCGCTCCTGCTCGGGGCTGGAGTGGCGGCGACTGGCGACAACGGTGAATTCCTGGCCGGCACCCGGCTCGTTACGCACCGCGATGGGCGCAATGTGGCTGTCATTGTCGCTGCGCCAGGCGCCCAGGCCGGCACCGCCGAAATAACAGCGGTTGTTGGTGGGCATGGAAACCACACCAAACACCACACGCCCGCGCTCGATCAGCGCGACATTGACCGTGAACTCTTCGCTGCCAGAGATGAACTCCTTGGTGCCGTCCAGCGGGTCAACCAGCCACCAGCGCTCCCAACCAGCGCGCTCGCTCTGGGGGATATCGGCATCTTCTTCGGACAACACATGAATCGAAGGATCGAGTGCCTGCAAGCCCTCGACCAATACCTGATGAGCCGCCAGATCGGCAGCGGTCACGGGGGAGTCATCGGCCTTGGCGGTCACGGCAACGCCCGAGCGCCAGAACGGCAGGATCGCCTCACCCGCCAGCCGGACAAGACCGATCACGGGAGCAAGGAGCGGATGCGGCAGGTTGCCGAACACATCAGTCATGGCAGAAAAAATCCACGTTGGGTTAACAGGTCGCGTGCCAGATAGAGAGCCGCCAGGGCGCGGCCCTCGGTGAACTGGGCGTTCTGGGCCAGGTTGGCCAACTCCCGCAGGTTGACCTGGTCTACACGAATCGGCTCAGGCTCATCACCTTCAAGACGCTCTTCGTACAGGTCGGTAGCGAGCACCACCTGAATCTTCTGGTTCATGTAACCGGGCGACAAGGACAGCTCGGTCAAGTGTTCCAGTTGGCGGGCACCGAAGCCTGCTTCTTCCTTGAGTTCGCGATTGGCGGCCGCCAGCACATCTTCGCCTGGCTCGATCAGCCCCTTGGGCAAGGACAATTCATACTCGTCCGTGCCGCCGCAATATTCTTCGATCAATAGCGCATGGTCGGCATCGATCATGGCAACAATCATTACCGCGCCATATCCCGCGCCCCTGCCCACCAGCCTCTCGTAAGTACGCTCGACCCCGTTGGCAAAGCGCAATTGCAGCTCTTCAACTCGGAACAAGCGACTACTGGCGACGATTTCGCGGGCGAGTACGGTAGGTTTCTGGCGCATGACAGGCTCCTTTGCGGTGACAGGGTACTATACCGTGGCTTTTCCGATTGTCTGTGTCGGATATGCTTACATCCGCCATCAATTCCCTGAAGAGGCCAGAATGCTTTCAATGCCCTGGAGCACTATCGATACCGTCCTGCTGGATATGGACGGCACTCTGCTCGACCTGCATTACGACGACCACTTCTGGATGCAGCACTTGCCCCAGCGCTATGCAGAGCTGCATGGAGTCAGTCTGGCCATGGCCTTGATGGAGATGCAGCCGCTGTTCGAGAGCCATGCGGGGACGCTCAACTGGTACTGCCTGGACTTCTGGAGCAAGGAGTTGAAGCTGTCGGTGCGCGACCTGAAACTCGAAACCGCACACCTGATCGCCTTGCGACCCGACGCTCAGACCTTTCTGGCTGCGCTCCAGAAAGCCGGCAAGCGCGTGATCATGATCACCAACGCCCATCGCGATTCGCTGTCATTGAAGCTGGAGAGGATCGAACTGGCGCCCTACTTCGAGCGCCTCATCAGTTCCCATGACTACGGTTTCCCCAAGGAAAACCAGCAATTCTGGGACGCTTTGCAGGCCGACACCGCGTTCGACCCGGCGCGCAGCCTGTTCATCGACGATACCCTGCCGATCCTGCGCAGTGCCCGACGCTTTGGTGTGGCGCATTTGCTGGCAGTCAGCGAACCCAATAGCCAGAAAGGCCCCAAGAACACTGAAGAGTTCGAGGCGGTAAGGGATTATCTGGAGTTGATCAAGGGTTTGTAGGAGCGAATTCATTCGCGAAGTGGCCTCTTCGCGAATGAATTCGCTCCGAAAACTCCATTTGAAAACCTAGTCAGGAATCCTCAACTGCTGCCCCGGATAGATATGGTTCACATCCTTGAGCATCGGTTTGTTGGCCTCGAAGATTTTCTGATACTGGTTGGGGTCGCCATATACACGCTTCGAGATGGCGCTCAAGGTATCGCCCTTTTCCACTGTGACGAATCGGGCCGCGGCTGTCGCCGGAGCACCGGCCGCGAGGGTCAGTTGATCGTCCACTGTATCGACACGCGAGATATTGCCCAACGCGAGCAAGATCTTTTCCTTTTCTTCCTGACTGGATACTTCTCCTGTCACGGTGACCTTGCTGCCGTCCAGTGTGATCTGAACATTGGGATTACCCAGCCCGACCTCGGAAATATGCTTTTTCAGGACTTCGTCGGCATTGGCATTGCCCGGTGTCAGCGCATCGAGGATGTTTTTACCTGCATCTTTCAAGAAACTGAAAAGACTCATTGCCTATTCTCCTTCACGGTTGTTGCCACGCCCGCAAGGATTAACCATAGCTCCCGTAACCGTGGGTTTGCGGAGTTCCGACCAACGTTGCCCATCCCATCGTCATCGTTGAGCGCGTAGAATCGATTCCCTGCCTCGCCTATCGGAGTGAAGATGGACATCAAGCAACTGAAATTCCTGATCGCGCTCGACGAGACCCGTCACTTCGGCCAGGCCGCAGCACGCTGCAATATCACCCAGCCCACTCTGTCCATGCGTCTGCGCAATCTTGAAGAAGAACTGGGGTTGCCGCTGGTCATGCGCGGGCAGCGCTTTGAAGGTTTTACAGCTCCCGGTGAGCGAGTACTGGCCTGGGCCAGGACAGTCCTCTCGGCTTATGACGGCCTGCAGGCCGAAGCAGCGGCCTGCCGTGGGCATCTGGTCGGGACCCTGCGCCTGGGCGTGGTGCCCCTTTCGAGCTTCGACCCGCTCTCGCTGCTGCACCGGCTGCATCAGATCCACCCCAACCTGCGCTTTGAACTGTCATCGCTCAGCTCCGAGCAGGTTCTGGAACAACTGGCGAGCAATCGCATCGATCTGGGCGTCTCGTATCTGGAGCGCCTGGATAACGAACGCTTCGACACCCTGACTCTCGACGAAACCCGCATGGGCCTGCTGTATGACCGACGCTACTTCAGTTTTGGCGAGCAACCGCTGAGCTGGAGCGAACTGATCGGGTTGCCGCTGGGCACGCTGACCAGCGGCATGCATTTTCGCCAGTCCATCGATCACAACTTCCACAGTCGCGGCCTGCATCCACAACCCTTGCTGCAAACCGATGCCGTTCACCAGTTGATGCAAGCCGTACATGGCGGTTTCTGCTGCACCATCATGCCGCTGGATGGCGGTCTGGACATGCTCACCGAACACCTGGGCCTGCACCCCATCGAAGACGCACGCACACTCGCCCCCATAGGCTTGATCATGCGCCGCAGCGCACCGCGCTCGGCGCTGGCGGAGGCCTGCTTCACGCTGCTAGCAGAAAATCATTAAAGATTATTGATCGACGTCATCTATCAGAGCATTGGAACTAGCGATTAGACGATACCCGACAAGAGGCCTAGGCTAAGGGCTATCAAATTGCCGGTAATCCAGCTCATGCACGCCAAGCGCACGGCCAGCGCGGCGCCCGCTCTTCAGGCGCACGCGCCTCAAGCAAGCCAGTTCTACAGCTACTCGAATCTCGAGGGCGATGAATCGGCACAGACAGCACTTGCCGAAGAAGTGGCGCTTGCCATTGCCTATAACGGCATCAGCCAGGCAGTGATGCTGGTCAGCCCGACTGATCTGGAAGACTTCATTGTCGGTTTCAGCCTGGGCAGCGGCATCATTGCCTCAACGGATGAAATCTACGACTTCAAGCTCAGCGGTTGCGGGTCGGCCATGCAGGCCGAGGTCGAGATCGCCAGCCGTGCCTTCTGGAACCTCAAGCAGCAACGTCGGCAACTGGCCGGTACCAGCGGTTGCGGGCTGTGCGGCGTTGAAGCGGTCGAACAGGCCCTGCCGGAACTGAATGTATTGCCCGGCGCGCCGCTGCCTCCGGCCGAATGGCTGCAAGGCCTGCGTCAGCGCATCGGCGAATTCCAGCCACTGGGCCAACATTGCGGTGCCGTGCATGCCGCATTGTTCATGGACAGCAACGGCCAATTGTTGCTGGGACGTGAAGATATCGGGCGCCACAACGCCCTGGACAAGCTGATCGGCGCGCTTGTCCGCCAGAACATTGGCCTGACAGGCGGTATCGCCATCGTCACCAGCCGCTGCAGTCTGGAGTTGATCCAGAAGGTCTTGCGTGCCGGTATCCAGACGCTGGTCAGCCTGTCATCGCCCACTGGCCTGGCCCTGCAATGGGCACGCCGTCATAACCTCAATCTAATTCACCTGCCGCAGCACAGTGCGCCGCGGGTCTATAGCCCTGCGATGGAGATTCAAGCGTGAGCACTCATCACCAAGCCGACAAAACACCGACGCCTCGCTACAAGCCTTACAAAGGCCCGGCGGGTGGCTGGGGCGCACTGATCAGCGTGACACAGGCCTGGTTGGGCAGTGACAACGCGCTGAAAAACCTGCGCATGATGCTCAAGACCAACCAGAACGGCGGCTTCGACTGCCCTGGCTGCGCATGGGGCGACTCGCCGGAAAGCGGCATGGTGAAGTTCTGCGAGAACGGCGCCAAGGCGGTCAACTGGGAAGCCACCAAGCGCCGCGTGGACGCTTCGTTCTTCGCTCGCTACAGCGTCAGCTCGCTGCTGGAGCAAAGCGATTATTGGCTGGAATATCAGGGCCGCCTGACAGAGCCGATGGTTTATGACAAAGAAAGCGACCGTTACAAACCCATCAGTTGGGACGATGCCTTCGCGCTGATCGCCAAACACCTGAACAACCTGCCAAGCCCGAACATGGCAGAGTTCTACACCTCGGGTCGTGCCAGCAACGAAGCGGCTTATCTGTATCAGTTGTTCGTGCGCGCCTACGGCACCAACAACTTCCCTGACTGCTCGAACATGTGCCACGAAGCCAGCGGTGTGGCTCTGTCGCAAAGCGTGGGCGTGGGTAAAGGCACGGTGACGTTCGATGACTTTGAACACGCCGACGCGATTTTCGTACTGGGCCAGAATCCGGGTACCAACCACCCGCGCATGCTTGATCCGCTGCGCGATGCGGTGAAACGCGGTGCTCAGGTGGTCTGCGTCAACCCGCTCAAGGAGCGTGGTCTTGAGCGCTTCCAGCATCCACAGCACGCGATGGAAATGCTCACCAACGGTGATCGCCCGACCAACACAGCGTATTTCCGTCCAGCATTGGGCGGCGATATGGCGCTGCTGCGCGGCATGGCCAAGTTCCTGCTGCAATGGGAGCGCGAGGCCCAACTCAACAATGCGCCAGCCGTTTTCGATCACGCTTTCCTCAACGAACACACCCAAGGTGTTCTGGACTACCTGGCGGCCATCGACGAAACCTCATGGGAAGAAATCCTTGAGCAATCCGGCCTGCCGCTGAGCGATATCGAACAGTCGGCCCGGATGTATGCCAAAGGCCAGAACGTCATCATGTGCTGGGCCATGGGCATCACCCAGCATCGCCACTCGGTAGCGACCATTCAGGAAATTGCCAACCTGATGATGCTGCGCGGCAATATCGGCAAACCGGGCGCAGGCCTGTGCCCGGTACGCGGCCACAGTAACGTTCAGGGCGACCGGACCATGGGCATCAACGAACGCCCACCGGTGTTCCTGCTCGACGCGCTGGAAAAACGCTTCCAGTTCAAGGTCCCTCGCGAAAACGGCCATAACGTGGTCGAAGCCATTCATGCCATGGCCGATGGCCGCTCCAAAGTGTTCATCGCGCTGGGCGGCAACTTCGCTCAGGCGACGCCGGACAGCCCGCGCACTGCGGCGGCACTGAGCAACTGCGACCTGACCGTACAGATCAGCACCAAGCTCAATCGCAGCCACCTGTTCCATGGCAAGGAAGCGCTGATCCTGCCGTGCTTCGGTCGTACCGACATCGACATTCAGGCCAACGGTCCGCAAGCGGTCACCGTGGAAGACTCGTTCAGCATGGTCCATGCCTCCAACGGGCAGTTGCAGCCATCCTCGTCGCTGATGCGCTCGGAGCCTGCAATCATCGCCGGTATCGCCAACGCGACCGTAGGCAAGCAGCCCGTGGACTGGCTATGGCTGATCGAAGACTACAGCCGCATTCGCGACCTGATTGCCGACACCATCCCCGGCTTCAAGGACTTCAACGAGCGCGTGAAGAATCCTGGCGGTTTCTATCTGGGCAATGCCGCAGGTGCCCGACGCTGGAACACGGCGTCGACACGCGCCAACTTCAAGCCCAATGCATTGCCGCTCAAGCTGATTCATGAAGGCATCAGCTCCACGGGCCAGACCCCGGACCTGATCATGCAGTCCATGCGCTCCCACGATCAGTACAACACCACCATTTATGGCCTGGATGACCGCTATCGCGGCGTGAAAGGACAACGTGACGTGCTGTTCGTCAATGAAGCCGACATTATCCGTCTGGGCTTCCAGCCGGGTCAGAAAGCGGACCTTGTCTCGATCTGGAGCGATAACCACGAGCGTCGCGTCAAGGGCTTCACTCTGCTGCCATTTGATATTCCTGCGGGGCAGGCGGCAGCCTACTATCCAGAGGTCAACCCGCTGGTGCCACTGGAAAGCGTCGGAGAAGGCAGCCATACGCCAACGTCGAAGTTCGTGGCGATTCGTCTGGAGCGCTCGAGCGAGTCGGCGCGGATTATCTGATTCTGCGTTGACCGCTTCGCCAGCAACCTGCCACAGATTTGTGGCCATGAAAAAGGCCCGAATTCGTAAGAATCGGGCCTGCATCAAGTGAACTCAGACTGCATTAAATAACTTAAGTTCCATATGTAAAACAATAAGTTAGCTATTTGTGTTGCAGTCGTGTTACTCGTCGGATTCTCATTGCGACATTTCCTGCGCCACATCAGGATCGCCTCGTCATCCCTATGAGATTCCATACATGAAGTATTCCTCGATTCTGTTGTTGTCTCTTACTCTCGCAAGCGGCTTCGCCTCAGCAGGCGGAACTGTGGAAGCAGGCGTAGGCGGTGCATTAGGTGGGGTACTCGGTTCGGTCGTCGGCCAACAGATCGGCGGCAGCACAGGTTCAGCGATTGGCGCAGGCCTGGGCGGCGCAGCCGGCGGTGCGGTTGGTGCGGATCGTCGCAACCGTACAGAAGCAGCCATTGGTGGCGGTCTGGGCGCGGCGGGCGGTAACGTGATCGGCCGTAGCGTAGGCGGCAACACTGGCAGCCTCATCGGCGCAGCCGCTGGCGGCGGTGCAGGCGGCGCACTCGGTAACTACATGGGTAACGAGAGCCGCGAAGACGACCGTCGTTACCGTAACGGTCGCGATGATCGTCGCGACTACCGCGGCGGCCATGGCCACCGCAAGCACTACGGTCATCGTAAACACGGTCGTGACTGGCGTCATCGCTGATCAATCTGCGCAATACCTGACTGGCCGCCCTGAAAAGCGGCCAGTTTTCGTTCAGGCAATAAAAAACAGAAAAAAGCACTTTAGAAATCCAGCCCTCTGCCGAAACGCCGTCTAGAAAAACTGCGCGTTGCCTACCGACCAGCACTCAAGGAGCAGGGATGGATTCCACCAAGCCACAGGATGACGACGGGATCATTCGCATTCAGCGCCTTGTCCCCGGCCAGGTCGATGTGGTGCTCGGCTCGCATCCGGGCAAACAGCGAATCGTTCGCCCCCGCAAATCATCACGTCGTTATGTATTGGCCCTGCTCTGCCTGAGCATTTTCGCTGTGCTGGCAGTGGGGCTGTATTCGCGTGCTTACTCGCCCAAGCCTGTACCGCTGATCGCTCTCGAACAGCCAGAACCTGCAACTGCGCCAGAGCCCGTCGATGAGGCTCCTGTCCAGGTCGTCAGCGAGCTTGCACGCCCGACCTTGCGAGTGGAGCCCTACATCGTTCCGACGCCTGTCGCACAGGGCTCGGCCCCCGTTGCGCAGCCGTTGGATAACTGCATCAAGGACGGCAATGTCATTGATGAAAGTGTTCTGAACTGCCGCTTCGGCCAGGCTTCGCGCCCTGCTCAGACTGCTCCCGCCACAGGCATGGTGTCTGCCAGCTACATGGCTGACTTCAAGTCAGACGCCTCGCGCAAAGCCCCCGCACGCCAGCAAAAACCTCATACAGTCGCCACCGTGTCGATTCGAGAGTGGGACGGCAATGGCCGCTATCGTGCGCAATGGCGTCTCTATGACAACCGTATCGACGGCGACAGCGTTTGCGAGAATTTTCTCAATCGCTCAGTGGAAAGGCGCGAGTGCCGCCTCTCTGCCCAAGTGCATTTCAAGGAAGAATGCCGGGAATGGACCAAGCGTTCGGCGCGGGATCGCAATGAAGAAAGCAAAAATACAGCGCAGCGGTATTGTGAAGCCACCACGACCTTTACCCCTTGAAGGCCTATATGAGATTAAATCTCAATCTCATGTATAGCCAAAGGCTTACACGCCGTAGCGGCATTTGGCTCTTTTTACCCTCTGACAACCCCCGTACTATTGGATCCAACAAGTGGCGAACAAGGAGTTCGCCAGGATCAGGGATGATCGACCATCGCCGGGAAGGCAGCCGACAGGGAGTTGGAATGGTCTTGGAAAAACCCGCTTCGGCGGGTTTTTTGTTGTCTCGCAAAAATGAGAAAGCCTACCGGGATGCGGATGCAAAACCTCCGCGATTCTCCCTATTTGGGGCATTCGTGTAGAATTGCGCCATTTCAGGCTCTGCACGATGTACATAATCAATGAAAGCAATTGAACTCTTTTCAGGGATTGGCGGATTTAGAATAGCGTGCGACTCGCTAGGTATCGAAACCATCTGGGCCAACGATATAAATACCAAAGCAGCTGCCGTTTATCGCGCCAACTTCGGATCTGAGAGTTTTCATGAGGGTGATATAAACCTCTTGCTGGATACCATACCCGATCACGATATATTGACCGGGGGCTTTCCATGCCAGCCTTTTTCCAGCGCCGGGAAAAAACTGGGCATCGAAGACATGCGCGGCACACTGTTTGAAAAAATCGTTGATATTCTCAAGAAAAAAAGCCCACGATACTTTGTACTTGAGAATGTAAAACGGCTGTTATCCATGGATAACGGAAAGCACTTCGCAACCATTCTGGATGCACTTTCAAAAGTGGGTTATCTCGTTGAGTGGCGCGTGCTCAATGCCATTGATTTTGGTCTTGCCCAAAACCGTGAGCGTATTGTTATCATCGGCAGAAAAGACCAAACGCCAAACTCTCACCTGTGCAATCAGGAAGATATCTCCGAGCTGACACCCGCACAGATCAGACAAGCCGCTGACTTTTCAAGCTGGAAAAACATTGAAGACCACGGAGCAAAGTTCAACACGTGGGGGCTCGCGCTACACGGAAAATTCTTTCATGCAAAACTCAATCGCTTTTCGGAAAAACAGAAAGACGTAAAGCTTTATGACATTCTGGAAACCCGGCCTGACGCCAGGTTCTTTTTCACAGAAGATACGCTTGAAAGAATAAAGAATAGCGACGAGGTCAACAGATACTATAGCGGCGTGGAAATCCTGTATAACCAGAAAGGCGGTGCCCGCATGGGCTACTCCATTTTCGGGATCAATGGCGTCGCCCCCACACTCACCTGCACCGCCAGCCGTCATTATGAGCGCTATAAGGTAGGCAACGAATATCGAAGGCTGACAAACGTCGAATATGCACGGATTCAGGGGTTTCCTGACCAGCATTGCAATACAGCCTCGGTCTACGACCAGTACACCCTTTATGGCAACGCCGTACCGCCAGTGCTTGTCGAGTGGGCCTTGCGCAAAGTCATCAACCACGAGGGTACTTCTTTTCAAAGCGCTCTGAATACAGCGGCTAACACCACGATTGAAAGGCAAATGGACTTAATATGATTCATAACTCACATCTGCGCGACCACATAAAAAACAACTTACAGAGTATTGTTTATCAGCTGAACAGCTACCTGCGCGGGGAAAATGTTGCCAATATTCAAGGAACTCTCCAACGCATCGGGCGAGGGGGTAAGCTACCTCATTGGTATGAGCTGCTGTTGACAGGGCAATCAATGCCCAATCTTGATGGCAAGACGATCGGCAGTGTTATTGAAATGACGTTGATCGGTGTGCTTGAAAAACACACATTGAACGCCTTTGACATTCCTGCCCTGGTAGTCAACCCGGCAAAAGGCGTCGATATTCCTCTCTTGAATCTCGGGGTCAAATCTCCGTCCGAAAACTTTTGCACAAGTGAACCGTTCTTCTCTGCCTATGAGCGAGTACTCGGTAATGAAAGTGATGCAATAATCCTGCTTACCGACTACCAGACCGCTAAACGAAACCCACCGCCCGTTCGTATCCAGATCATCAACGCAGCCTATCTTCGTGGTAGTGAAATCGCGGACAGAAACCTCTGCGCGATTGCCAAACGAAACAAGGACGAACTGTTTCACAGAAACGAAGCCGCCTGCAAAAAGATGCTTCAATTCCTCTGCCACGTTAACCAGCAGGACTGGCGCGCCAAAGCACTGCTCAGGCTGGTTTACTCGCTATTCGAAACGGATGATATTCTTCTTGGTTTGCTGGACGGTATCGAAAAAGATTTTGATAAAAAGCAGGCAATTGATCTGCGCAAAGGCATTGAGCCGCTTGATAGAAGCGAGTTGGAAAAGGTGCTGGAAATCCGGCTCTCTAACTATAAGGCTTCGGCAATCATCAATGCGTGCAGTGACTGGGTTATCGACAACCACAAAGACTTCGCCCGCCTTCCCAATGATAATGAATGGCAACGTTTCCTGCGCAGTGACCTTGATGGAAAGATTGGCATGAGTTTCGCGCTCCAGTGGCGTTATAACTTCGGCAATCTCTTCAACTCGATGGACATCATCCCTGCACTGCCCACCCTGGACCCACAAGATCTGGTTGCACTGGAAGACGGAAGCGAGCTTTTTTAAAGACGGCCTCGCAGGAGTCACTTCATTGTCAGATCAGGACTGCGGGCAGCGCAGTCCTGACGCAATGGAGACACACCTCACTACTGACTCAACGCACCCACTTTGACCATGACAGTTGCCAGGAACTGTTGCAGGGTCATTTTCTGGCCGTTGAAGTCGACCATACCGTTGGCGTAGTGCAAGTTGGAAAAGATGGTGTCGCCCTCTACCTTGGCCAGTTGCAGCATGACGGCCATGGCGCTGAGCATGTCGCTGGCGGCAGTGGCCTGATCGGCAATCGCCTGAGCATCGGTCTGCCCGTTAAAGCCTGCCTGCAGGGTCGCGACGTCCTTGATCATCGGCTTGGACAGAAGTACCTGGGCCTTGAGCTGGCTAATGGTTTTTACCGCCGTATCGCTGCCAGGCTGATCGAGAGGACCTGGATCGGTCAGATCAACGGCAAGACTCATGTGGCTTTCGCCATTGGCGGTCTTGAGCGAGAGTTTTTCCAGCTCGATATGAGGTTTGCCTGCCAGAAACTTGCTCAGCTCGCTCTTCATCAATTGCTCGTCAGCCGGGCTGAGCTTCAATTGGAACGGGCGTTTGGCCTGTGCTGCGGCCTGTTGCTGTGGCAGAACCTGCTCCTGATAGAACTGATACAAGGTCTTGGTCGACAGCGCATTGAAACCGGAAAGCTTGAAGCCCAGATGTGAAGAGCCAATATCCTTGCCGCTGTAGGAAATCATGCCCAGGTCATAGTTGATCTGCATGGCCAGATTACCGCCCTCTTCCTGCGCAAGGTTGGTATTGGCGAAGTTCTTGATCAGCACAGGCTGCTTGCCGACTATCTGGAAGCCGGTACTGTCGATTTTCAGGTTGCTGTGGCCCAGATACAGGCCGGACTGGCCCTTGGTACCACCGGTGTCGAAGGTCAGGCCCTTGATATCGATGCTCACAGGCCCTTCTTGTGAAGCCACATTGAGCTGCAGGTTATCCAGCTTGCCCGTGACCTTGATCTTCTCGGCGTCGGCAGATGCTTCGGCATTGATGTCGAGGCCGGAGAATTTGAACGTCCCGTCCGCATCGACCATTTCCAGAGGCGACATTTTCAGCCAGCCACTGGTGGAGCGGTCATAGCCAATGCTGGCCTGTCCCTTGAGGGGCGTAGCATCGCCGCTCATGGCGAACCATTTTTCCGAGGTGGTGTTCTTCTCCATCTCGAAATTGCTCTGGGCCATGACCGGCATGAGCTTCAGGGTTTTCAGACGCGACAGCGGAATCGGCCCGTGCTCAATGTGATCGACGAACACGAACTGCGGATCCTGGCCATTGCGGCTCAAATCCGGGCCTTTCAGATCAACGCGATAATGGGCGGTGCTGCTGAAGAAATGACGCTCCAGCGAAACCAGTTGCAGGGTAATGCTGTTGTCAGTGCCGTCGAGAGACTTCTTGAGCTCCTGATTGGCGGCCTGGATCGAGTCGTTGAGCACGCCGCCCAGTTGATTGCCGGTGTACCAGGCGCCAGCACTTGCCAATGCACCGGCCACAACAATGACGCCTACCGCGATACCTGCTGATTTATTCATAGCGACTTGAAGATGTCCGTTCCGATAATTGAAAAAGCCTTCCCTGCGCCCACGACGGGCTTCAGACACACGCCTTGAATAGCGGGGTTGGCGTAGCACACGCCACTGCCGAAAAAGTCGCGAGAGATTAGCATTGTGCGTTTGTTATCGCCCTCTTGTTTCGTTTATTTCGTTTATTGTGATTTTCGTTTATTTCGATTAGGCTCGGGACCCAGTAACAATTTCAGAAGGACTGCCATCGTGACCGCTACAGCTTTGTCGAAAACACATCTTCCTCTCGACAGGGAAGTCAAAGCAGCCGAACAGGGCCAGCGTGAATTGGCTGCCTTTCTGTCAACGAAATTTGAAACGCAGCGTATTGAAATCTTCGATAACGAAAACAAGGCGCACCCCATCGAGTTGCCCACCTCAGCACTACGGCTGCTTGTAGATATTCTTGGCGAACTGGCTATTGGTAATGCTGTCAGGGTTGTGCCGATTCACGCCGAACTGACCAGCCAGGAAGCCGCTGACTTGCTCAACGTTTCTCGACCACATCTAGTGAAATTGCTGGAGGCTGGAGAATTACCTTTTCACAAGACCGGCAGGCATCGCCGGGTTTTATTCTCCGATTTGACGGCGTTCAAACAGCGTCGAGACATGGCTAGCCAGGATGCGATGGAAGCATTGGCTAGGCAGGCACAAGAGCTTGGGATGGGCTACGAGTGAGGCATTCGCCATTTACAGCCGTTTATGATGCCTGCGTCCTTTATCCCGCCCCCTTGCGCGATCTGCTGATGTGGCTGGGTCTTTCAGGGTTGTATAGGGCTCGCTGGAGTGCACAGATTCATGATGAGTGGACACGCAATGTGCTGAAAAACCGGCCAGACCTGACAATGGAGCAATTGGCCCGCACAGTCCAACTGATGGATAAGGCAGTGCCGGGGGCCTTGGTGACGGGCCATGAAATGCTTTGCGCGGATTTGAACCTACCTGATCCTGATGATCGGCATGTGCTTGCAGCAGCGATACGTTGCAAGGCAGAAGTCATTGTGACGTTCAACCTGAAAGACTTTCCTGATGCGGCACTTGAGGCTTTCGATATCGAGCCCCAGCACCCGGACGAATTCATTATTGACCTCTGGGATCTGGATCAGGCGGCAGTCCTCACGGCAGTACAGAAACACCGAGGCACATTAAAAGCGCCGCCCATGGATGTTCAGCAGTATCTCGACATGATGCTCCGCCAGGGAGTCCCTCAAACAGTCAAAGCGCTTAAGCCTTACGAGTTAATTTTATAAAGCATGGATGCCATGTATTAGCCACTGGTTTGTCGCAGCAACCCTATAGGTTAGGCTGACATCGAATTTGAAAACGGGATCTGATGACATGAGTGCACAGCAAGGTGAGCGAGGCCCGATCAAGGCCGTGATTTTCGATATGGATGGTTTGTTGCTGGACACGGAAGGGGTCTACACCGAAGTCACCCATCTGATTGCCAGCCGTTATGGAAAAACCTTCGACTGGTCAATCAAGCAGCACACCATTGGCCGTGGCGCCCGTGACTTTTCAGGCTACGTTATCCAGGCGCTGGAGCTGCCTATTTCCATTGACGAGTTCCTGGAAATACGCGAGCCGATGCTTGATGAACGCTTCCCGCTTGCTCCGGCAATGCCGGGCGCAGAAGCACTGGTGCGGCATCTGGCGGCGAACAACATTCCCATCGCAGTCGGGACCAGCTCTTCGATCCATTACTTCGAGGCCAAGACCACCTCGCATCGGGCATGGTTCGAGCTGTTTGAAACCGTCGTGACTGCCGATGACCCAGAGGTCGGAGCTGCCAAGCCTGCACCGGATATTTTTCTGGTAGCGGCACGCCGTCTGGGGGTTTCGCCAAAGGATTGCCTGGTGTTCGAGGACTCGCCATTCGGCGTCACTGCGGCCAAGGCTGCGGGTATGTATGCCGTGGCGGTTCCAGACTCGCACATGCCGGTCGAACAGTACGAACATGCCGATCTGATCCTGACCTCGCTGGAAGATTTCCCGCTCGAGGCATGGGGCCTGCCGAAGAAAGCCTAACAAGCTGAGGCCCTGCGCCATGCAGGGCCTTCAGGACCGGACGTCAGCCCGTGGGTGCAACCGAATTGCCACCTGTCATCACACGAAGCTAGAATGCGATCAATTCTTAATTACATCCAGCAAGGACGCCTGGAGCGCTTCTGTGATTTCTATGTCCTCAGGTGATCGTTCGCTCAATCTGGATATCCATAACCTCTACTGCGAGCATCACGGCTGGCTGCAGGGTTGGCTCGGCCGCAAGTTGGGAAACAGCAGCGATGCGGCGGATC
The DNA here is from genome assembly GCF_057809175.1 of Pseudomonas sp. FG43. Taxonomy (NCBI): domain Bacteria; kingdom Pseudomonadati; phylum Pseudomonadota; class Gammaproteobacteria; order Pseudomonadales; family Pseudomonadaceae; genus Pseudomonas; species Pseudomonas sp. FG43. The sequence goes on from NZ_JBMDJL010000003.1 coordinate 340,949, forward strand.
TGGCGCACGATACGTTCATGCGCCTGCTCACGCGCCAGACGCTGCGCAACCCAGGCAGCGAACCTCGTGCCTTGCTGACTCACATCGCCAAGGGCCTGGTGATTGACCGTTGGCGGCGGCAGGATGTCGAGCGAGCGTATCTGGAAACCATCGCTCATTTGCCTGAACCGCAAGTCCCGTCACCGGAAACACGTCTGCTGATTCTGGAAACCCTGTATCGGGTCGAAGCCATGCTGCGCGACTTGCCTGACAGGACGCGCCAGGCATTTCTGATGTCGCAGATCGACGGGCTGACCTACGCGCAGATCGCCACGGAACTCGATGTCTCGCTGATCAGCGTCAAACGCTACATGCGCGACGCTTTCGTTGCCTGTCTGAGCGTGGCCTGATGAGCCAGCAGATCGACCCGCAGATCCTTGGCGAAGCCGCCGACTGGATGGTGCAACTGCAATCGGGCGTTGCAACCGAAGAAGACCATCGCGCCGTGCAGAACTGGCGCAATCGCAGCCCTCAACACGCGCAAGCCTGGCAACGGGCAGAAGCGATTCTGGGAGACTTCCGGACGTTGCCCGCAGCGATTGCCACCGAGACATTCAAGCGGGTCAGCCACAACAAAGGAATCGGTCGGCGTCAGGCGCTCACTCGTCTGGGCATTCTATTGCTGGCAGGGCCGACGGCATGGCTGGCCTGGCAAAACACGCCATGGCGGCAATGGACGGCAGATCATCACACGGCCATCGGCGAGCAGAAAAACCTGACATTGCCCGACGGCACCCGCGTACTGCTCAACACCGCCAGCTCCATGAACATTGCCTTCAGCGCTCACGAACGGCGTATCCAGTTGCTGACTGGCGAAATATTGATCACCACCGCGAAAGACTCCGCTTCCAGCTCGCGTCCCTTTTACGTCCAGACTGAACAGGGTACGGCTCAGGCACTAGGCACACGTTTCAGTGTCCGCATCGACGGCGAACGCAGCCTGGTCGCGGTGCAGGAAGGCTCGGTACACATGCAGCCGAATGCTGGCCAGAGTCTGGTGATAAAAGCCGGCGAGCAAAGTGCGTTCAGTCGTACGACCGTCATGCCGGTCGCGCCACTGGCGGCAGGTACGTTGACTTGGGAAAACGGCATGCTGCTCGCTCAGGACATGCGCCTGGCCGACTTGCTCGATGAACTGGGCCGCTATCGTTCCGGGGTATTGCGCTGCCATGCGGCTGTCGCCGATCTGCGAGTGTCCGGGGCATTTCCTCTGCGCGACACCGATGCCAGCCTGCGCTTGCTGCATGACTCCCTGCCGATCACGGTCAGCAGCCTGACGCGCTACTGGGTCGCCGTCGAACCGCGTTAACGCTCACCTTTCACTGATACCTTTTTGCTTGTCGTTCGGTAAGCAGATAAATCCTCACTTTATCTGCGCCGACAGGAATACCGAATGACTTCCAGGCCGTTTCAGCCCTCCTTCAAAAACAGCACGGCTCGTTTCCGCTTCGCGGCGCTGAGCATGGCGATTGCACTGACAACGCTGACTCCAGCGCAGACTACGCTGGCTGCTGAAACCGCCGATAGCAGCGTAACCCGGGTCTTTGCCATTGCTCCCGGCCCGTTGAGCCAGGTGCTGGCGCAGTTCGCCGCCATCAGTGGCGTGCCGTTGTCATTCGATCCCGCGCTGCTGAACAACCGCCAGAGCGCGGGTTTGCAGGGCAGCTATACCGTGCAGGCAGGTTTCCAGCAGTTGCTGGCGGGCAGCGGCTATACGCTTTTGAGTACCGGCAACCATGGCTACACATTGGCGCCTCAAGTCGAAGCGGGCGATGCAGTGGAACTGGGCGCGACCACTGTCAACGGTGAAGCGAGCCGTTCGACCGAAACCTATGAGGGCGGACAAGTCGCGCGCAGCGCGCGCCTGGGCATGCTCGGTAATCGTGAGATCAAGGATGTGCCGTTCAGCGTGACGAGTTACACCGCTGAAGTCATCAAGGACAAACAAGCCCGGACAGTAGGCGATGTATTGCTCAATGATGCCTCCGTACGGCAGTCGGCGGGCTTCGGTAACTTTTCTCAAGTCTTCACCATCCGTGGCTTGCCGCTACAGACCGACGACATTTCCTTCAACGGTCTGTACGGAGTTCTGCCGCGCCAGATCATCACCACCGAAGCACTGGAGCGCGTCGAACTGTTCAAAGGCCCGAATGCATTCCTCAATGGCATTTCACCTCAAGGCAGTGGCATTGGCGGCAGTGTGAATCTGGTGCCCAAGCGCGCTCAGGATACGCCGACACGCAGTGCAACACTGGATTACACCAGCGACAGCCAGGTTGGCGGGCATCTGGATCTGGGGCAGCGTTTTGGCGAAGACAATCAGTTCGGCGCCCGGATCAATCTGGCGCAACACGAGGGCGATACCGCCATTGATGATGAATCCCAGCGCTCGGCACTGATCGCCATTGCGCTGGATTATCGCGGCGAACGGCTGCGTCTTTCTGCCGACCTGGGCTACCAGAAAGAACGCATCAATCAGGGCCGCGCCGTGGTGTACCCCACCGGCACCAGCGTGCCGAAAGCACCATCGGCCAAGCATAACTATGCACAGGACTGGACGTGGTCGGAGCTTGAAGACACTTACGGGATGCTCAATGGCGAGTACGACCTGAACGACAACTGGACGGCCTATGCAGGCGTCGGTGCCAAGCACACCCGCGAGAATGGTGTGTATTCTTCCCTGTATGTCAGCGATGCCAGCGGCACTGCACGCGGCGGCTTTCTTTACCCGCCCCATGACGAAGACAACAAAAGCGCCATGGGCGGGCTCAACGGCCATTTCGCGACCGGGCCGATCAGCCATCAGGTCAACTTCGGCTTGGCGGGTGTCTGGGGTGAACAGCGTTCGGCCTATGAAGCGCTGTATGTTGCCAACCGCTTCCCCAGCAACCTGTACAACCCGGTGCAAGCCACACGCCCGACTCCGCCTGCGACTTACTTCGGCAGCGACATCAATGATCCACGCATCGTTGGCAAGAACCGCATGAAAAGCGCTGCGGTTTCCGACACCCTTGGCTTTGTCGACGACCGCATCCTGTTGACGGTCGGCGTGCGACGCCAGTCCATCGAAGTCGACTCCTGGAACACCGCGTCAGGAGCCCGAACGTCCAACTATGAAGAGTCCATCACGACACCTGTCTATGGCCTGGTGCTCAAGCCGTGGGAGCATGTTTCGTTCTACGCCAACCGCATCGAAGGCCTGGCGCAAGGGCCTACCGCACCCAGCTCGGGCGTCACCAACATCAACGAAGTGTTCCCGCCCAGACGCAGTAAACAGACCGAAGCCGGGGTCAAGCTGGATTGGGACAGCTTTGGTGCAACGCTGGGTGTCTACCGTATCGAGCAACCCAACAGCGCGACCTACCCCAACGCAGGTTCCAGCCTCGGGACTTTCAGGGTCGATGGCGAACAGTTGAACAAAGGAGCCGAACTGAACCTGTTCGGCGAACCGCTGGACGGGCTGCGCCTGCTGGCAGGTGCAGCCTGGATGGATACCGAGCTGAAAAAGACTGCGGGCGGGCTGACAGATGGCAATCAGGCGGCCGGCGTGCCGCGCTATCAGTTCAACCTGGGCGCAGACTGGGACGTCCCGGGCATCAATGGCGCGGCGCTCAATGCACGTCTGCTGCGTACCGGCGGCCAATACGTGAACAGCACCAACACACTGAGCATTCCAGCCTGGACACGGGTCGATCTGGGCGCTCGTTATCGCTTCAAGCTGGAGGAGCGCGACATCACCTTGCGCGCTAATCTGGAGAACGTAGCCAATAAAGCCTATTGGGCATCGGCTTCGACTTCCAACAGTTACCTGACCCAAGGGACACCAAGAACCCTGAAGGTTTCGGCAACCGTCGACTTCTGATGCCACACCATCCTGCCCGCCTTTCAGCGCGGGCATCGATGCAATCAAATGATCCAGTCACATACTTGGGCCTTTTCAACGCCCCCATAAACAAGCCAGTATGGCCTCCTGATCCAGCTTTCAATGACAAGGAGGATGTTGAGCATGATTTACAGAACTCTTGGCCAGTCAGGCCTGAAAGTTTCCACGCTGACACTCGGCTCCATGATGTTCGGCGAACAGACCGGAACCGAAGAATCCCTGCGCATCATCGATCATGCACGGGATCAGGGCGTGAATTTCATCGACACCGCCGACGTCTATAACGGCGGACGCTCCGAAGAGATCGTCGGCGAAGCCATTGCTTCGCATCGCAGCGACTGGGTGCTGGCGACCAAGGTTGCGATAGGCCCGAGCGATGGCATCCCGAACCGGGCCGGCCTGAACCGCAAACACATCTTCAATGCCATTGAAAACAGCTTGCAGCGACTGGATACCGATTATGTGGACATCTATTACCTGCACAAGGAAGATCACGACACTCCGCTGGAAGTGACGGTATCGGCCATTGGCGATCTGATCCGCCAGGGCAAGATCCGCTATTGGGGCCTGTCGAACTATCGTGGCTGGCGAATCGCGGAAATCGTCAACGTCGCCCAGCGCCTGGGCGTGGACAAACCGGTCATCAGCCAGCCGCTGTATAACATCGTCAATCGCCAGGCCGAGATCGAGCAGATCACTGCCGCCGCATTTCATGGCCTGGGAGTGGTGCCTTACAGCCCGCTGGCACGTGGCGTGCTCAGCGGCAAGTACGCACCGGATGTAACGCCTGACAGCAATAGCCGCGCCGGCCGCCAGGACAAGCGTCTGCTGGAAACGGAATGGCGTGTGGAGTCGCTGCGCATCGCCCAGCGGCTCCAGGAGTACGTGCAGGACAAAGGCGTCGGCCTCGTCGAGTTCGCCATTGCCTGGGTGCTCAATAACAAAGCCGTCACTTCGGCTATCGTCGGCCCGCGTACAGAACAACAGTGGGGGCATTACACCAAGGCACTGGAAGTGAAGATCACCGCCGAGGACGAAGCCTTCATCGACTCGCTGGTGACACCGGGGCATGCGTCTACCGCCGGCTTCAACGATGTGCAACATTTCGTCTCGGGGCGACTGACACCTTAAGGCGCTCTGTTACCGGTAAGGCATCATCGCGAGCAGGCCATCGGCAAATGCTCGCGATGTTCGAAAAAAGCGTCTAAAAAGCCGTGTGTATATAAATGCTCATTCAACATGTTGCTGACAGGAGCGCTAAAATGCTCTGCAACTGCGGGCATGCTGCTTGTAGCAGAACGGGAACAGACCCAGGTCTGTTGGCAACCATGAATCCAATCCAGCCAGGTTGATGAAGAAGTATGGCGATGCGCAAAACTGATAGAGAAGCCTTTTTGTGCTCGGTCCTGGGAAACGAACAGCCTCCCGCGCACCTTGCCAGATCTGTTATCGAAGAAAAACTGCGCAACGCCATTATTGATGGCAGCCTGCCGAGTGGTACAGCCCTGCGTCAGCAGGAGTTGGCCACATTATTCGGTGTCAGCCGAATGCCGGTGCGCGAAGCATTGCGCCAGCTTGAGGCACAGTCACTCCTGCGCGTCGAAACCCATAAAGGCGCCGTCGTCGCACCGTTGATCACCGAAGATGCCGTTGACGCCTATGGTCTGCGCATCCTGCTGGAGTCCGAGGCTCTGCGCCTTTCCATTCCGTTACTGGATGCCGACGACCTGGCAAGCGCACGAAGCTACATCGAGTTGCTTGAGGTTGAAACCGACTACTCCAAGATGGGCACCCTCAACCGCCTGTTTCACATGTCTCTGTACGCCAAGACGCCCAACAAGCGCTTGATGCGTCTGGTAGAAGAAGGCCTGAACGAAGAAGAGCGTTTCCTGCGCTTCAATCTCTCGTCCATGGGCCTTGGCAAACTGTCCCAGGACGACCACTGGGAGCTGCTGCGTCTGGCCGAAGAAAAAGCCGTTGAGCAAATCGTGAGTTCTCTGCAAAACCACCTCAATCGGGGTGTCAAGGCAATCACTCAATACCTCAACAACAAAAAGGCCGAGCAAGAAAAACCAGCGGTACGCCAACGCAAGAAAAGCATCGCCTGAATCAACTCCGGTTGATCACCTGACCCTCGTGGCCTGACGCTTCTCACTCCCCTTTCAGCACCCTTTCCATGCGCTGCGAGCTATCTGCTCGCGGGCAGCGCTTTTATGCCTGTTTTCCTGAACCACCGGGTTGGTCTGCCTCAGGAATAAGGCAAACTCGGTCGTGACTGCGGCGTGATCCAACCGGAGGGTTGCGCCTTGGTCGCTCTTGAACTGCCCGTCTGGTGCAGGGCAGCGATCTGTTCATTTGAACGTATTGAGAAAGGAGTTCCTGCAAGGGCAACAAGGCATTGGAAGTCACTTCCAGTATCGCCCTCCAAAAGTCAAAAACTCTGATTGTTCGGCATAACAGCAACGCTGAACGAGGCATTCGTTCATTACTCTCAATTTTGGCTCTTATCAGCCGAAAGGGTTGCTCACGCCCCTATAAAACTTAAATCAATAGTTTTATATGGCAACTTACAACCTTGAAAAACAGCAACTAAAATAATAATAAAAAACAATTGCTAAGTTCATTAAAAGTGCTTTAACTTTTATTCGCAGCCCGTCACAACGGCCGACACCTCTGGTTATTCGGCCACGCCCACACAGGCTGCAGCTGTGGGCACTCATGGCTCTGCAAAGGACCTGCAACGAAACAACTGACTTTTACGGTTATTGATCGTTTCAACTAACAGGCGCTGACCTGCCTGTTAGTCAGGCCTCCTGCAGCGTGTTTCTTCAAGAACGAAAGCTGTTATTTAGCCACACGCCACAGCCAACACTTGCACTTACAACTACCGGGATATCGCCATGCATTGTCAGAAAACGCTATTGGACCGCAAGAAAACCGAACTTAGCCAACACCCCATCTTTGCTGAAATCAATTCCCTGGAAGTGCTTAAACGTTTTATGGAAACCCATGTATTCGCCGTCTGGGACTTCATGTCGCTGACCAAGCGTTTACAGCAGGAGCTGACGTGTACCCAATTGCCCTGGCTACCGCCTCGGGATGCATCGGCAGCCAGGCTGATCAATGAAATCGTGCTGGGTGAAGAATCCGACGACAAGCTGAGCCACGGCCACTACAGCCATTTCGAGTTGTATCTGGATGCCATGCGCGAGATTGGCGCCAGCACCTTGCAGATAGAGCGTTTCGTCGAGCTTCAGAAACAGGGCGTGCATTACGCCACGGCATTGCAGCGCGTCAATGCAGGCCAGGCGGCAACGGTATTCGTGACCCACACGCTCAATACCGCGCTGCATGCACCCGCCCATAGCGTGGCAGCAGCCTTTCTGCATGGCCGCGAAAGCGTTATCCCGGTGATGTTCCAGAGCATCCTCGATGAATGGGGCATCACCGTCGATCAGGCCCCGACCTTTCGCTATTACCTGGAACGCCATATCGAAGTCGATTCGGAGGACCACGGCCCGGCTGCCGAGCAGTTGCTGGCCCGACTGGTCAATGGCGACGAGCAGCGCGAGCGAGAAGTCTATCAGGCCGCCATTGCCGCCGTGGATAGCCGGGTCGAGCTGTGGGACACCCTGCGCATGAGCATGCGCTCGCCATTGATGCAAGCCAGCGCCTGATATCGCGTCTACAAGGAAGCCATCATGAAAGCAGAAGACTACAGGTCGTTCATTGATGCCTGGGAAGGTCGCGCCACCATCCGCACTCGCCCACGCCGGATCGTCGAGAACGATGAAAAACTGATCTACCCACTGAGCCGCCAGCCTTTGGTGTTGAGCGAAACCTTCACCCGTGAGTGCCCGCACCTGCGTGATTACGCACTGGTGCAAAGCCTCTACAAGTTCATCAACGATGTCGTGATCTTTGAAACCGAAATTGTCGACAAGACCGCGCGCAGTATCGCCAAGGACAACTTCACCATCCGCTTTCCTTTTGCGTGTCGCTACGACGCCATGACAGTAGTGGTCGATGAGGATTACCACGCATTGGTGGCGATGGACTTCATGCAGCAGACCATCGCCCTGACGGGGATCGAACCGATTGAACTGCCCGATGAAATCGAGCTGAGCCGGGCCATTCCTGCCGCCCTCGCCCTGGCGCCGGAGCATCTGCGCAGCGCAGTGGAACTGATCTGCGTAGCCATCGCGGAAAACACCGTGACCAACGATGTGGCGGCCTTCGCCAAGGACGATTCGGTCAAGCAGTCGGTCAAGGGGCTGATGGCCGATCACTTGCTCGACGAGGGCCGTCACTCAGGGTTCTGGGCACGACTGGTGCGTATCTACTGGCACACCGCGCCCGAAGAGGATCGCGAATGCATCGCCCGCATCATGCCGACATTCATTGCTCAATATTTGACCAGTGATATCCAGCACGGCTTCGATTTCATCCTGATCGATCACCTGCAGGTCGCAGATTCCGTCAAGCAGGCGCTCAAGGATGAAATCACGGCGGTGAGCTTTCCCATCAATCGCCATCACCCTCTGATCGGCAATATCGTGCGCTTCTTCAAGAGCAGTTCAATGCTTGAAGATGCTTGCGTGCAGCGGGCGCTGGCCGACTATCTGCCAGCCCAGGGAATGCTGCAATGAAACGTCTGGAGATCGTGCTCATCGGTCATAGCCTGACCCTGAGCGAACTGCACACAGAACTGCTCGCACACGGACATGCGGTACATCGCCTGAGCGATCAGGCCGAGTTGAATGCGAGCCTTGTCGACAACGCCTCGATACTGATCGAAGACGGCAGCCTGGACATGAATGGCGAACGGCTCAAGGCATTCGCTAGCACCGATCACCTGAGCCTTCGTGTCGGCTTGAGTCCGAACTCAACCGATGGCCTGCCACGCCTTGAGTTGCTGTGCTGGCACGGTTCGGCCACGGCCCAGCACCTGATCGTGCGAGAGTGGCTGCCTGCTCAGGAGTCGGGCAACGGCCGTATGTTGCGCGACGCGGCAATCGCGGAGTGTGTCGACCAGACCGCGCTGCTGATCAGTCGCCTGTCCAGGGACGAGAAGTATTTCAGCACCCTGCCCACGACCACTCCCGCACAAAGCGAATGGCAGGATGGCCTGCAGGCGATAGATCATCTGCTGTTCAGGCATCGTCTGAATCAGACCGATCAACCGCATCTGCTGGAAGTGGCCCAAACGCCTCTGGTCGAACGCCTGGAGCAAAGCTTTCAGACCTTTGGCGAACGCTCGGCCCTGTCGATTGCCGGTCAGGTTTTCAGCTATCGGGAGTTGTACGCTCAAGGTGTCGCAATCCAGCGTCATTTACTGCCGCTGATTGAGGCCAGAGAGCAGACAACACCTGTGGTCATCGGCATTTGCCTGCCCAAGTCTGTCGCGTTGTATGCAGGCATTCTGGCAACTCTCGGCAGTGGCGCGATCTACCTGCCACTGGACCCCAGCCAGCCCGTTCAGCGCCAGCAATACATTCTGGAAAACTCGGGTGCCCTGCTGTTGCTGCATGACGGTTCGCATCCGCTGGCCAAGGCCGGGTTTCCCGCACTGGATATCGGATCGATCCAGGTGACGGAGCCAGATCAGCTTCTGACCAGGCCACTGACGCATAGCGACTCGCCGTGTATGGCGCTCTATACCTCAGGCACCACTGGCCACCCCAAAGGCGTGCTGCTCAGTCAGCGTAATCTCAGCCACTTCACTGCCTGGTATGCGGAGTACGTCAGCCTGTCCGAGCACTGCCGGGTGTTGCAGTTCTCGACACTGAGCTTCGATTCTTCAGTGATCGATATCTTCCCCACCTGGCTCAGCGGTGCAGAGCTGGTGATACCCGATGAAGACCAGCGACGTGATCCCCTGCGGCTGGTCAGCCTGCTGAAAGACCGCATCAGCCATGCGTTTCTGCCACCTGCATTGCTGAGTATCCTGCCGCTGGACGAGCCCTTGGGGCTTGAGCATGTGATGACCGGAGGCGACGTCTGCGAGCCTTATGTCATCGAGCACCTGACCCGGCAGTGCCACTTTCATAACCTCTACGGCCCGACCGAAGCCACGGTTCTGGTCACTGCCGGGCAGTTCCGGCCTGGCAGCAGCAACCGCAATCTGGGCCGACCGATTGCCAACAGCCAGGTCTGGATTCTGGACGAGCAGTTGCAACCAGTGCCGGAGCAGGCGCAGGGAGAGTTGTATATCGTCGGTCCTGGCGTGTGCCTGGGTTACTTGAACAATCCTGACCTGACAGCCGAACGCTATGTGACGCTGACCTTGCCAGACGGGCAGCAACTGCGTGCCTATCGCACCGGGGACATCGGCAAATGGACCCCGGACGGTATCGAGCTGGCCGGACGTCGTGACAATCAGGTGAAGATTCGTGGATTTCGGGTCGAGCCGGAAGAGATCGAGCACTGCCTGCGCAGCAGTCAGCTGTATCGGCAGGTCGCCGTGGTCGTCGATGGCCAGCGCCGCATCCTGGCCTTTGCTGCCCAGCCTCATGAGGCTGAAGAGGTCGCCCTGTCGGCATTGAAAGCGCACGTGCAACGCCTGTTGCCGGACTACATGCATCCCGGCGCCTATACGGTATTGGCGAACATGCCATTTGCCAGTAACGGCAAGATCGATCGCAAGGCCCTTCTGGAAATACCAGTGAGCTTCGCAGACCAGCAACCCCGCCGCCTGCCGGAAACGGAGCAGGAGCAAAAGCTTCTCGAACTGTGGGCAGAGCTTCTTGAACTGCCCATCGGGGATATTTCCACCGACGAAAGCTTCTTCAATCTGGGTGGCCATTCGATCCTGCTGTCGCGCATGTTGCTGGGGATTCGCGAACGGTTCGGGCGCAGCATTCCCATCAATCGCTTTATTGAAGCGCCCACCGTGCTGACGCTGGCGAGCCTGATCGAAAGCGAAGGCGTTTCGAGTTACACCGTCAGCCCGCAAGCGCTGCTGGACGCCAACGCCGATCTGGAAATACCGGTGCTGCCGATCAGCAGGCTGGGCGATGTCCACAAAGTCATCGTGACCGGTGCCAATGGTTTTCTCGGCGTGCATATCGTCGAAGCGCTGCTGGCCTGGGGAGCGAGCGAGATTGCGTGCCTGGTGCGCGAAGGCTCGGGGCAAAGCGCACACGAACGCTTCGTTCAGTCGTTGCGGGAAAACCGGCTGGAGCATCTGGACCTGAGCCGGGTAACGGTCTATCCCGCCGACGTCACCCAACCGCAGTTGGGTTTGAGCGATGCCGTGTATGAGCGACTGGATCGGGACTTCGGCGCACTGGTGCATAACGCGGCCAATGTGAACCATGTCCAGGATTACGAAACGCTTATCCGTGACAACGTGGCACCGGTCTTTGAATGCCTGCGACTGTGCGAGGGACGCAGCAAGAAGATCTTCAACTTCGTCTCGACACTGTCGGCCTCCAGCGCCGTCGATACCGCGGGCAGTGTGCTGGAGCAACCTGCCGCCGCCACACCGCCGATCTACATCAAGAACGGTTACAACCTGTCCAAATGGGTCGCGGAGCGGGTGTTGCAAAGGGCCAGAGAGCAAGGCGTGTGGGTGAATATCTACCGCCCCGGCAACATTGCTTTCAACAGCGTCACAGGCGTGTGCCAGCCACAGAAAAACCGCTTGATGCTGATGCTCAAAGGCTCCCTGCAACTTGGCAAGGTCCCGGAGTTCGCCATGAACTTCGACCTGATGCCGGTGGACTTCCTTGCACGCTTCATCGGTTTCCACGCCAGCCGCTATCAGGCCAGCCGTGCGGTATTCAACCTCCACAACCCCGAGCCCTTGAGCTGGAACAGTTACGTGGATGCCTTCCGCGAAGCCGGACGCGAGTTCGAGATGGTCAGCGTGGCGCACTGGCAAACCCAGCTCAACCGCGTCGATAGCCAGAACGCACTGTTCGGCGTGCTGGGCTTCTATCTGGACGGTTTCGAGGAAGATATCGGCGACATCTCGATGATCGAGTACCAGAACGCCCTGGCCGGCATCCGGCACATGGGTGAGCAATACCCGCAGAAAACCCCGGCGCTGCTGCGCAAGGGTTGCGACTACCTGAAAGAAATCGACTTTATCTGAACCATCGACAACCCAACACGAAACAAATGGAGAACGACATGAGCTCAATCAACACTCTGCAACCGGACACCCTGATCAAGAACCCGACACTGTGCAAAGTCGTCTCGGCAGTGGAAGTGCCGGGGGATGCCAACAGCGTCTGGGCGATCGTCGGCAACTTTGGCGGTTTCCAGGCCTTCATTCCGGCGCTGGAAAGCACTGAAGTCACCGGGAAGGGCGTGCGCTCGGTGCGCAAGAAACTGTTCAAGGACGGCAACGTGGCCATCGAACAACTGAACTCTCACGATAACAATGCGCGCTTCATGACCTGGTCGCTGATCTACACCAGCCTGCCCGTCGGCAATCTCTGGGCAGCGATGACCGTCCAACCCACTGGCGAGAACGATTCGGTTGCAACATGGACCATCATCGCCGAACCCGATCAGGGTGGGCCTGAAGCACTGCCGGCGTTCCAGGAATTCCTCCAGGGCTTCGCTGACAGCGCCATGGGTAACGTGCGCAGCCTGTTTGCCTGATTTGTTGCAGTGACCAAAACCCGCTCAGCGCCAGAAGCCTGAGCGGGTTCAGGCATTTGAGAGGTTGCAAATTGGCGGACGCTTTCACACAATGCGATTTATTATCATTCGCGCAGCGCTGGGATGGCGCGCCTCAATGCCTTCTCAGCACTCGGCCATACACATGCTCTACAACGATCACCATGGCTGGCTCCATTCATGGCTGCGCAGCAAACTGGGCAATGCCGCCGATGCGGCTGATCTGGCACAGGATACGTTTGTGCGGCTGCTCAATCGCAGCGAACTGCTTGAGCTGAAAACCCCACGAGCCTTCTTGCGTACCGTTGCCAAGGGCCTGGTCATCGATCACTGGCGCCGTGAAGAACTTGAGCGTGCTTATCTGGAAGCCATTGCTCATCTGCCGCCCCACGAGACACCTTCGCCCGAGTCCCGCGAGCTGGTTTTCGAGTTGCTGGAAAGCATTGCCCGAATGCTCGACGGCCTCAAACCGAAGGTCAGGCAAGCATTTTTGCTGGCCCAATGCGAGGGAATGCCGCACAAGCAGATTGCCAGACAGATGGGCGTGTCCCTGCGTTCGGTCGAGCGTTATATCGCCGATGCGCTTTATCACTGCTATGTACTGCGATACGACGCATGAGCCGTACCTTGCAGCCGTCTCGCCAGCGCCAGCCCTCGCCACAGGTTGTAAAACAGGCGATCCAGTGGTCCATGCGGCTGAACAATTCGTCAGCCGATCCAGGCCTGCGCAAGCAGTGTGAACAGTGGCGTACCGAACACGCCGATCATGAATGTGCCTGGCAACGTATCCAGACACTGAGCAATGAGTTGAACAGCAGCTTCCAGGCATTACCCGGATCGGGAGCCGCCTTTGAAGCACTGGAGAACAGCGCGCAACGACTGGGACGTCGACAAGCGCTGAAATTACTGTCCGGTATCGTAGTACTGGGCTCCGCTGCATGGATCTCCCGTGATATGGCGCCCTGGCAGCAATGGCAGGCCGACTTTGCTACCAACGTGGGTCAACGCAACAGTTACCGGTTGCAGGATGGCACACGTCTGCAATTGAACACCGACAGCGCGGTGGATCAGGACTTCAATACCCTGCACCGCCTGATAAACCTCACACGCGGGGAGATTCTGGTTGCCTGCGGGGCCGACTCGCAAAGTGTCGCGCCAAGGCCACTGCTGGTGCAGAGCCGCCACGGTCTGTTTGAAGGCATCAGCGGCCGCTTCGTCGTTCGTCAGGATCAGGACCGGACCCGTGTCAGCGTGACGGAGGGCAGCCTGATTATCCGCTCGCCTGCCACATCCCCGATAAACGTGAAGGCAGGCCAGAGTTATTCGGTTTCCGGACAGCGCGCCACCCTGCTCCCGGCACTGGATATGGAAGCAGGCGCATGGAGCGAAGGCTTGATCGTGACGAAGGATATGCGTCTGGGTGATTTCCTGGCGGAGGTCGGGCGCTATCGCCGGGGTTATCTGGGGTGTGCGGATGACATTGCAGACCTGCGGCTTTCCGGCGTGTTCAGGCTGGAGGATACCGACAAGTTGCTCGCGGTCCTGCCTCAGACTCTTCCTGTAAAACTCAGTTACCACACCCGCTGGTGGGTGACGCTACAGCGTCAGGCCTGATTATTTCTGGCGGGTTTCGCTCAGGTGTCCGGCATGGATATCAGTACCCCTATTTCTCTGATTGAACCTGACGGAACTGCCTCTCATGACCCGGCCTCAAGGTATCTCGCATTCAGTTTGTGCTGCCTCCGACTCACCAGCCCTGCGCACGGCCATTCGTGCAGCATTGGTCTCCATCGCTCTGGGCACGACGGTCTTGCCGCTTCAGGTGCAGGCCCAGGACAACGCTTCTTCAGCCAGCGTCGTACGCAACTACTCCATCGCGGCAGCACCACTGGGCGAGGCGCTGAATCAGTTCGCCCGGCAGGCGGGGATCACGCTATCCGCTACACCGGCACAAACGGCAGGCGCCCGCTCACCGGGATTGCAGGGTAATTATTCAATAGGTCAGGCCTTGAACATTCTGCTGGGTGGCAGCGGCTTGCAGGCCATCTCGCAAGATGGCAGCAGTTATGTCCTGCGGGCCGTTGAAGACCAGACACTGTCGTTGCCAGACACGGATATTCGCGGGTTTGCCCTGGGAAATGCCTTGGGCAGCATGGAAGGCTATAACGCCACCCACAGCCAGATCGCGACCAAGACCAGTACCTCGCTACTGGAAACCTCACAGTCCGTCTCGGTTGTCACCCGGCAACAGATGGACGATCAAGGTTCACAGACGGTTTCGCAAGCCATGCGCTATACCCCTGGCGTGCTGACCAATCCGTATGGAGCAACTCATCGGTACGACTATGTCGCGATGCGCGGCTTCAATGACGGGTCTGTGGATAACATCTATCTGGACGGTCTGAAGTCCATGGGCGATAGCGGGACTTACAGCACCATGCAGGTCGACCCGTACTTCCTTGAGCGGGTCGATATCCTCAAAGGTCCTTCGTCGGTGCTCTATGGTCGCAGCTCTCCGGGTGGCCTGGTGGCGCTGACCAGCAAGAAACCGCTTTATGAGCCTTATCACCAGATCCAGGCAACGGTCGGTACACAGGGTCAGCGAGGCCTGGCATTCGATTTCAGTGGTCCTGTGGATGAAGACAAACGCATTGCCTATCGCCTTACGGGGCTGACCGATAAATCCGACACCCAGTTCGATCATGTGGAAGAGAAACGCTATGCGCTGGCTCCCACCGTAAGCATCGACTTCAACGAAGACACTTCGCTGACACTGCAAGCCTATCTACAGCATGACCCCGAAGGTGGCTATCACGGTGGCGTGCCGGCGGATGGTGCGCTTCATCAACGCAACGGCCAGCGCATATCGGAGAACTTTTTCGATGGCGAACCAGGCGTGGATGGCTTCAGCCGTGACCAACAGTCATTCGGCTATCAATTCGAGCATCGCTTCAATGATGTCTTCACGGCACGGCAGAACTTCCGCTATCTGGATTCCAGGGTGAAGAACGAGCAGGTCTACGCCTATGGCTGGACCAGCGCGACCGGCAACGAACTGAACCGTTATTACTCCGGTGGCGATGAGCGTCTGCACGCATTCATCATCGATAACATGCTGCAGGCTGAGTTCTTTACCGGGTCGGTCAAGCATACGACGCTGCTCGGCGTGGACTATCAACGACGCAAGACCGTGGTTGACTGGACCAGCGGCGCAGTGACGTCCCTGGATGCTTTCAATCCCGTGTATGGAAACTCCGCAATCAGTTATTACAGCCCGACCAGTTACCTGCGGCGTCTGGAACAGACAGGCCTTTATGCGCAGGATTTGATTGAGCTCGACAAGTGGCGATTCTCCCTGGGTATCCGCCAGGATTGGGTGGAAACCTCCGACGAGAACCGACTGGCTGAGACAGGGCGTCCGGCAGGAACCGAAATCAGTGACAAGCGAACCAAGCTCACTGGCAGGGCCGGTGTGCTTTACCTGTTCGATAACGGAATTGCTCCGTACTTCAGCTATTCCGAGTCGTTTAACCCGAACTCTTACTCCGACAGCAGCGGTAATCCGCTGGCGCCTACGGATGGCACCCAATGGGAAGCCGGGATCAAATATCAGCCACCAGGCACAGACAATCTGTTTACAGCTTCAGCCTTCCATATCGATCAAGAAAACCTGGCTTCCAAGCTGCCTCAAGAAAACTTCTACCGTCCTGTTGGCGCAATACGCTCACAGGGACTGGAGCTTGAAGCTCATATTCAGCTGACCGATAACTTCAAAGTGCTGGGCAGTTACACGCTGACAGATATCGAATACTCAAAGTCGATGATCAGCACATTGAGTTCGGCGACCACTATCATCGAGAACAAAGGAAATTCACCCACCCAGGCCCCCAAACATATGGCTTCGGTCTGGGGTGATTATGCATTCAACAGTGGCGCTCTCGACGGGCTGCGTCTGGGCGGTGGTGTTCGGTATGTCGGCTATAGCTGGGCGGATGCTGAAAACACCATGAAGGTTCCAGCGTACACATTGCTGGATGCATCTGTGGGGTATGACCTGAGCAAGGTAGGGCTCAAAGGTGTTGATGTGCGGGTAAACGCAAACAACCTGACCAACGAATCCTATGTCGCGTCCTGCGCAAGCTTGAGCTTCTGTTATATGGGTGAGGAACGAAATGTGAGTGCGACCGTAAGCTATCAGTTCTAAATAGTTGCGTCGCTCGAAGCCAGCCTTCAGCAGTGGAGGCTGGTTTTTTTGTGTGTGGCTTTCGAGAGCCTGGGGATATCTTTGCTGGGAGCAGAAAGACAAAACCCCTGTCTGCGTCAGCAGACAGGGGTTTCGGAATGAATCTTGACGATGACCTACTCTCACATGGGGAAACCCCACACTACCATCGGCG
>NZ_JBMDJL010000030.1:0-52703 GCF_057809175.1 Pseudomonas sp. FG43
ACGACCTTCGGGTTATGAGCCCGACGAGCTACCAGGCTGCTCCATCCCGCGTCTGATAGGGCGGCATTCTACAGGGGAACGCATGGCTGTCAATCATTAGTTTCAAAAAATGCTTTTTTCTTCAAATGGTTAGCGATGCAAGGCTTGCGGTACATCGGATATGGAGGCTTGTCTGACGGGCTGAAAGCTCTGTGTGCCAGTGTGGGGCCGCTTTTCCGATGCATTGATTTGGCATCATGAGTGTCACTTCCTGACACCAATGCGATACTGCACGGCCATTGATTGCAAAATCGCCTTTCATGACTCAGCGCAAAATCATCCATATCGACTGTGACTGCTTTTATGCAGCCATCGAAATGCGAGACGACCCGAGCCTTGCCAGCAAGCCGCTGGCTGTCGGTGGGTCGCCGGACAAGAGAGGGGTGATTGCGACCTGCAACTATGAAGCCCGTGCTTATGGGGTGCGTTCGGCGATGTCCTCGCGTCACGCTTTGACGCTGTGCCCGGACCTGAACATCGTCAAGCCGCGCATGGATGCCTATAAAGAAGCTTCTCGGGAAATCCAGGGCATTTTTCGCGATTACACCGACCTTATCGAACCGCTATCGCTGGACGAGGCTTTTCTGGATGTGTCCGATGCCAGCCATTTCTCCGGTAGTGCGACTCGTATCGCTCAGGATATCCGGCGCAGGGTCTCGAACCAGTTGCACATCACGGTTTCGGCTGGCGTGGCGCCCAACAAGTTTCTGGCCAAGATCGCCAGTGACTGGAAGAAACCCAACGGGCTGTTTGTGATAACGCCCGATCAGGTCGAGGATTTTGTCGCCTCGCTGCCGGTCAGCAAGCTGCACGGTGTCGGCAAGGTCACCGCTGACAAGCTGGGGAGGCTGGGCATCATCAGTTGTATGGACTTGCGTCGCTGGAGCAAGCTGGCGCTGGTGCGTGAGTTCGGCAGTTTTGGCGAGCGGCTCTGGAATCTGGCGTTCGGGATCGATGATCGTCCGGTGCAGAATGACAGCAGGCGCCAGTCTGTGAGTGTCGAAAATACCTACGACACGGATTTGCCCGATCTGGCCAGTTGCCTGGAGAAATTGCCAGCCTTACTGGAAACCCTGGGCGTACGCATGGAGCGAATGGCCGGTCAATATCGTCCCGGCAAGCCGTTCGTCAAAGTGAAGTTCCATGACTTTACCCAGACCACACTGGAGCAGTCGGGAGCCGGGCGGGATCTGGGCAGTTATGAGCAATTGCTGACCCAGGCTTTTGCGCGTGGCGCCAAGCCGGTGCGATTGCTGGGGATCGGTGTGCGCCTGCATGATTTGCGCGGCGCTCATGAGCAGTTGGAGCTGTTTACCTGATAGTTGCAGGCTCCTTGCAAGGAGCCTGCTCGTTATTCGCTATCAGGATCTGTGGCAGGTGCCACAAGGCGGCCAGCATCCTTGGCCAGGGACTTGAGAAACTCGTTTTGCAGTTGAGGATCGTTGCGTGTCAGCTCGATCAGGCTCTGCTCCAGCTCGCTGGCTTCTTCTTCAAGGCCCAGTTCCGAAAGACGCTTGACCCGATGGACCCACTGTTTGACTTCATCGTCTTCCAGATCGTCGTAGATCAGCTCATGAGCTTCCAGCAGCTTGCCCCGCAGTGACTGGCTGATAGGCAGGCTGGCATTGGCATGCGCGTTGTCCTGATCATCCTCGATATTGAGGTACAGGCGAGTGACGCGGCTCAGATCCTGTTCGGCAAACGGGCTGTCGAGCAGGTTGAGACGCAGAACCCCGTTGCGATCCGTATTCAGTTCGTGGGTTTCGTTGCCTGCCTTCACCATGACCGGGCGTTCGTTCCAGGGCAGGGTGGAGTTCTCGATTCTCTTGTCCTTCTGGACTTCATCGATGCTGGCCAGGTTCTGCTGCGCCCGGCCATGGGACGGTGCGTTCATGAAAGGATTGAGGCCGGCAACGCCGTAATTGATCCAGTCTTTGGTCACGCTGTCGGGCAGTGTGCCGAGAGCGAAGACATTGACCACGTTGGCGCCGATGCCGGCCACCACGGCAACGGCTCCCAGCGGAATTTCGTAGATTTCCCGCCAGGGTTGATAGGGGGTGTAGCGGTCGTAATGGCGGGTCACTTCAAAGTCAGTGACTTCAAAGGACTTATGCTCGTGAATCCGCACCCGGCGCTGTGGCAGCTCAAGCGTCTTGGGCTCGCCGATATCGATCTGCAGAGTGTGTTCCAGCAGTTTGCGCTCTATGCGTTCTTCGTGCTCGCTGCGTTGTGACAACTGATTGGCACAACCGCTGACGAGGAAAGTACCGCATAGAACGGCGCTGCCGAGGCTTAGGGTGCTTCGTCTGAACATGGGATCTCTTGATGCGGATTGGGCATGTGATGAGTGGCGCGCCCGCATGAACGGGCGCACCTGTGACTCAGCGCTTCACACGGCCCTGGATGAACGACAGCACGTCGGCGACCGCAATGGCTTGTGGTTGCGACTCGATTCGGCTCTTGTATTCCAGATTGCCTTCGGCCAGACCACGATCACTGACCACGATGCGATGCGGAATACCGATCAGCTCCATGTCGGCGAACTTGATGCCTGGGCTGGTTTTCTTGTCGCGGTCATCGAGCAGTACTTCAAAGCCCGCGGCGGTCAGCTCGGCATACAGCTTGTCTGTCGCTTCACGAACGGCTTCCGTCTCATAGCGCAATGGAACCAGTGCAATATGGAAAGGCGTCAGGGTGTCGTTCCAGATGATCCCGTTTTCATCGCTGTTCTGCTCGATGGCAGCTGCGACAACGCGGGAAACGCCGATACCGTAGCAACCCATGGTCAGGTTGACTGGCTTGCCGTTTTCGCCCAGTACCTGGCACTTCATCGCTTCGCTGTACTTGGTGCCCAGCTGGAAGATATGGCCGACTTCAATGCCGCGCTTGATTTCAAGCGTGCCTTTGCCGTCCGGGCTCGGGTCGCCGGCGACAACGTTGCGCAGGTCGGCAACGGCAGGTACAGGCAGGTCGCGTTCCCAGTTGACGCCAAAGTAGTGCTTGTCGTCGATGTTGGCGCCAACGGCAAAGTCGCTCATCAGCTCGACAGAGCGGTCGATGATGCAGGGCAGTGGCAGATTCAGTGGGCCCAGGGAGCCTGCGCCTGCGCCGATGGCGTCACGCAGTTCGGCTTCGGATGCCATCACCAGCGGGCTGGCGACCTGTTCCAGGTTGGCGGCCTTGATCTCGTTGAGTTCGTGGTCGCCACGAATGATCAGCGCGACCAGCTTGCCTTCTTCGGCAGCGTGGACGACCAGTGTCTTGACGGTCTTTTCGATTGGCAGGTTGAAGCCTTCGACCAGTTGCGCGATGGTCTTTGCATCCGGGGTGTCGACCAGTCGCAGCTCTTCAGTTGCAGCACCGCGGGACTTCTCGCGTGGTATTGCTTCGGCCTTCTCGATGTTGGCTGCGTAATCGGAGCCATTGCTGAAGACGATGTCGTCTTCACCGGAGTCTGCCAGCACGTGGAACTCGTGGGAGCCAGCGCCGCCGATGGAGCCGTTATCGGCCTCGACAGGGCGGAACTTCAGGCCCAGACGGGTGAATACGTTGCTGTAGGCCAGATGCATGCGGTCGTAGGTTTCCTGCAACGAAGCATGATCGGCGTGGAACGAATAGGCGTCCTTCATGACGAATTCGCGACCGCGCATCAAGCCGAAGCGTGGGCGGATCTCGTCGCGGAACTTGGTCTGGATCTGGTACATGTTGATCGGCAACTGCTTGTAGCTGTTGAGCTCGTTGCGTGCCAGATCGGTAATGACCTCTTCGTGGGTCGGGCCCAGGCAGAAATCACGGTTGTGGCGATCTACCAGGCGCATCAGCTCGGGGCCGTATTGCTCCCAGCGACCGGATTCCTGCCACAGTTCTGCGGGCTGGATACCCGGCATCAGTATTTCGAGTGCGCCGGCAGCGTCCATTTCTTCACGAACGATGGCTTCTACCTTGCGCAATACGCGCAGGCCCATGGGCAGCCAGGTGTAGAGGCCGGAAGCCAGCTTGCGGATCATGCCAGCACGCAGCATCAGCTGATGGCTGACCACGACTGCATCTGAAGGGGTTTCTTTCTGTGTGGCGAGCAAAAATTGACTGGTGCGCATGGTTGGCCGTTGTCTGTTGCTGGGACTGGAAATGACCCGGCATTGTACGGTGGTGTGCCGGTCGCGTACAGCGCGCGGCTGGCGGTGAGTCTCAGGGTAGTACTTTTGTGGCGATATGAAAAAACCCGGCAATCGAGCCGGGCTTTTTCAAGTAGCAGAGACCGGCCTGTGATTACAGGACCGAAATCGGGTAGTCGACGATCAGGCGGAACTCGTTGACGTCGCCGTCTGCCTGAGCATCGTTGCCACGGTGCCATGCTTGACGGATACGGAAGGACAAGTCCTTGGCCGGGCCGGCTTGTACGACGTATTTGGCTTCAAGGTTGGTTTCGTGGTGTTTGCCGTCTTCGCCATACATACCAGCATATGCGCTGTTAGTAGGGGTCTTGGTGCCATCGATGTCATAGCCGCGCAGGTAGCGAGTCATGAAGCTCAGACCCGGTACGCCGTAAGGAGCCATGTTCAGGTCGTAGCGAGCCTGCCAGGACTTCTCGTTAGGGGCGTTGAAGTCGGAGTACTGAACGGAGTTGTTCAGGAAGATCGAGTCAGCAGCGCGGTTGTTGTCACCGATACCGATGTAGTCGAACGGAGTATTACCGTCGATCTTCTGGAAGGCCAGAGTGACTGTGTGAGCCGCTGCGAAGGAGTAAGCGACAGAGCCGGAGGCTGCAGTGTTATTGATCGAGCCAGCCTTGGCGCTGCCTTCGTCGAGAGTGCGATAGATATTGGCGTCGAATGCCAGAGACTGATCGCCACCCAGAGGCAGGGCGTAATTCACGTTGCCGTAGTACTGATTCCAGATGTCTTCAAGTCTTGAAGCGTAGAACGCTACGCCAAGGTTCTCGGTGATTGCATATTTGCCACCAATGAAATCTGCGCTATTGGCTTCTTCACCATCAAAGTTATTGGCGTAGCTCGCAAAAATCTTGCCGCTACGGTTGGTGTCATCCTGGCTGGTGCCAGAGTAGAAATGGCCCGCTTCCAAGTCAAGCCCAGCGATCTCGCTGCTTTGCAGGCTGATACCGCTGGCAGTCTGAGGCAGGAGGCGGGAGCCGCCGACGGCAAATACCGGGTTGGCAGGTTGCATGTCGCCGACTTTCAGTTCGGTTTTCGAGACGCGGAATTTGACTGCGCCGCCGCCTTTACCAAAACTGTCTTCGTTGGTGCCGTCGGAGCTGGTTACCAGGTTGCCGGAACCGGAGTATTTTTTCTGGCCGTCCAGTTTCAGGCCGAAGTAGCCGAATGCTTCTACGCCGACGCCAACGGTGCCTTGGGTGTAGCCGGAGCTATAGTTGACCCACAGACCTTGAGTCCAGTCTTTGTCGTCGCGACGGCTAGGGCCAGTGGTGTTTTTCTTGTCACGGTCGTAATAGTAGTTGCGCAACTTCAGGTCAAGAGTGCTGCCCTCTACAAAGCCCTTGGCTTCAGACTGGTCACTGACGAACGGTGCTGCTGTTGCCATTTGGGCGCTGGCTGCAGTAATTGCCAGTGCGATTGCGCTCCACTTCATCACTCTCATCGTGATTGCTCCTTTGGTTTTAAGAAGATTCAGGCCGTCCCACCTGTTTTTTTATCTGGGCGGCTCTTTCTTTTTTTGTCGGCGAAAATCTATCTCACGCTGACGGTAGTTACGATAGTTGCTGCCCTGTCTTTCCAGAATCTTTACGGCGTTGTCGCTAAAAGTTTCACGCAGGTCGCAAATGCATCATTTCCTTATCATGTATCCAGCTTTGCTATCTTCAGGCCCTTGTATCCGCGTTGAAATGATCCAGCTACAGATCGCCTTTCAGGATAGGTGCTCAAAGCTGTGAACTGCTATTCCCTTGGTCCTGATGTCCCTGTTTTCCGCCAGAGTCATTCAGGTCGTGTGAGTGTTGAAGCAACAAGCGTGCACAAAGTTCAAAATATTTGAAAAAAAATGTGAGATTTCAGTTTTTACTTGGGGTTTTTGTCGTAAGCATATGATTTTGATTGATTTATTTTTTCTGTGAAAAACGGGCTTTGCGGACCGATCAATGACCGGTTGAGGTGTCGGGAAGTCAGGAAATGTTACTGACTGCACCGGGATTTGAGTAAATCGCAGATCAGCGCTCTTTTTGGTATACCAAAGTGTTTCGTTTTGGTGCGCCGCTCCGAAAGGCTGCCATAACATGGATCCCGGTCTTTGCCTGCCAATAGGGTTGGCACGACGTTGTTTCATTTTTATGTTCATGTGCCGGTTTTTGCCGGTTTTCTTCTGCCTTCACCTGCAAGTGCCTCGCCGGCTGACGAGTGGCTTCCGGTATCAAACTGGTGCGGTTTTCATTGGAGGTGGGGCAGGGTGGTGCGCCGGTTTGCCGGGGGGCGTATCGGCGGATCGTGATGAAATGTGCTCAGAAGGGTGAAGCGCTGTCCGATCCTGCGTATCCTGCCGGGCTATACGAGGCGCCGCACTCTTGCGGGGCAGGTTAGACATTCAACCTGGCAAATCGGGGGTTTTATCGTGTTCGTTCTGGATTCGCGTCTCAAGCAGGACTCTTTGCCTGTCGGTGATTTCCCGTTGTGCAGGCTTTTATTGTCCAATGACTCGCGCTACCCATGGTTCATCCTGGTGCCGCGTCGCGCTGATATCAGCGAAGTCTTTCAGCTTGAGGCTCAGGATCAATTGCAGTTGTGGCAGGAAACCACCGCTCTGTCTCAAATCCTGAAGAGTGCATTCGACGCTGATAAACTCAATGTTGCGGCGCTGGGTAATGTCGTCAGTCAGCTTCACATGCATGTCATCGTTCGCAAGCGTGATGATGCAGCCTGGCCCGCGCCTGTGTGGGGCAAGCATCCGGCCCTTCCTTATACAGACGAACAGTTCGCAGCCGTTCTCGAGCGATTGAGGCCGGTATTGACGCAAGATTTCCGATTTGAGGGTGAGTGATCATGAACCTTGATGAGCGAGTCATGGAGTTGGAAAGCCGCCTGACTTTTCAGGAGGATACGCTTCAGGCGTTGAATGATGTGCTGGTGATACAGCGACGTGAGCTGGATCGATTGCAGTTGCAAATGACCGCGATGCTCAAGCGTCAGGAAGAAATGGGTAGCCAGTTCGATACGTTCGTAGAGGACGCTCCGCCGCCTCATTACTGATGTTTGCAGCAATAAAAAAACCGCGCTTTCCCTGAGGAAGGCGCGGTTTTTTATGGGGCGGCAGAAATCAGCGGCGCGGCAATGCGGCGATGACGTCTTCGGCTTGCAGGCCTTTGTCGCGGTTCATCACGGAGAACTCTACGCGCTGACCTTCGACGAGTACGCGGTGACCTTCACCGCGGATGGCACGAAAGTGTACGAAGATATCGTCGCCGGAATCGCGCGAGATGAAACCGAAGCCCTTGGAGGTATTGAACCACTTCACGGTGCCTGTATCGCGATTGCCCAGGTCGTGGCTTTGAGGTGCCGGTGAAGGCGAGGATCTGTAGAAGCTGACTCCCAGATGAAGTGCAACGGCAACTATGGCGACAATCAGGCTGATGATGATTGCCGGTTGACCAGCGATTTTATCGAGCGGAACGAGCAGGGTAAGGATTTGTATGATGACGGCAAGAACAAGCAGTGCACTGACCAGATTTTGCAGGTTGTGACGTGGTCCCCGGTTCCAATAGGGAATCACTGGAGCAAGCACCAGGTTGAGAAGCCCGAAGAAAGCCAGATAAAGCGCATCGGGTTGCAGCATTTCACTGCGCAGGCTGGGTATGAAGGAAAGCAGCAAGGCTGCTGCTCCCGTTACCAGGTGGACGATTTTCAACATTTTAAAAAGCTCACATTAAGAAGGATCACAAGGAAATAGCTGGTAGCGCCCGGTACGCTTCTGAAAAAGTGGAGGCGTGATGCACGAGCGATGGTCCAGCCTATGCGCTACAGCCGGATGGCAGGATCGGTAGCGACACGTTGTGTATTTAACAGCAAAGCCGAAGTCTACTCAAATCAAGTACCTGTGCGGCCTTGCTGCTTTGTTGGCGCCAATAAAGCGTCCTCTTCGATAGCCTTGAGATAGAGCCTCTGGCCGGGTTCTGGCGAATTCATGGAACTCGTTTTGCCGTCAGGGAGTCAGACAGGCTTGACGATTCAGGTGCTACTTTCCTGTATGGATGTGCCTATTTGAGCGAGTGCACCAATAGAAGGCTGCGCCCGTTGGCGTCTCTTGATAAAGTAGCGCTGTTACTGCTTTCCAATCCTCATCTAAAAGGGCATGAAACATGGCAATCGATATCGGTATCAGTGAAGAGGATCGCAAATCGATCGTAGACGGTCTTTCGCATCTGCTTGCAGATACTTATGTACTTTACCTCAAGACTCACAACTTTCACTGGAATGTCAGTGGGCCGATGTTTCGCACACTGCACCTGATGTTTGAAGAGCAATATAACGAGTTGGCACTGGCGGTAGACTCCATCGCTGAACGTATTCGTGCTCTCGGGTTCCCGGCGCCGGGCACGTATTCGACTTATGCTCGCCTGTCTTCGATCAAGGAAGAAGAAGGTGTGCCAAGTGCTGAAGATATGATCAAAAGTCTGGTTCAGGGCCAAGAGGCTGTTGTCCGCACAGCACGTAGCCTTTTTCCTCTGCTGGAGACAGCCAGTGACGAGCCTACTGCC
The DNA here is from genome assembly GCF_057809175.1 of Pseudomonas sp. FG43. Taxonomy (NCBI): domain Bacteria; kingdom Pseudomonadati; phylum Pseudomonadota; class Gammaproteobacteria; order Pseudomonadales; family Pseudomonadaceae; genus Pseudomonas; species Pseudomonas sp. FG43. The sequence goes on from NZ_JBMDJL010000030.1 coordinate 8,759, forward strand.
GACTTGCTGACACAGCGCATGCAGGTTCACGAGAAAACTGCGTGGATGTTGCGTTCGATGCTTGAGTCCAGGTAACAGCTGAAGAGCAGCAGCGCCTGCCTGCTGCTCGTCTCAGGGCGCGTTGCCGTTTTTGCAGATGGCGACGCGCGTCTTGCGGCGATCATTCTGTCAGGGCATTCGGCCTGTATCGGGCCTTTGGCCAACCCTGCGCCGTGTGTTCTCGTCGCTTGTTATGCAAATGTAAAATATAAATATTAAACGCATTTGGTTGTCGCACTTAAGTTATAGCGCTGTCTTGAATTCTTTCTTCCTTGTTCTCTTGTAGTCATCTCCTACAACGTCAAGGTGTTGGTTCTACTGGATATAAGATCTTTAATCGGGCCTTATAGGAGTCGCATTTATTTATTTTTAAATGTTTCTTATTAGTGTTCGAATTGATTTTTTAGAAGGTGGATCGGCCATGGTTAGAGGTGTTGAACGTGAGGTCAAAGATTTAAGCAGGCATTCGTCTATACGCAATGATCCTTTTGTCGAAGACTTCAATATGAATCTGGCACAGCCGCACTCCAAATCGGTGCGGCTTAATGGGTTGGCGACCTGCCTGCGTCTGGAAAAGGTCTACTGGAACATACTGTCGGCGATTGCCCGATCCAATAATTGCTCCGTGAATGCAGTGCTCTCCTATATCGACAGGGAGGTTCACTTGCGTTACGGCGGTGTAAAGAACTTTAGCGGGCTGATCCGCGTTGTCTGCGTCGCTCACCTTTTGAAGGCCGATCGTCTTGAGGCTCAGGCCTGATGTTTCTTCGGGTTCGCCTCTGGCGGGCCTTTCGAGCGGTGTCGCAAGCCTGTTGCCCGGCACGAATACGAACTTATCCAGACAGGATGAGTTCGTTCGGCTGCACGGCCTCGATTAACTCTATATAATCCTTCGCCTTGCTGGCGGGCATGGCTCTGCGTTGCAGGGTCTGGCTTGAACCGGGTGCCGGTGCATTGCACTATCGAGCGCAGGCCAGGAGCGAATGCCCCACCGAATTTCGAATTACGAGAAGTGAACACACCATCATGATGCGCAGCCATTATTGCGGCCAACTGAACGAAAGTCTGGAAGGTCAGGAAATTACCCTTTGCGGATGGGTCCACCGTCGTCGTGACCACGGGGGCGTTATCTTCCTCGATATCCGCGACCGTGAAGGCATGGCCCAGGTGGTGTTCGATCCGGATCGTGCCGATACCTTTGCCGCTGCCGACCGTGTGCGCAGCGAATATGTCGTCAAGGTCGTCGGCAAGGTGCGTGCCCGCCCGGCGGGTGCCGTCAACGCCAATATGGCCTCCGGTGCCATTGAAGTGCTGGGTTACGAGCTGGAAGTCCTGAACGAATCGGAGACTCCGCCGTTCCCGCTGAACGAATATTCCGATGTCGGTGAAGAGACGCGCCTGCGTTATCGCTTCATCGATCTGCGTCGCCCGGAAATGGCCGAGAAGCTGCGTCTGCGCTCGCGCATCACCACCAGCATCCGTCGCTATCTCGACGACAACGGCTTCCTGGACGTCGAGACGCCTATCCTGACTCGCGCCACGCCTGAAGGCGCTCGCGACTATCTGGTGCCAAGCCGCACACACCCGGGCAGTTTCTTTGCCCTGCCGCAATCGCCTCAACTGTTCAAGCAGTTGCTGATGGTGGCCGGCTTCGACCGTTACTACCAGATCGCCAAATGCTTCCGTGACGAAGACCTGCGTGCCGACCGTCAGCCTGAGTTCACTCAGATCGACATCGAGACCAGCTTCCTCAATGAAGAAGACATCATCGGTCTGACCGAGAAAATGGTTCGTCAGCTGTTCAAGGAAGTGCTGGATCTGGAATTCGGTGAATTCCCGCACATGACCTTTGAAGAAGCCATGCGTCGCTATGGCTCCGACAAGCCGGACCTGCGCAACCCTCTGGAACTGGTCGATGTTGCCGATCAGCTCAAGGAAGTCGAGTTCAAGGTTTTCAGCGGTCCTGCCAACGATCCGAAATGCCGGATTGCCGCATTGCGCGTTCCAGGCGGTGCAAGTATTCCGCGTAAACAGATCGACGATTATACAAAGTTCGTCAGCATCTACGGTGCCAAGGGCCTGGCGTACATCAAGGTCAACGAGCGCGCCAATGGCGTTGATGGCCTGCAATCGCCAATCGTCAAGAACATCCCGGAAGCCAACCTCAATGTGATCCTCGATCGCGTTGGCGCGGTTGATGGCGATATCGTGTTCTTCGGCGCGGACAAGGCCAAGATCGTCAGCGAGGCCCTGGGTGCGCTGCGTATCAAGGTTGGTAACGATTTCAAGCTGCACACCTGCGAGTGGGCTCCGATGTGGGTCGTCGACTTCCCGATGTTCGAAGAGAACGACGACGGCAGCTTCAGCGCGTTGCACCACCCCTTCACGGCACCAAAGTGTACCCCTGAAGAGCTGGAAGCCAACCCTGGCAAGGCGCTGTCCCGCGCTTACGACATGGTGCTCAACGGTACCGAGCTGGGCGGTGGTTCGATCCGTATCCACCGCAAGGAAATGCAGCAAGCGGTATTCCGTCTGCTGGGCATCAAGGAAGACGAGCAGCAAGAGAAGTTCGGCTTCCTGCTCGACGCTCTGAAGTACGGCGCACCACCTCATGGCGGTCTGGCTTTCGGCCTGGACCGTCTGGTGATGCTGATGACAGGTGCCCAGTCGATCCGTGAAGTGATCGCCTTCCCGAAAACCCAGAGCGCTGCCGACGTCATGACCCAGGCTCCTGGTGTCGTGGATGCCAAGGCTCTGCGTGAGCTGCACATTCGTCTGCGCGAGCAGCAGAAGGCCGAGTGATGCGGGGCGGGGCGCATTCTTGATGCGTCCCGCATTGCAGGTTTTCCAGGCTGTGCCTTGTCGAGTAAAAAGCCTTTTGCCCGTGTGTGCGGGTGAAAGGTGAAGGTGTTTCAAAAAGAATCTGGAGCGAGAAATGGCAGGTCATTCTAAGTGGGCGAACATCAAGCACCGCAAAGAGCGTCAGGATGCCAAGAAAGGCAAGATCTTCACCAAGTGGATTCGTGAACTGACTGTCGCTGCCCGTCAGGGTGGCGGTGATCCAGGTTCCAACCCGCGTCTGCGTCTGGCGCTGGACAAGGCCCTTGGCGCCAACATGACCCGTGACACCATCGACCGTGCTGTTGCGCGTGGTGTCGGTGCGGACGATGGCAATGATGTCGAGGAGCTGGGTTACGAGGGCTATGGTCCTGGCGGTGTCGCTATCATGGTCGAGGCCATGACCGACAACCGTAACCGTACCGCCGCTGCCGTACGTCATGCCTTTACCAAGTGTGGCGGCAACCTGGGTACTGACGGTTCCGTAGCTTATCTGTTCGATCGCAAGGGGCAGATCTCGTTTGCTGCCGGTGTCGATGAAGATGCACTGATCGAAGCGGCGATGGAGGCTGATGCCGATGACGTCGTGAGCAATGAAGATGGCTCCATCGACGTGTTTACGTCGTTCGCCGGTTTCTACGCGGTTCGCAATGCGCTGGAAGCAGCTGGTTTCAAGGCATCCGACGCAGAAATCGTCATGTTGCCGACGACCAGTGCGGTGCTCGATCTGGAAACCGCAGAAAAGGTTCTCAAGCTGATCGACATGCTTGAAGACCTGGATGACGTGCAGAACGTCTATTCCAATGCGGAAATTCCCGATGACGTCCTGGAACAGCTTGGCTGATCAAGGGTTGTCGGTTGTACATTGGAGGCCGGGGGCAGGAAGCGGTGATCATCACGCCGCTATCGGCCTCCGGCTTCTGCCTTTATGCTGCATTCATTGTTTTGCGTTAGTTCTCAAGCTGCGGGTGTTATGACTCTTATTCTTGGTATCGACCCCGGTTCGCGAATCACCGGTTATGGCGTTGTGCGTGATACCGGGCGTGGTTGTGTCTATGTGGCTTCGGGCTGCATTCGCACGGGGGCTGGCGAGTTGCAGGAGCGGTTGCAGATTGTGTTTCGCGGTGTGCGGGAGGTCATCCAGACCTATGGCCCGGTCACCATGGGAATCGAAAAGGTCTTCATGGCCCGCAATGCCGATTCTGCACTGAAGCTGGGGCAGGCCAGGGGGGCGGCCATTGTGGCGGGTGCCGAGGAAGGCCTGGAGATCGCCGAGTACACGGCAACTCAGGTCAAGCAGGCGGTGGCCGGAACCGGTGGCGCCAACAAGGAGCAGGTGATGATGATGGTCATGCATTTGCTCAAGCTGACCCAGAAACCCCAGATCGATGCATCCGATGCCCTGGCTATTGCGCTGTGTCATGCGCACACACGTTCAAGCCTGATTCCCCATGGTCTGGGGACTGCGCGCAGCCGCGGTGGCCGGTTACGTCTCTGACTGCATCATTCGCATGCATATTTTTACTTGCAGGTCTGGCGACTCCTGTGATGATGGTGTTCATATTTTTCGCGCTGGCGATGCCAACGATGGGCAAGACGAAAGGATCTGATACGTGATTGGACGTTTACGTGGCTTTCTCGCCGAGAAACAGCCACCGCATCTGGTGCTGGACGTCAATGGCGTCGGCTATGAGCTGGAAGTACCCATGACGACGCTTTACCGCTTGCCGCATGTGGGTGAGCCAGTGACCTTGCATACCCATCTGGTGGTTCGCGAAGATGCGCATTTGCTCTATGGTTTTTACGAGAAGCGCGAGCGTGAGCTGTTTCGTGAGCTGATTCGCCTCAATGGTGTCGGCCCGAAGCTGGCACTTGCCTTGATGTCGGGCCTTGAGGTCGATGAGCTGGTGCGCTGCGTTCAGGCGCAGGATACTTCGGCCCTGACCCGGATTCCGGGGGTCGGCAAGAAGACTGCCGAGCGTCTGTTGGTCGAACTCAAGGACCGTTTCAAGGCCTGGGAGGCACTACCCGGCACATTTACGCTGGTATCCAGTGGTCCGAATCAGCCCGAGCCGGTGGCGTCTGCCGAGTCCGATGCGGTCAGCGCGCTGATTTCCCTGGGCTATAAACCTCAAGAGGCGAGCAAGGCCGTCTCTGCGATCAAGGAAAAAGGCTTGAGCAGTGCAGATCTGATCCGACGTGCTTTGAAGGGGATGGCGTAAGTGATTGAAGCTGATCGCCTGATTACCGCCAGCAGTGGTCGTGATCGTGAAGAACAACTGGACCGCGCCATTCGCCCTCTGAGTCTGGCTGACTACATTGGTCAGCCGACGGTGCGCGAGCAGATGGAGCTGTTCATCCAGGCCGCGCGTGGGCGCAATGAATCGCTGGATCACACCTTGATCTTCGGCCCGCCGGGGCTGGGCAAGACCACGCTGGCCAATATCATTGCCCAGGAAATGTCGGTGTCGATCAAAAGCACGTCCGGCCCCGTGCTGGAGCGTCCCGGGGATCTGGCCGCGATCCTGACCAACCTCGAACCCCATGATGTGCTGTTCATCGATGAAATCCATCGGTTGTCGCCTATCGTCGAAGAGGTTCTGTACCCGGCGATGGAAGACTTTCAGCTCGACATCATGATTGGTGAGGGGCCTGCCGCTCGCTCGATCAAGCTTGATCTGCCGCCTTTCACGCTGGTGGGGGCGACGACTCGCGCTGGCATGCTGACCAACCCGTTGCGCGATCGTTTCGGGATCGTCCAGCGCCTTGAGTTCTACAGCACGGCCGACCTGTCGACTATCGTGTCGCGCTCCGCCGGTATTCTCGGGCTGGTCATCGAGCCTGAGGGGGCCTTTGAAATAGCCCGTCGTGCTCGTGGAACGCCGCGTATTGCCAACCGCTTGCTGCGGCGCGTACGGGATTTTGCCCAGGTACGCGGTAATGGCCAGATCACCCGGCAAACGGCAGACAAGGCACTGAACCTGCTGGATGTCGACGAACATGGTTTCGACCATCAGGACCGGCGTCTTCTGCTGACCATGATCGAGAAGTTCGATGGCGGTCCTGTTGGCATAGACAGCCTGGCTGCGGCCATCAGTGAGGAGCGGCACACCATTGAAGACGTGCTGGAACCCTATTTGATCCAGCAAGGCTATATCATGCGTACGCCGCGTGGACGAGTCGTTACCCGGCACGCCTACCTGCACTTTGGGCTGAACATTCCTTCGAGAATGAGCGAGATGTCTGCGTCGGAGGATTTCGTGGATGACTCGACCGATTAATAGTGGCCACCGCCGATTTATTTGTAGTTTTGGTGGTCAGATTGCCAGCGTGATGGCTGAAGCCATCAATAAGTGGCAAAACCATGAAAAACAGTTGCCTGACCCGATTGGCAACCTGAGGAGTAAGCACTAGAGTATGCGCGCGCAAAACGGGGCTCCGTCGTTCGCACATCGCTGTCGCGTTTATTACGAAGACACCGATGCAGGCGGCATCGTCTACTACGTCAACTATTTGAAATTCATGGAGCGGGCTCGTACCGAGCAGCTGCGAGCGCTGGGTTTTGCCCAGTCCGAGCTGGCGAAGGAGGACCTGCTGTTCGTCGTGCATTCCAGTGAGGCTCGTTATCACAAGCCGGCGCGACTGGACGATGAGCTGCTGGTAAGCGCTGAAGTAATCGAATTGAACCGTGTCAGCCTGCGTTTCAAACAGCAGGTCAGGCTGGCTGCGGATGCAACGCTGCTCTGTGAGGGGCAGTTTTTGGTGGCGTGTGTACGCGCCGATAGTTTGAAACCCCGGGCCATTCCCGAAGCTTTGCGAGCGGCCTTTGCCGACCAGAGCGGCGCGGGCATACATTCAGAGCAGGAGATAAAGCGTGGAAGCTAACGTCGTCGACCATTCCTCCATGTGGAGTTTGGTCAGCAATGCCAGCATTGTTGTTCAGTTGGTCATGCTGATGCTTGTGGCTGCTTCAGTCACTTCGTGGATCGTGATCTTTCAGCGCGGCAACATGCTGCGTGCCGGTCGGCGTGCCCTGGACAGCTTCGAGGAGCGTTTCTGGTCCGGTATCGATCTTTCCAAGCTCTATCGTCAGGCGGGCAGCAACCCTGACCCGGACTCCGGCGTCGAGCAGATCTTCCGTGCCGGCTTCAAGGAGTTCTCCCGTCTGCGTCAGCAGGCTGGCGTCGATCCTGATGCGGTGATGGAAGGTGTGGCCCGTGCCATGCGCGTTGCCATTTCCCGCGAAGAAGAAAAACTGGAAGCCGGCCTGCCGTACCTGGCAACCGTGGGTTCCACCAGTCCTTATATCGGTCTGTTCGGTACGGTCTGGGGGATCATGAACTCCTTCCGCGGTCTGGCGACTGCGCAGCAGGCGACCCTGGCCACTGTGGCTCCCGGTATTGCCGAGGCCCTGATTGCAACGGCCATCGGTCTGTTCGCGGCAATCCCTGCGGTTATCGCTTACAACCGTTTTGCCGCTCGCAGCGAGACTCTGATCGGCCGTTACTACACGTTCGCTGATGAGTTCCAGGCGATCCTGCACCGTAAAGTGCATACCAGCGAAGAGTGAGCAGGTAATTCCCCATGGCTTTAATCGCTCGAGATCGTCGCAGAAAACGCAAGCCGGTCGCCGAAATGAACGTAGTGCCATACATCGACGTGATGTTGGTGCTGCTCGTCATCTTCATGGTGACCGCTCCCATGATCAACCAGGGCGTGAAAGTCGACTTGCCCAAGGTCTCCAGCGAGGCTTTGCCGCAAGACAACAACAATCAGGTCCTGACCATTTCGATCAAGGCTGACAAGACCTACTACTGGAACCTTGGCAGCGAAGTCGATACCGAAAAGCAGATGGACAAGGCAATGACACTGCCTCAACTGACTGCAGCCGTGACCAAGATCGTCGCAGCCGGTCGTGATGCCGGCAAGCAGACGCAGGTTTTCATTCGTGGCGACAAGACCGTTGATTACGGTTCTGTGATGGGCACGATGGGCGGGCTGCAGAAGGCTGGGGTAGGAAATGTTGGCTTGATTACTGAGGCCCCCTGATGCAGCCGATTCGAGAGCCGTCTGCCTCGGAAAGCTACTTCTGGCCCTCTGTCTGGGCTGTGGCGCTGCATATCCTGATTTTTGGCATGCTTTTCGTGAGCTTTGCCATGACACCTGAGTTGCCGGAGGCTAAACCTGTCGTTCAGGCTACGCTGTACCAACTCAAGTCCAAGAGCCAGGCGACGACCCAGACCAACCAGAAGATTGCGGGCGAGGCAAAGAAAGCCGCTGCACGACAGACTGAAGTCGAGCAGCTGGAGCAGAAGAAGATCGAGCAGCAGAAACAGGAAGCTGTAAAGGCTGCGGAACAAAAGAAAGAAGAGGCTGCTCAAAAAGCCGAAGAACAGAAGGCCGAAGAGCAGAAAGCTGCTGACGAGGCGAAAAAGGCCGAGCAGAAAGCCGAGGAAGCCAAAAAGGCTGATGAGGCCAAGAAGGCTGCCGATGCGAAAAAGGCTGAAGAGAAACAATTGGCTGATATAGCCAAGAAGAAAGCCGAAGAAGAAGCGAAGAAGAAAGCCGAGGAAGACGCGAAGAAAGCCGCCGCCGAGGAAGCCAAGAAACAGGCTGCCGATGAAGCGAAGAAAAAAGCGGCTGAAGACGCGAAGAAAAAGGCTGCCGAGGACGCCAAGAAGAAAGCTGCTGCCGACTCTGCGAAAAAAGCACAGGAAGCTGCACGCAAGGCTGCAGAGGACAAGAAGGCACAGGCCCTGGCCGACCTGCTTTCCGACAAGCCACAGCGGCAACAGGCTCTGGCCGATGAACTTGGCGACGAGACTGCGGGTAACTTCGATGACCTGATTCGTCTGCGTGCATCCGAAGGCTGGGCTCGCCCACCATCGGCGCGCAAGGGCATGGCAGTGGTATTGCAGATCGGCATGTTGCCGGACGGTACAGTGACTTCGGTGACTGTTTCCAAGTCTAGTGGTGACGGTCCGTTCGACAGTTCGGCAGTGGCAGCGGTCAAGAATATTGGTCGTTTGACAGAAATGCAGGGTTTGAAGCCAGCGGACTTCGCTCCCTATCGTTCATTCAAGATGACATTCACACCTGAGGATCTAGCCTTGTGATTAACCTTCTTCGAGGACTGCTTTTGGTTCTTTGCTGCGCGGCGGGCTTAGCCGTTGCAGAAGAAAAGAACATCATGGTCACCAGCGGAAGTGACCGCGCCACTCCGATTGCTGTCGTGCCTTTTGGCTGGCAGGGCGGCAACGTGCTGCCGGAAGACATGGCCGATATCGTCAGTAACGACCTGCGTAACTCGGGTTACTACTCGCCGATTCCCAAACAGAACATGATCAGCCTGCCGACCCAGGCCAGCGAAATCATTTTCCGTGACTGGAAGGCCCTGAATGCGCAATACGTCATGGTCGGCAACATTGTCCCGGCGGGCGGTCGTCTGCAGATCCAGTACGCGCTGTTCAACGTTGCCACCGAGCAGCAGGTTCTGACCGGTAGCGTGTCGGGTACCAACGACCAGTTGCGGGACATGGCGCACTACATTGCCGACCAGTCGTTCGAGAAACTGACCGGCATCAAGGGCGCGTTCTCCACCCGCATGCTGTACGTGACTGCCGAGCGCTTCTCGGAAAGCAACACCCGTTACACCCTGCAACGTTCGGACTACGACGGTGCCCGTGCCGTGACGCTGCTGCAATCGCGCGAGCCGATCCTGTCGCCACGCTTTGCTCCTGATGGCAAGCGTATCGCCTATGTATCGTTCGAGCAGAGACGCCCACGTATCTTCGTTCAGCATATCGATACCGGTCGCCGTGAGCAGATCACCAACTTTGAAGGCCTCAACGGCGCGCCTGCATGGTCGCCTGATGGCAGCAGGCTGGCGTTCGTGCTGTCCAAGGACGGCAACCCTGAAGTTTACGTGATGAACCTGGCGACTCGTCAGCTGAGCCGCGTGACCAACGATTCGTCCATCGATACCGAACCGTTTTTCGGCAAGGATGGCTCTACGCTGTACTTCACGTCGGACCGTGGTGGCAAGCCACAGATCTACAAGACAAACATCAATGGCGGTGGTGCCGAGCGTGTAACGTTCGTGGGTAACTACAATGCCAACCCGAAATTGTCAGCTGATGAAAAGACGCTGGTAATGATTCACCGGCAGGACGGCTTCACTAATTTCAAGGTAGCAGTGCAGGATTTGGCTCGCGGAAGTGTAAAAATCCTCACAGATAGCAACCTTGATGAGTCGCCTACTGTTGCGCCCAACGGCACCATGGTAATCTACGCCACCCGCCAGCAGGGCCGGGGAGTCTTGATGCTCGTGTCCATTAACGGACGCGTAAGGCTCCCGCTTCCTACCGCTCAAGGCGAAGTCAGAGAACCTTCCTGGTCCCCTTACCTGAACTGACGCGGCGCTACACGATTTGCTTAACACACTGGGGTTCATTAGGAGTTTCAAGATGGAAATGTTGAAGTTTGGTAAGTTTGCTGCGCTGGCTCTGGCCATGGCTGTAGCTGTTGGTTGCTCGTCCAAAGGCGGTGATAACGCTGGCGCTGGCGCTGTTGACCCTAACGCTGGTTACGGTGCCAACACTGGCGCTGTAGATGGCAGCCTGAGCGAAGAAGCTGCTCTGCGTGCAATCACCACCTTCTACTTCGAATACGACAGTTCGGATCTGAAGCCAGAAGCACTGCGCTCCCTGGACGTGCATGCTAAAGACCTGAAAGCAAACGGCGCTCGCGTCGTTCTGGAAGGCAACACCGACGAGCGTGGTACTCGTGAGTACAACATCGCCCTGGGCGAGCGTCGTGCTAAAGCCGTTCAGCGCTACCTGGTTCTGCAAGGCGTTTCCCCAGCTCAACTGGAGCTGGTTTCCTACGGCGAAGAGCGTCCAGTTGCTACCGGCAACGACGAGCAGTCCTGGGCTCAAAACCGTCGCGTCGAACTGCGTAAGTAATTTGACATGCGAACGTGCCGACGTGCTTTAACCGTTTTGGCCCTCACCCTCCCGCTTTCAGCGTGGGGTGCGGTTCCTGTGGTCGATGACAATTCTGGCTCTGGTAGCAGCAGTTATCCGCCAGCGGGTTATGGCACGTCCGGCGCCTATGCCGGGGGAGGGGTTTCGACCCCGACCTCGGCAAATGGTCAGCTGTTCATGCAATTGCAGCAAATGCAGGAAGAAATCGCGCGCTTGCGTGGTCTCGTTGAAGTCCAGCAGAACGATATTCAGCGCATGAAGCAGGAAGCGCTGGAGCGTTATCAGGATCTGGATTCTCGTATCTCCAGTGGCGCAGCCGCTGCAGCTACCAATAATTCCCAACCTTCTGGCGGCAGTATCGACGCCAGCGGGACGCCTTCGGCCCCAGCGGCCCAGGCTCCGGCAGCAGGCACAGAGCCTCCTGATCCGGCGAAGGAAAAGCTCTATTACGAAGCGGCCTTCGATTTGATCAAAGCCAAGGATTTCGATAAGGCCAGTCAGGCTTTTACCGCTTTCCTGCGCAAGTACCCAAACAGTTCGTATGCGGGCAATGCCCAATACTGGCTGGGCGAAGTGAATCTGGCCAAGGGTGACCTTCAGGGCGCTGGCCAGGCATTTGCCAAGGTCAGTCAGTTGTACCCGAAGCATTCCAAGGTGCCTGATTCGCTTTACAAGCTGGCCGATGTCGAGCGTCGCCTCGGTCACACAGACAAGGTCAAAGGCATTTTGCAGCAAGTCGTTGCCCAATATCCGGGCAGTTCCGCTGCACAATTGGCACAGCGGGATCTTCAGCGTCTCTGATGCTGCAGGCCCGTTATTCAAGAAAGCCGCGCTTGTCGCGGCTTTTTTCGTTAGAATTTCGCACCCGAAATTCCGGTAATTATTACGCTTCGCTGGATTCTGCGATTGCAGGGTGCTTTGAAGTGCCTGACGGAGGCGGACGGCCTGTTTAGCTGTTACGCCCGTGGCTTATATGCAAGACACATTACGCATCACCGAAATATTTTACTCGTTACAGGGTGAAACCCGTACGGCTGGGCTGCCCACTGTATTCGTACGCCTCACTGGTTGCCCCTTGCGCTGCCAGTATTGCGACAGTGCCTATGCTTTCAGCGGTGGAAAGATCCATACGCTGGATGACATTCTTGAGCAGGTCGCTGCCTATCGCCCGCGCTATGTCTGTGTAACCGGTGGTGAACCGCTTGCTCAGCCCAATGCGATTCCCTTGCTTGAGCGTCTGTGCGATGCCGGTTATCAGGTTTCGCTGGAAACCAGTGGCGCCCTGGACATATCGGCTGTCGATTCTCGTGTCAGCCGCGTGGTCGATTTGAAGACTCCGGGCTCCAAGGAAGTCGCGCGCAATCGCTACGAAAACATGGAATTGCTGACTCCCAACGATCAGGTCAAGTTTGTGATCTGCTCCAGGGATGACTACGACTGGGCGGTTTCCAAGCTGATCCAGTACGGGCTGGACAAGCGGGCTGGCGAAGTACTGTTCTCTGCCAGCCACCATGAATTGAAAGGGCGGGACCTGGCGGACTGGATCGTTGCAGACAACCTGCCAGTCCGTTTGCAGATGCAATTGCACAAAATTCTTTGGGATGACGAGCCGGGGCGCTGAAATGAGTGAATTGACCATGACCGAAAAACGAGCCGTAATCCTGCTGTCCGGCGGCCTTGATTCAGCCACTGTAGTTGCCATGGCCCGAGCCGAAGGCTACGCCTGCTACACCATGAGTTTCGACTATGGGCAGCGCCATCGTGCCGAGCTGAACGCTGCTGCACGTGTTGCACGCGATCTGGGCGCCATCGAGCACAAGGTCATCGGCCTCAACCTCAACGGGATTGGTGGTTCTGCATTGACCGACAGCTCCATCGCTGTCCCTGAATCGCCGACTGAAGGCATTCCGGTTACTTACGTACCTGCACGCAATACCGTATTCCTGTCCCTTGCCCTTGGCTGGGCAGAGGTGCTGGAAGCCCGCGATATCTTTATCGGCGTCAATGCCGTGGATTATTCAGGCTATCCGGATTGCCGTCCCGAGTTCGTCGAGTCGTTCGAGCGCATGGCGAATCTGGCGACCAAGGCGGGTGTTGAGGGTCAGGGTTTCACCATCCGTGCGCCGCTGCAAAACCTCAGCAAGTCAGACATCGTCAAGGCGGGTGTAGCTCTGGGCGTCGATTATGCACTCACTGTTTCGTGCTATCAGGCCGATGATGAAGGCCGCGCATGCGGTAAATGCGACAGCTGCCGCCTGCGCGCAGAAGGCTTCGCAGCCGCCGGTGTAGCAGACCCGACACGTTATTTTTAATTTTTTTACAGAAAGGTGTTGAATTACTGATAAAAATCAGTAATATACGCGCCACGCAACAGAGGGTCGTTAGCTCAGTTGGTAGAGCAGTTGGCTTTTAACCAATTGGTCGTAGGTTCGAATCCTACACGACCCACCATTTTTCTGGTCATGAGCAAATCGCTCTGACTTGTCTAAACAGATCCAATCATGCGATCTGGCGGAAATTTTAAAATATTGTATAGGGCCTGGAGCATATGTCTCCGGGCCTTTTTCGTTATGGTTTCCAATCCCCACATCATTTCTCTCTATTGCCCGAATGACGAGCCGAGCGGACTTAAGTCAGTACCTTTGATGACTCTGATTCATGACTCCATTCGCTCCGGCAGGGTGCTTTCATCCGGCAGGTCGTTAAATATGGCGACATCATCCGAACGCTTCAGGAGACATGCATGCCGATCAGGACCGCTGCGCTGATGGCCTGTCTGCTTGTGGTCCCGATGGCTGCCGGTATCGTGGAAGCTGCGGGGACGCAGGACCAGGCCAGCACTCGTCAGGAGAACTCAATGCACATCAGTATCGAAATAGAAGGCACGACCCTCACTGCCACATTGGAGGACAGTGAAGCGGCCAGGGATTTCGCATCTCTGTTACCCCTGACGCTGACCCTCAAGGATTACGCCGCGACCGAGAAGGTCAGTGATCTGCCCAGGCCTTTATCCACTGATGGTGCTCCGGAAGGGGTGACACCTCGAATCGGCGACCTGGCCTACTATGCGCCTTGGGGCAATCTGGCGATCTACCACAAGGACTTCAGTTACTCCAAGGGGCTGGTGAAACTGGGGCGTCTAGATTCGGGGGTGGAGTTGATGCGTCAGCCGGGTACATTCAAGGCCACAATCCGCAGGGCACTGCAGCCATAGGGCATGCCATCGAAGGATGGCAGGCTACTCTTCGTAGCGCAGCTCATCGATGAGCGTCTGCATGGCCCGTGATTTTTCCCGCTTGCTGGAGTAGTAGAGGTGCAGGCCCGGAAAGCTCGGCCACCAGCTTTCCAGGACCGGGATCAGTGTGCCGTCATCAAAATGTGGCTGGGCCATGTCTTCGGGAACGTAGGCCAGCCCAAAGCCGGATACGGCGGCATTGAGGATCTGCTTGATGCCGTTGAAAATCAGTTTGCCTTTGACCCTGACGTTGATTTCCTGGCCGTCTTTCTTCAGTTCCCAGGCATAGAGCCCGCCGCGAGTTGGCAATCGCATGTTGATGCAGTCGTGATCTGTGAGGTCCTGGGGCTTGGCAGGCATGGTGCGCGATGCCAGATAGGACGGCGCACCCACAATAACCAGACGCATGTCCGGCGCTATGCGTACAGCTTCGGTTTCTTTCGTCAGCCCGTCCCCCAGGCGAATGCCGAAGTCGAAGTTTTCAGCCACGATATCGGTCAAGCCATAGTCGATGCACATCTCTACGTTGATTTGCGGATACTTGGGCAGGATCTGCGCCAGCTTCGGCCAGAGCAGGCTATCGATGGTGTGGTCGGTGGCCGTGATGCGTATATTGCCTGCAGGTGTGTCGCTGAGTTCTGCCACGGCGATCAACTCGGCCTCGATTGCCTTGAGTCGTGGCCCGACCGTTTGCAGCAGTCGCTCGCCGGCTTCGGTCACTGAAACACTGCGCGTGGTGCGGGTGAGAAGGCGCACGCCCAATCGTGCTTCAAGTCCCTGAATCGTATGACTGAGCATGGATTGAGAAATCCCCAACTGAGAGGCCGCGCGCGTGAAGCTGCGCTCGCGCGCAACTGCAATGAGTGCGAGCAGGTCACTGTAGTTTTCCTTGGGCATTAATCAACTCTCTGCATGGGAGGTGCGCAACTGTATCAAGACGGACACGGTGCTGCAGCTTTGAACTGTGCAGCATTTCTGTTTCAGCCCATGACGGCGATATTGATCAATATCGCTCATGACTATATTCGTCCATATGGCCTTTTCTTGCAGGCGTCCGGGCTCTCTAATGAGTGATATCCCGAAAAGGGTGGGGCGCGGACTTCAGCGCTGTCTTCTATATTTCCCGGCATGAGTAAACACATGGCCCAGGCTTTTCGCCACATCTTGAATAGACAGGACGTTGATCATGGCGAGTATTGATGTGCTGGTGCTGCGCACGGCCTGTGACTGGCTGGCCAGTGGTCATAAGGTTCTGCTTGCCACGGTTGTACGGACCTGGGGTTCATCGCCCAGGCCTGTTGGTTCGATGATGGTGCTTCGCGATGATGGCCGAGCGGTTGGCAGTGTTTCCGGTGGCTGCATCGAGGATGATCTGATTCATCGCTACACCACGGCGTACAGTTCGGGCAGCATCCCGCACAGGCCGCCGGAGGTGGTGCGCTATGGCGTCAGCGCCGACGAAGCGCACCGGTTCGGGCTGCCATGTGGCGGCACACTGGAGCTGGTTCTGGAGTTCAGCCCTCCGCTGCAAACCCTCGAGCAACTGGTTGCCCGGCTTGAGCAGGGTTCTCTGGTGCGGCGCATCGTGAACCTGGCCGATGGCGGCGTGAGTCTGGAGGCGACGCCGACCCCTGAAGAACTCAAGTTTGACGATGAGCGTCTGGTCAATACCCTTGGCCCTGGCTATCGCATGCTGCTGATCGGTGCCGGTGCTCTGGCCGAATATGTCTCGATCATGGCTCTGTTCAACGGGTTCAAGGTGACTGTGTGCGACCCGCGAATCGAGTACATGGATACCTGGGCCGTTGATGGCGTGGAGAAAAGCACTGGCATGCCCGACGACGTGGTAGCGGCGTTTCGCCCCGACCTTCGGACCTGCATTATCGCGCTCAGCCACGACCCCAAGCTGGATGATCTTGCGCTGCTGGAGGCTCTGAAAAGTCAGGCGTTCTACATTGGCGCAATCGGATCTCGGCGCAATAACCAGAGCCGCAGAGAACGGTTGATCACCCACTTTGGCGAAACCGAGGCTTCGTTGCAGCGCCTGCGTGGCCCTATCGGTGTCTATATCGGCAGCAAAACCCCGGCGGAAATTGCTGTCAGCGTCATGGCTGAAATTCTCGCCGCCAAGAACAATGTTCCACTGCCCAGAGAGGCTTCGGTCGCTATTGCGAAGAGGCTGGAGGAAAGTTGTAAGCTGTAAGTTTCAAGCGCCAAGCCTCAAGCTGCAAGCTTCAAGTCAAAAGCTTGTAGCTTGTAGCTTGTAGCTTGTAGCTTGTAGCTTGTAGCTTAAGGCTTACAGCTGCTTTCATTCTTCATGCCTCAATGCGGCGATCAGCAGAGACATTGCTCCCGAAGGCTGTCTGCGGCTCGGGTAGTACAGGTGAAAGCCCGACCACAGCGGGCACCATTCTTCCAGGCACTGGATGAAATGCCCGGAGCGGATATAGGGGCTGGCCATGTCTTCGGCGATATAGGCTAGACCCAGGCCGGCAATCGCGGCGTCCAGGACTTCATACATGCTGTTGTAGACCAGCTGACCCTCGACACGCACGTTGAGTGTGTTGCCATCGCGTTCGAGTTCCCAGGGCCACAGGCCGCCATGAGTGGCGAGCCTGAGATTGATGCAGTTCTGGTTAACCAGGTCGTCGGGAGTCTGAGGGATTGGGTAGCGGTCGAAGTAGGCCTTGGTGCCCACCACGGCAAAGCGGATGTCGGGGCTGATACGGACTGCAATCATGTCCTGATCAAGAAACTCACCGAGCCGCACGCCCGCGTCGTAGCGTTGCGCCGCGATGTCCACGATCTGGTTCTCGGAGCAAAGCTCGACCTTGATGGCAGGGTATCTGGGCAGAAATTTCTTCAGTTTGGCAGACAGCACGCTGCGGATGGCATGGTCGGAGGCTGTGATGCGGATTGTGCCGGTCGGGGTATCTCTCAGTTCTTGAAGCGACGCCAGTTCTGCGTCGATCTCTTCGAGTTGCGGTGCGACACTGCGCAGCAACCGCTCACCGGCTTCGGTGGGGATGACGGTGCGGGTATTACGCGCCAGCAGACGCACGCCCAGTGAGGTTTCCAGCCCTCGCACTGCATGGCTGACCGCCGACTGCGAAAGGCCCAGTTGTGCGGCACCACGGGTGAAACTGCGCTCACGGGCTACAGCAATGAATGCCAGCAGGCCACTGAAGTAATCTCGCAGTGCGAAGTCCCTGATCATTTATGACTCTCTTGTCTGGTTCCGGGCTCTGCTCCCGGTCCGGGCAGCATACCTCTATTGTTCATGATCCATAAAAGCCTGTCTGACTGCATAAGGCCATGAATCAGATTGATCAGTGTGATTTTTTAATCGCGAGTAAGATGCTCTCTGCAATTGTCACGAGACCCCAATGTTAATCATCTCCAACAATGTTCATCTGCCGGACGCTGAAATCGAGTGGACAGCCATTCGTGCGCAGGGCGCGGGTGGGCAGAACGTCAACAAGGTTTCCAGCGCGGTGCATTTGCGTTTCGACATCAACGCTTCGTCGTTGCCGCCGTTCTACAAGGAGAGGTTGCTGGCGTTGCGCGACAGCCGCATTACCGGTGACGGGGTCATTGTGATCAAGGCGCAACAGTACCGGACCCAGGAGCAGAACCGGGCTGATGCGTTGCTGCGTCTGAGCGAGTTGATCGTCAGCGCCACCAAGGTCGAAAAGAAGCGCCGCCCCACCAAGCCGACTCTGGGTTCCAGGACCCGTCGGCTGGATACCAAGAGCAAACGGGGTTCGATCAAGGCCGGGCGGGGCAAGGTGGATTACTGATGAAGTTTCTGTTCCCGTAATACCTGCGCCTGTTTGTACAGATAGATGCTCAAGGCCAGCCCGCTCAGCGAGGCCAGCGCCGCGAACAGGAAGATCGACACAAAGCCGAACCCGGCAGCAATGGCGCCTGCCAGCGGGCCGGTGATGCCCAGTGACAAGTCGACGAACAGCGAGTAGGCACCCACCGCTGCGCCTCGGCTGGCAGCCGGCACCAGATTCACGGCTTCGACGCCCAGTGCCGGGAAGACCAGCGAAAAGCCAAAACCGCTCAAGGCCGCTCCGGCCAGCGCCAGGCTTGGCGTGGGAGCTACCCAGAGCAGCAGCAACCCCAGGCTTTCCACCGACAGGCAGGCAATCGCCACACGAAAGCCGCCCAGGCGATTGATGAGGTTGCCGAACAGCAGGCGCGCAATGATGAAGCAGGCCCCGAACAGGCTCAGGCACAAGACCGCATCGGGCCAGTTGTTACTGGCGTAATACAGGGTGATGAAGGTCGCGATGGTGCCGAAACCGATAGCGCCCAGCGCCAGGCCCATGCCATGGGGGAAAACCAGCTTCAGCACATGGGTAAAGGGCAGGCGTTCGCCCTGCACGATAGGCGCTGCCTGTTTTTTCAGGGTAAGCAGAAGACCGAGCGAGGACAGTGCAATGATGCTCGCGCCCATGGTCCACAGGCCTAGCGACTTGACCAGCCACACACCCAAGGGCGCACCGATCGCCAATGCGCCATAGCTGGCGATACCGTTCCAGGAAATGACTTTGGCGGTGTTGTGCGCGCCGACCCTGCCGATGCCCCAGCCAATCGACCCGGAGCCCACGAGGCTTTCGGCGCTGCCCAATAAGATCCGGCCGACAAACAGGCTGATCAGGCTCGCAACAGGCCAGCCGGGCATGCCGATGGGCAGCAACATGAAGACGCCGCTGAGCCCGCATCCCGCCAGGCCGTACTGCACGGCTTTCTTGCAACCCAGGTTATCGATGATGCGGCCTGCCCATGGCCTGCTGACCAGTGTGGCCAGATATTGCACGCTGATGACCAGCCCGGCCGTTACTGCACCGAACCCCAGATCGGTATGCACATAACCGGGCAGCACTGCGAGCGGGATACCGATATTCAGGTAACCGATGAACGTGAAAAAAACGATGGAAACGACCTGCAACGTAACCTTCAGGGGCGGTTGCGGGGTGGCGTCTTGTATCTGGGGCATGGGGTGGCGGACCCTTCTGGCGACGGATTGGCGAGAGGCGGGCATGAAACTGGCGCAGGAAAAATCCTTAGCAAGCTCTCGAAGTTGCCATGATAACGATCCAGCGGCGGGTAGAGGTGATAAAAGCGAGGTTAAAGCGCAGTGAGTGACTTACCCGTTGCTGGAAGCCACGAGCTGAGTGGTGATCAGGGCTGCCAGGGCGTTTTCCTGAGTGCCGAAACGTGCGAGCAGGGCGCTCTGTTTCTCCGGGCTGAGGCGTTCCCAGATATTGATCATTTTTTCGGCAGCGCCAATAAGGGCTTTGGCCTGGTGTTCGGTAAAGTCGGTCATGAATCCGTTTTTTCGTCGGTGGTTTTCCAGGCGTATCGAAACTCGGTCAAACCGGTTTCCATACGCCTGAAAACAATCGCCTTCAGTCTTTGCGTCGGGCTTTTTGGCTGGTTTGAGCCAGCGATGCTGCTTTCATTGCTGCAGTTTGACCAAGCTCCTGTTGAGCCAGGGGAGACTGCTTTGGTTCCTGTTGACTTGGGAAGGGGAAGTTTGGAATTTCATGCATCGTCGTCGCCTCGCAAGGGTTTGCAGATTGAACCGTGCTTTAAAAAGCTTCTGCAGGATACAACACTGAAAATGACAAACCGGATATTTTTTCAGTCCGTTGGTCCATTCGTGAAACAAAAAACGATTTTCAGTGTCCGGCGCAAGGCGCTCCGGTGCCGGTAAAACCGTTACTTGCGGC
This sequence comes from Pseudomonas sp. FG43, assembly GCF_057809175.1. Lineage (NCBI taxonomy): Bacteria > Pseudomonadati > Pseudomonadota > Gammaproteobacteria > Pseudomonadales > Pseudomonadaceae > Pseudomonas > Pseudomonas sp. FG43. The sequence continues at coordinate 28,600 of NZ_JBMDJL010000030.1, forward strand.
CCTCGGCGCCCTGTGCAACCTGGTCGGTGCGGGCTGCCATGATGAAGTCGTTGCGATGCAGCCCCTTGATCGAATGGCTCCACCAGGTAACGGTCACTTTGCCCCATTCGGTCAGCAGACCTGGATGATGGCCTTCGGCTTCGGCAATCTCGCCGACTGCATTGGTAAAGGCCAGAGCGAATCTGAAGTTCTTGAAGAGGTAGACCTTCTCAAGCTGCATCACACTGTCGCGCACTTCAATGTTCCAGTCGGGGATCTGTTTGATCAGATCGGCCAGTTCGGTTTCGCTGACCTGCGGCGCGTCGGCGCGGCAGGCTTCGCAATGGGCTTGGTTCAGAGATGACATGCCAGGACTCCTGTTCAGGCCGCATGTTTTTTTGTGGGCGGCCGTGGCTCGAATTTAGGGGAATGCAGGCCCATCTGCATGGCTTGCCCGACCAGACTCATGATGTCTTCATGAGCCAGATCAAACAGACGCTTCAGGCTGGGCAATACGAAATAAACGGGTTGCAGAATGTCGATGCGATAAGGCGTGCGCATCGCTTCCAGTGGGTCGAAAACCTGATGTTCCGGTGCCGTGGACAGGCTGTAAACCGCTTCCTTGGGTGAAGAAAGGATGCCGCCGCCATATATCCTGCGCCCTTGTGCCGTATCCACCAGGCCAAACTCGATGGTCATCCAGTACAGCCGCGCCAGATAGACGCGCTGCTCCTTGCTCGCGTTCAGGCCCAGCTTGCCATAGGTGTGGGTGAATTCGGCGAACCAGGGGTTGGTCAGCAACGGACAGTGGCCGAAGATCTCGTGGAAGATATCGGGCTCTTGCAGGTAGTCGAGTTCTTCTTCGGTGCGAATGAAGGTTGCCACCGGAAAGCGCTTGCTGGCCAGTAGCTCGAAGAAGGTCTGGAAGGGAATCAATGCCGGTACACGTTCAACCTGCCAGCCGGTTGTGGCACCCAGCACCTTGTTGATTTCGCCAAGCTGCGGAATGCGTTCATGGGGCAGGTTCAACTGTTCGATGCCGTCCAGATATTCCTGGCAGGCACGGCTCTCGATCACCTTCATCTGACGGGTGATCAGGGTGTTCCAGACTGCGTGTTCGGCAGGCGGATAATCAATGAAGCCTCTGGCGTCGGGTTCGCGGGCCACGTATTGCGTCTGGCTCATGCTGACCTCTCCCTCGGGGAGTTATTGTTTTTTTACAGGGTAGCCTGATTGGGCTGGCGGCGACATACCGTTGTGGGCGCGCTGAACTTTTTTCTTCGGCTTGTCCCCCTTGCGCATGGGGGCGCGAAAGAGTAAAGGCGGTAAGACCATCGTCGAATGGCCCCATGAGTTGTGGCGGGATACAACAGAGTCATAAAACAACAACTATTCCACCGAGGTATCCAAGATGAGTGCAGCTTCTCTGTACCCCGTGCGCCCAGAAGTCGTAGCCAATACGCTGACCGATGAGGCGACCTACAAGGCCATGTATCAACAGTCGGTGGTCAACCCCGACGGTTTCTGGCGCGAGCAGGCCGGGCGCCTCGATTGGATCAAACCATTCACTAACGTCAAACAGACTTCCTTTGACGATCACCGGGTCGACATCAAGTGGTTTGCCGACGGCACACTGAACGTCGCTTACAACTGCCTGGACCGCCATCTGGAAGAGCGTGGCGACAGCATCGCGATCATCTGGGAAGGCGATGACCCTTCCGAGCACCGCAACATCACCTACCGCGAGTTGCATGAAGAAGTCTGCAAGTTCGCCAACGCTCTGCGTGGTCAGGATGTGCATCGCGGTGATGTCGTCACCATTTATATGCCCATGATCCCCGAGGCTGTGGTCGCCATGCTGGCGTGCGCCCGGATCGGAGCGATTCACTCGGTCGTGTTCGGCGGCTTCTCGCCTGAAGCGCTGGCCGGCCGGATCATCGACTGCCATTCCAAGGTCGTGATCACCGCCGACGAAGGTTTGCGCGGCGGTAAGAAAACCCCGCTCAAGGCCAACGTCGACCGGGCATTGACCAACCCTGAAACCAGCAGCGTGCAGAAGGTCATTGTCTGCAAGCGTACCGGTGGCGAGATCGAGTGGAACCGTCATCGCGACATCTGGTACCACGCTCTGCTGGAAGTGGCATCGAGCATCTGTGCGCCGAAAGAGATGGGCGCTGAAGAGTCGCTGTTCATCCTTTACACCTCCGGCTCCACCGGCAAGCCCAAAGGCGTACTGCACACCACTGCCGGTTATCTGTTGTATGCCGCGCTGACCCATGAGCGCGTGTTCGACTACAAGCCAGGCGAAATCTACTGGTGTACGGCGGACGTGGGCTGGGTCACTGGTCACAGCTACATTGTCTACGGCCCGTTGGCCAATGGCGCGACCACTCTGTTGTTCGAGGGCGTGCCGAACTATCCGGACATCACTCGCTTGTCGAAAATCGTCGACAAGCACAAGGTCAATATCCTCTATACCGCCCCGACTGCGATTCGCGCCATGATGGCCGAAGGCACCAAGTCCATGGAGGGGGCAGACGGTTCCAGCCTGCGCCTGCTGGGTTCGGTGGGTGAGCCGATCAACCCTGAGGCCTGGGGCTGGTACTACGACACCGTGGGCAAGAAAAACTGCCCGATTGTCGATACCTGGTGGCAGACCGAAACCGGCGGCATCCTGATCAGCCCGTTGCCGGGTGCAACAGCCCTGAAACCCGGTTCGGCCACACGTCCGTTCTTCGGCGTTATTCCGGCGCTGGTGGACAATCTGGGCAACCTGATCGAAGGTGCGGCTGAAGGCAATCTGGTGATTCTGGATTCCTGGCCTGGGCAGTCACGCTCGCTGTATGGCGACCATGACCGTTTCGTCGATACCTACTTCAAGACCTTCCGTGGCATGTACTTCACAGGTGATGGTGCCCGTCGTGATGAAGACGGCTACTACTGGATCACCGGGCGCGTGGATGACGTGCTCAACGTTTCCGGCCACCGCATGGGTACTGCCGAGATCGAGAGCGCGATGGTTGCGCACCCGAAAGTCGCCGAAGCCGCTGTGGTGGGTGTGCCCCATGATCTGAAAGGGCAGGGCATCTACGTTTACGTCACCCTCAATGCAGGCGAAGTGCCGGACGAAGCATTGCGTATCGAGTTGCGTAACTGGGTGCGCAAGGAAATCGGGCCGATTGCCTCACCTGATTTCATTCAGTGGGCGCCGGGCTTGCCGAAAACCCGTTCTGGCAAGATCATGCGCCGTATCCTGCGCAAGATCGCCACGGGCGAATACGACGCACTGGGCGATATCTCGACCCTCGCCGATCCGGGCGTGGTCCAGCATCTGGTCGATACCCACAAGACCATGAGCGCTGCATGACCTCCTGAGCCAACGAAACGCCCCGTCCAGTACGGGGCGTTTTCATTTTCAGGAGCGGATTCATGGTTTTGAAAAGGGATATATATCGATGTGTTACCCGTTCACTCAGCCCGCATCAGGCGTGCTTCCTTGTGGGACGAATTGATAGGGATTTGTAGGAATACGGTGCAATTACTGGCCTCTCGTCAGCGGTATGCAATGCTGGACTTGCCGTATTAGAAGGCTTTGCCAATAATGGGCGCGATTTTTGCTGCACTAACTGCTTTTCTTGATTTTTAGAATCATGAAGTTTTTGATAAGTCAATGAGGTGTTGTGGGTTTCTCGGTGCATCTGTAACTAGTTGTCGCATTGAAGAAATATCGACTTCGTACCTGCCGCTAAAATGCCCCTCACTTGTCAGAGGTCCTCTGGCCGGAATTCGGTATCAGTTGCCTGGCGTCGCTCTCTCCGGATTGTTCTTTCGCATCTTGGGCTACCGCTCACTTTGCCATTTGTCGTGTTTTACCGATGGAGTCCTGTAAATGAAAAAGCTCATGCTTCTTGGCGCGCTGGCGTTGTCTGTGCTTGCCCAGCCGGTTTTTGCCGATGAAAAACCGCTCAAGATCGGTATCGAAGCCGCTTACCCTCCGTTCGCCTCCAAAGCACCCGATGGCAGCATCGTGGGTTTTGACTACGACATCGGTAATGCCCTGTGTGAAGAGATGAAGGTCAAATGTACCTGGGTCGAGCAGGAGTTCGACGGCCTGATCCCGGCACTCAAGGTGCGCAAGATCGACGCAATCCTGTCTTCGATGTCCATCACGGACGATCGCAAGAAGTCCGTGGACTTCACCGGCAAGTACTACAATTCCCCGGCTCGTCTGGTGATGAAGGAAGGCACTGCGGTCAGCGACAGCCTCGCTGAACTCAAGGGCAAGAAAATCGGTGTGCAACGTGGCTCGATCCATGAGCGTTTTGCCCGTGAAGCCCTGGCACCGCTGGGTGTAGAAGTCACGCCTTACGGTTCCCAGAACGAAATCTATCTGGATATCACCGCTGGTCGTCTGGACGGCACCGTGGCTGACGCGACTCTGTTGCAGGACGGCTTCCTGAAAACCGACGCTGGCAAGGGCTATGCTTTCGCCGGGCCTTCGTTCACCGATCCGAAATACTTCGGTGAAGGTATCGGCATCGCCGTTCGCAAGGGCGACAAGGCCAACCTGGACCGGATCAACGCTGCCATCGCTGCGATTCGTGCCAACGGCAAGTACAAGGCAATCCAGGACAAGTACTTCGATTTCGATATCTACGGCAAGTAACGTCAGGTTCCTGATCTGGATGGCGCAAACAGGGCAGCCTGGATTGCGCCATTTTTTATACCCATGCTTGAGGACCGCACACACATGTTGAAAGGCTACGGGGCTGTAATCCTCGAAGGTGCCTGGCTGACCTTGCAGTTGGCCCTGTCATCGATGGCCCTGGCAATCGTTCTCGGTCTGATTGGCGTGGCGCTGCGTCTGTCGCCGCTGCGCTGGCTGGCGTGGCTGGGGGATCTGTATTGCACGGTGGTTCGCGGCATTCCCGATCTGGTCCTGATTCTCCTGATCTTCTACGGCGGTCAGGACCTGCTCAACAGGGTCGCGCCCTTGCTGGGCTTCGATGACTACATCGACCTCAATCCCTTGCTGGCCGGGATCGGTACGCTGGGGTTCATCTTCGGTGCCTACCTCTCCGAAACCTTTCGCGGTGCCTTCATGGCCATTCCCAAGGGGCAGGCCGAGGCAGGCATGGCTTATGGCATGAGCCGTCTCAAGGTGTTTTTCCGGATACTGGTGCCGCAGATGATTCGCCTCGCGATTCCCGGTTTTACCAATAACTGGCTGGTACTCACCAAGGCGACCGCGCTGATTTCCGTGGTCGGCCTGCAAGACATGATGTTCAAGGCCAAGCAGGCGGCAGATGCCACCCGCGAGCCTTTTACCTTTTTCCTGGCGGTAGCTGCGATGTATCTGGTGATTACCAGTGTTTCGCTGCTCGCCTTGCGTTATCTGGAAAAACGCTACTCCGTGGGCGTAAAGGCGGCTGACCTATGATCTTCGACTACAACGTCGTCTGGGAAAGCCTGCCGCTGTACTTTGGCGGCTTGCTGGTAACCCTGAAACTGCTCGGTATTTCCCTGGCTTTCGGTTTGCTCGCGGCCTTGCCGCTGGGCTTGATGCGGGTATCAAAGCGCCGCTGGGTCAATCTGCCGGCATGGCTGTATACCTACGTGATTCGTGGCACGCCTATGCTGGTGCAGTTGTTCCTGATCTATTACGGGCTGGCCCAGTTCGAGGCAGTACGCGAGAGCGTCATGTGGCCGCTGCTGTCCAGTGCCAGCTTCTGCGCCTGTCTGGCGTTTGCGATCAATACTAGCGCCTACACGGCCGAGATCATTGCCGGCAGTCTCAAGGCAACACCGGCCGGCGAGATCGAAGCGGCCAGGGCTGTGGGCATGTCTCCGTTCAAGATGTATCGCCGCATTCTGCTGCCCTCCGCGCTGCGCCGGGCGCTGCCGCAATACAGTAATGAAGTCATCATGATGCTGCAGACCACCAGTCTGGCCTCCATCGTGACCCTCATCGACATCACGGGCGCGGCGCGCACGGTCAATGCTCAGTACTACCTGCCTTTCGAGGCTTATATAACCGCAGGCGTTTTCTATTTGTGCCTGACATTCATTCTGGTGCGGCTGTTCAAGATAGCTGAACGTCGCTGGCTGGGTTACCTGGCCCCACGGAAGGTCTGACATGCAAAGAACCGATCATGTATTGCCGTGGGGCAGCCTCGGCACCGAGCGTCAACTGAGTGTCTTCCGCTTCGGCAGCGGCGAACGCAAGGCCTATATCCAGGCCAGCCTGCACGCTGACGAGTTGCCGGGTATGCGTACGGCCTGGGAGCTGAAAAAGCGCCTCGGCCAGCTTGAAGAGCAGGGCGCGCTCAAGGGCGTTATCGAGCTGGTGCCTGTGGCCAATCCGCTGGGGCTTGGGCAACTGCTGCAGGGCGCGCATCAAGGGCGTTTCGAGTTTGGCAGCGGCAAGAACTTCAACCGCGATTTCACCGAACTGAGCGAGCCTGTCGCCGAGTTGCTTGAAGGCCAGTTGGGTGACGATCCCCGCGCCAATATTCAACTGATTCGTCAGGCCATGACCGTTGCGCTTGAGCGTCTGCCTGCGCCGCAAAGCGAGTTGCAAGGCATGCAGCGTGTGCTGCTCGGTCATGCCTGCACCGCCGATGTGGTGCTCGATCTGCATTGCGATGCCGATGCGGCGCTGCACATGTATGCCTTGCCGCAACACTGGCCGCAGTGGCGTTCACTGTCGGCGCATCTGGATGTGAAGGTCGCGCTGCTGGCTGAAGACTCTGGCGGCAGTTCCTTCGATGAAGCCTGTTCGTTGCCGTGGTTGCGCCTTTCGCGAATTTTCCCCGAGGCACAGATTCCCCTGGCCTGTCTGGCGACGACCATCGAACTGGGCGGTCAGGCCGATACCGGCAAGGCCGAGGCCGAAGCTCATGCCGAAGGCATTCTGGCTTTTCTGGCCGAGCAGGGCTTTATCAGCGGCGATTGGCCGAAACCCGATCGAGAGGCCTGCGAAGGCATGCCGTTCGAGGGCACCGAATTGCTCTATGCACCTCATCCCGGCGTGGTGACGTTCCTGCGCGCTGCCGGGAGCTGGGTCGAGGTCGGCGAGCCCTTGTTTGAAGTCATCGATCCGTTATCCGATCGGGTCAGCACCATCTGTGCGAATACTGCCGGTGTGTTATTCGCTATCGAGCGGCTTCGCTATGCTCAACCGGGTTTCTGGCTGGCCAAAGTGGCGGGGCGCACTGCGCTGCGTCACGGGCGTCTGCTCAGTGACTGACTGTCTTGTGAGAATCGAAAGCATGAACAAACTGGAAGTCCAGGACCTGCACAAGCGTTATGGCAGTCATGAAGTGATCAAGGGAGTTTCCCTGACAGCCAAGGCAGGCGATGTCATCAGTATCATCGGCTCCAGCGGCTCGGGTAAAAGCACATTTCTGCGTTGCATCAATCTGCTTGAACAACCCCATGCCGGCAAGATCCTGCTCAACAACGAAGAACTCAAGCTGGTGCCGAACAAGGAAGGCGGCCTGAAGGCGGCCGACCCCAAGCAGTTGCAGCGCATGCGCTCGCGTCTGTCCATGGTGTTTCAGCACTTCAACCTGTGGTCGCACATGACGGCCTTGCAGAACATTATCGAAGCGCCGGTGCATGTGCTGGGCGTGCCGAAAAAGGAAGCGCTGGAAAAGGCCGAGCATTATCTGGCCAAGGTGGGCGTAGCCCATCGCAAGGATGCCTATCCGGGTCATATGTCCGGTGGCGAGCAGCAGCGAGTGGCGATAGCCCGTGCCTTGGCCATGGAGCCGGAGGTCATGCTGTTCGATGAACCGACCTCTGCGCTGGACCCGGAGCTGGTCGGCGACGTGCTCAAGGTCATGCAGGGGCTGGCTCAGGAGGGCCGGACCATGGTGGTGGTCACTCACGAAATGGGTTTTGCCCGTGAGGTGTCGAACCAGCTGATTTTCCTGCACCAGGGTGTGGTGCTGGAGCGGGGCGACCCGCGAGAGGTGCTGGTCAATCCGCAGTCCGAGCGTTTGCAACAGTTCCTCTCGGGCAGCCTCAAGTAATCATCGGCGTCGCTTCGGCGATGTCTTTTACAACAGAACAGGGCATGCTGCGCACCACGCAACATGACCTGCCCACTCCAGAGCGAGCCTGTTGAGGTTCAGCCCTTGAGGCGATACGTATCGGATGTCCCAATGACTGCCCATCGAATAGGTTTCCTTGTCTGGCCCGGCACCAAAGCCTTGACCCTGGCGTTGGCTGAGGAAGCCTTGCGTGTTGCCCAGAGCGTTCACCCTGACGTGGTCTATGAATTGTCATTCCTCCAGGCCGAGGTTGCCGACGAACCTGCTGTCGCGGGTGCATGGCAATTGCCGGGTGAGCCGTGGACCGGTCGCATCGACGGGTTTCAGAAGCTGTTCCTGCTGGCGGACGAGCCGCCCGCTCCGATGTCGGCGGCCCTGGCCAGTGCCCTCAAGCAAGTGGTGCGTGCCGGGTGTGCGATCGGTGGTCTTTCTGCCGGTGTGTACCCGCTGGCTCAGCTTGGCTTGCTCGACGGTTATCGGGCCGCCGTGCACTGGCGCTGGCAGGACGATTTCAGCGAGCGCTTCCCCAAAGTCATTGCGACCAGTCACTTGTTTGACTGGGATCGTGACCGGCTGACCGCCTGTGGCGGTATGTCGGTGCTGGATCTGTTGCTGGCGGTCCTGTCCCGTGATCATGGCGCGGAACTGGCCGGTGCCGTCTCCGAAGAGCTGGTGGTCGAGCGCATTCGCGAAGGCGGCGAGCGCCAGCGCATTCCGTTGCAGAATCGTCTGGGCTCCAGCCATCCGAAGCTGACCCAGGCGGTCCTGCTGATGGAGGCCAATATCGAAGAGCCGCTGACCACCGATGAAATCGCCCAGCATGTCTGCGTGTCGCGTCGGCAACTGGAGCGGATCTTCAAGCAGTACCTCAATCGCGTGCCAAGTCAGTATTACCTGGAGCTGCGTCTCAACAAGGCGCGGCAGATGCTGATGCAGACCAGCAAATCGATCATCCAGATCGGCCTGTCCTGCGGCTTCTCCTCCGGCCCGCACTTCTCCAGCGCCTACCGCAATTTCTTCGGCGCCACCCCGCGTGAAGACCGCAACCAGCGCCGCAGCAACAGCCCTTTCGAGCTATCTTCCGTTCCAGCCGAGCGTGGTTGATGGGCTTCGCGAATGAATTCGCTCCTGCGAGGTGTAGGAGCGAATTCATTCGCGAAAGCAGATAAACTGCGCCTTTGTGACGCAATATGTCGCATTGCCGAAAACTCTGAAAAAAACCGGTTTTGCGCTGTAACAAGATGTCGCCTGGCGACAAGGCCGAACAGAAATCAATCCTTACAATCTTCCCATCGCTTGCCGGTTTCAGGCAGGCGTTCCTCTTCAGGAGACTCCGATGTCCGTTGAGCAAGCTGCGGTGCAACGCGCCGATTTCGACCAGGTGATGGTCCCCAACTATGCACCGGCCGGGTTCATCCCCGTGCGTGGCGCGGGCTCCCGGGTCTGGGATCAGGCCGGGCGTGAGCTGGTGGATTTCTCCGGCGGGATTGCCGTCAACGTACTGGGCCATTGCCATCCGGCGCTGGTCGGTGCATTGACTGAGCAGGCCAACAATCTGTGGCATGTCTCCAACGTCTTCACCAACGAGCCGACCTTGCGTCTGGCCCGCAAACTGGTGGACTCGACCTTCGCCGAGCGCGTGTTCTTCTGTAACTCCGGTGCCGAGGCCAACGAAGCGGCCTTCAAACTGGCGCGTCGCGTTGCCCACGACCTTCATGGCCCGGAAAAGTACGAAATCATCGCGGCCCTGAACAGCTTCCACGGCCGCACCCTGTTTACCGTAAGCGTCGGTGGCCAGCCCAAGTACTCCGATGGTTTCGGGCCGAAGATCACGGGTATCAGCCATGTGCCATACAACGATCTGGAAGCACTGAAAGCCGCCGTGACTGACAAGACCTGCGCCGTGGTTCTGGAGCCGATCCAGGGCGAGGGCGGTGTCTTGCCTGCCGAGCTTGAATATCTGCAAGGCGCTCGCAAGCTGTGCGACGAGCACAATGCATTGCTGATCTTCGATGAAGTGCAGAGCGGCATGGGCCGTAGCGGCCATCTGTTTGCCTACATGCATTACGGCGTGACCCCGGACATCCTTTCCAGTGCCAAGAGCATTGGTGGCGGTTTCCCTCTGGCGGCAATGCTGACCACCGAGAAACTGGCCAAGCACTTTGCCGTTGGCGTACACGGCACGACCTACGGCGGCAACCCGCTGGCTTGTGCGGTAGGCGAGGCGGTGATCGATGTCGTCAATACCCCTGAGGTATTGAAGGGCGTAGAAAGCAAGCATCAGAAGTTCAAGACCCGTCTGGAAGCGATCGGCCAGCAATACGGCGTGTTCACTGAAGTGCGCGGCCTTGGCCTGCTGATCGGTTGCGTGCTGTCCGATGCCTGGAAAGGCAAGGCCAAGGACATCTTCAACGCGGCAGAAACCGAGAACCTGATGATCCTGCAAGCCGGCCCGGACGTGGTTCGCTTCGCGCCAAGTCTGGTGATCGAAGATGCCGACATCGAAGAAGGCCTGAACCGCTTCGAGCGCGCCATCGCCAAACTGACAGCCTGATTCATCGCTTGACCTTCCGGTGTTCGCCTTGTGGCGGGCGCCGGACATTTTTCCTGTGCCGGGCGGCTTTCAGGCTGCTCGGTGCTCTTTTTAGTGCCGGTGTTTCCGGCCTGTGATCTGGTAAGGAGTGGCACCATGCTGGTGATGCGCCCCGCGCAAATGGCTGACCTGGCAGAAGTCCAGCGCCTCGCCGCCGACAGTCCGATTGGTGTGACGTCCCTGCCTGACGATGCTGGTCGCCTGGGCGACAAGATCAGCGCTTCGGAAGCATCGTTCGCGGCTGAAGTCAGTTTCAATGGCGAAGAAACCTACTTCTTTGTGCTTGAAGACAGCGAGAACGGTCGTCTGGTGGGTTGTTCCGGCATCGTCGCTTCCGCGGGTTACTCCGAGCCGTTCTACAGCTTTCGTAACGAGACATTCGTGCATGCCTCCCGCGAGCTGAAGATCCATAACAAGATCCACGTCCTGTCCCAGTGCCATGACCTGACCGGCAACAGCCTGCTGACCAGCTTCTATGTGATCCCCGAACTGGTGGGCACGGCCTGGTCGGAGCTCAATTCCCGCGGCCGCTTGCTGTTTGTCGCCAGCCACCCCGAGCGTTTCGCCGATTCGGTGGTGACCGAGATCGTGGGCTACAGCGACGAGAACGGCGACTCACCGTTCTGGGATGCCATCGGCCGCAACTTCTTCGACCTGAACTACGCCGAGGCCGAACGCTTGTGTGGCCTGAAAAGCCGGACCTTCCTGGCCGAACTGATGCCGCATTATCCGATCTATGTTCCGCTCCTGACCGACGCCGCTCAGGAGGCCATGGGGCAAGTACATCCTCGTGCCCAGATCACCTTCGACATCCTGATGCGCGAAGGCTTCGAGACAGATCATTACATCGATATTTTCGACGGTGGCCCGACCTTGCACGCTCGGGTATCGGGTATTCGTTCGATTGCCCAGAGCCGTCTGGTGCCGGTCAAGATCGACACCGGCGCAACGGACGATGCCGGAAAAGGCGGGCGCCTGTATCTGGTGACCAATGGGCTGTTGCAGGATTACCGCGCAACCTTGCTGGAGCTGGACTGGGCACCCGGTCGCCCGGTGGTGTTGAGCCTGAAGGCCGCCGAGGCTCTGGGTGTCGGCGAAGGTGCCAGTGTGCGCCTTGTCGCAGTCTGATTTCGATCCAGCAGATTAGCCAGTTTTCCGGGCTCCATGAGAGCCCGGTCGAGGAGATAACATGATCGTTCGCCCCGTACGCAGCAGTGACCTGCCCGCACTGATCGAGTTGGCGCGCAGCACTGGCGCAGGCCTGACGACATTGCCTGCCAATGAGCAGCGCCTGGCGCATCGGGTGGGTTGGGCAGAGAAGTCCTTTCGTGGCGAAGCCGAGCGTGCCGATGCCGATTACCTGTTCGTGCTCGAAGACGATGACGGGCGTGTGATCGGGATTTCTGCCATTGCCGGCGCCGTGGGATTGCGCGAGCCCTGGTACAACTACCGCGTCGGGCTGACAGTCAGTGCCTCTCAGGAACTCAATATCTATCGTGAGATTCCGACCCTGTTCCTGGCCAACGACCTGACCGGCAACTCCGAACTGTGCTCGCTGTTCCTGCACAGCGATTCGCGCACCGGTCTCAATGGCCGCCTGCTGTCCAAGGCGCGCATGCTGTTCATTGCCGAGTTCCCGAAACTGTTCGGCAACAAGATCATCGCCGAGATGCGCGGCATGTCCGATGAGAACGGGCGTTCCCCGTTCTGGGAAAGTCTGGGGCGACACTTCTTCAAGATGGAGTTCAGCCAGGCCGATTACCTGACCGGTGTTGGCAACAAGGCTTTCATCGCCGAATTGATGCCCAAGTTTCCGCTGTACACCTGTTTTCTTTCGCAAGATGCGCGCAGTGTCATTGGCCGTGTTCATGCTGACACCGAACCCGCTCTGACGATGCTCAAGAGCGAGGGGTTCAACTATCAGGGTTATGTCGACATTTTCGATGCAGGCCCTGCCATCGAGTGTGAAACCACCAGGATCCGTGCCGTGCGTGACAGCCAGACACTGGTGCTGGCCATCGGTACGCCCGGTGATGATGCGCCGAAATTCCTGATCTATAACCGCAAGCGCGAAGAGGGCCGGATTACCATCGGGCAGGCTCGCATGGCGGCCGGTGCGCTGGTGGTCGACCCGCTGACGGCCCGGCGTCTGCGCATGAGCCCGGGCGACAATGTGCGTGCGGTGCCTTTGTCTGCGGTGCGGGAGGGCGTTTGATGAGCACGCTGTATATCGCAGGTGCCTGGCAGGCCGGACAGGGCGAAGCATTCGATTCGTTGAACCCGGTGTCCCAGCAAGTGCTGTGGTCCGGTCAGAGTGCAAGTGCCGCTCAGGTCGAGACGGCCGTGCAGGCGGCGCGTCAGGCTTTTGCGAGCTGGGCTTCGCGCTCGCTGGAAGATCGTATTTCGGTGCTGGAAGCGTTTGCTGCCAGCCTCAAGAATCATGCGGACGAACTTTCGCATTGCATTGGTGAGGAAACCGGCAAGCCGCTCTGGGAGTCGGCTACCGAAGTGACCAGCATGGTCAACAAGATTGCCATCTCGGTGCAGAGCTACCGTGAGCGAACCGGCGAAAAGAGTGGTCCGCTGGGCGATGCCACAGCGGTGTTGCGCCACAAGCCTCATGGCGTGGTGGCGGTCTTTGGCCCTTACAATTTCCCCGGCCATTTACCCAATGGGCATATCGTGCCTGCACTGCTGGCGGGCAACACGGTGCTGTTCAAACCCAGTGAGCTGACGCCAAAGGTTGCCGAGTTGACGGTCAAGTGCTGGATCGAAGCCGGCTTGCCCGCTGGTGTATTGAATCTCCTGCAAGGCGGGCGCGAGACGGGTATTGCTCTGGCGGCCAATCCGGGGATCGACGGCCTGTTCTTTACCGGCTCCAGCCGTACCGGCAATGCCTTGCATCAGCAATTCGCCGGGCGTCCGGACAAGATTCTGGCACTGGAGATGGGTGGCAATAACCCGCTGGTGGTCGATCAGGTTCAGGATGTCGATGCCGCGGTGTACACCGTGATTCAATCGGCCTTCATTTCTGCGGGCCAGCGCTGTACCTGCGCCCGTCGCTTGCTGGTGCCGCAAGGTGCCTGGGGCGATGCATTCCTGGCTCGGCTGGTGGCAGTGACTGCAACCCTTGAAGTCGGAGCGTTCGACCGGCAGCCTGCGCCGTTCATGGGGTCGGTGATTTCTCTGGAAGCGGCTTCTGCATTGCTTGCCGCTCAGGCGGATCTGCTGGCCAAAGGCGCAGTTGCGTTGCTGGAAATGACCCGGCCGCAGGATCAGGCCGCCTTGCTCACGCCGGGTATTCTCGATGTGAGCGCTGTCAGCGAGCGTCCTGACGAGGAACTGTTCGGCCCGTTGTTGCAGGTGATTCGCTACGCCGATTTCGATGCCGCCATCGCTGAAGCCAACGACACGCAATATGGTCTGGCCGCAGGCCTGCTGTCGGACTCCGAAGCGCGTTACAAGCAGTTCTGGCTGCAAAGCCGCGCCGGTATCGTCAACTGGAACAAGCAACTGACCGGGGCGGCGAGCAGTGCGCCTTTCGGTGGTGTCGGGGCTTCGGGCAATCATCGGGCCAGCGCCTATTACGCCGCGGATTATTGCGCTTATCCGGTAGCGTCGCTGGAGGCTGGGGCGTTGACCTTGCCCGCAGCGCTGACACCGGGCGTCAAGCTTGATTGATAGCAGCACTGCACAAAGATGCACCTATAAAAACAGATCTACGGAGCCTTGCCGATGAAATCCTGTGAAGTCAATTTTGACGGTCTGGTTGGGCCTACTCACAACTACGGCGGTCTGTCCTACGGTAATGTGGCTTCTCAGCGCAATAGCCAGCAGTGCTCCAACCCTCGCGAAGCGGCATTGCAGGGGCTGGCGAAAATGAAGGCGCTGATGGACATGGGATTTACCCAGGGTGTACTTGCACCCCAGGAGCGTCCTGATGTGGCGGGCCTGCGTCAACTGGGTTTCAGTGGCAGCGATGCTCAGGTGATCGAGCAGGCTGCAAAGGATGATATGCCGCTGCTGGTCGCCAGTTGTTCGGCATCGAGCATGTGGGTCGCCAATGCCGCGACTGTCAGCCCGAGTGCCGACACCGCCGATGGCCGCGTGCATTTCACGGCCGCCAACCTGAACTGCAAATATCACCGCAGCATCGAGCATCCGACCACCAGCCGTGTGCTGAGCGCGATGTTCGCCAACGAGCACCATTTTGCCCATCATGCTGCGCTGCCAGCAGTTGCACAGTTTGGCGATGAAGGTGCGGCTAACCATACGCGCTTCTGCCGGGATTATGGCCAGGCGGGGGTGGAGTTTTTCGTGTTCGGGCGCAGTGCTTTTGACACGCGCTACCCTGCGCCGCAGAAATACCCGGCCAGGCAGACCCTTGAAGCGTCCAGGGCTGTGGCCCGGCTGCACGGCCTGAGTGATAGCGGCGTGGTCTACGGTCAGCAGAACCCGGCCGTGATCGATCAGGGCGTGTTTCATAACGACGTCATCGCGGTGGGCAATGGCGAAGTGCTGTTCCATCACGAGGATGCGTTTCTCAATACCGAATCGATGCTGAACGAACTGCACGACAAGCTCAGCCGTACCGGTGGCCTGTTTCAGGCGATCTGCGTGCCGCGAGACGAAGTGTCGGTCGAGGACGCCGTGCGTTCCTACCTGTTCAACAGCCAGCTCTTGTCCCGCGCCGATGGTTCGATGCTGTTGATCGTGCCTCAGGAGTGCCAGGCCAATCTGCGCGTCTGGAATTACTTGCAGCGACTGCTTGCCGATGGCGGCCCGATCCGGGAAGTGAAGGTCTTCGACCTCAAGCAAAGCATGCAGAACGGTGGTGGTCCGGCGTGTCTGCGCTT
Organism: Pseudomonas sp. FG43; assembly: GCF_057809175.1. Lineage (NCBI taxonomy): Bacteria > Pseudomonadati > Pseudomonadota > Gammaproteobacteria > Pseudomonadales > Pseudomonadaceae > Pseudomonas > Pseudomonas sp. FG43. Next base: position 44,085 of record NZ_JBMDJL010000030.1, read on the forward strand.
GCGTGTGGCCCTTAACGAAACCGAGCTGGCGGCGGTCAACCCTGGCGTCATCATGACCGTGCCGTTATACGAAACCCTGACCCGATGGGTCGATAAGCACTACCGTGATCGCATGAGCGAAAGCGATCTGGCTGATCCACAATTGTTGACTGAATGCCGCACAGCATTGGATGAGCTCACGCAAATCCTTAAACTGGGCAGCGTTTACCCCTTTCAACTGGTTTGAAAGTTCTGACGCGCAGGCACTGATGCCCTGCGCGTGATTTCCATCTCTATAGAGAATCCCGAACATGAGCGACGCCCTGCAACTGATCCTTGAAGACACCGATGGCACCCAGCTGGAAACTTCCTGCACCCGCGTAGCCGTCCTCTGGCAGGGTAAAGAGCTGTGGATTCAGCAAGACGGCCGTGGCCAGTTGCTGATTGGTGTCGACGTTGAAGAAGGCGATGCCGAATACGCCAACCTCCTGCTGCGCCCTCTGGCCACCAACCTGGTCAGCCTGCAACTGGAAATGGAGCCGGCTGATCCGAGTGACGCTGAAGAAGACGGTCACGTACACGGCCCGGACTGCAATCACTGATCAGGAGCCTGCCTATGCTCGCCCTCGGTAAACTGCTTGAACTGACTCTGGCCGGGCGCGAGCCCACGGAAAAGACTCAACTGACCGTCGGCGGCGTGCGTATGCGCTGGCTGGGCGAAGGTGCGCTGGAAGTGCGTGCGCCTCAGGACCTGGACAACGGCACTGACTTGCTGTTTTCCGCCGGTATCCATGGCAACGAAACAGCGCCCATCGAGCTGCTGGACGAATTGATCCGCAGCATTGCACGCGGCGACCTCAAGCCGCGTGCCCGCATTCTGTTCCTGTTCGGCAACCCCGAGGCCATGCGACGTGGCGCTCGTTATGTCGAGCAGGACGTCAACCGGCTGTTCAATGGGCGTCATGAGCAAAGTGGCGGTTCAGAGGCCATGCGTGCCTGTGAGCTGGAGCGTCTGGCGGCCAGCTTTTTCAGTGTGCCGGACCGCTATCGCTTGCATTACGACCTGCACACGGCCATTCGCGGCTCGAAGATCGAGCAGTTTGCCCTGTATCCCTGGAAAGAAGGACGCCAGCATTCCCGCCGTGAACTGGCGCGCCTGCGCACTGCCGGCATGAGCGCGGTACTGCTGCAGAACAAGCCTTCCATCGTATTCAGTGCCTATACCTACGATCAGCTCGGAGCCGAGTCTTTCACGCTGGAACTGGGCAAGGCCCGGCCATTTGGTCATAACCAGCAGGTTAACCTCACGCCTCTGCGCAAGGTTCTGGAGCAGATGATCGAAGGTGTCGAACCTGAGTCGAGCGATGACCTGGAGGGCTTGCAGCTATTCAGCGTGGCGCGGGAGATCATCAAGCGCAGCGATGCATTCACCCTCAACCTGCCTGACGACGTGCAAAATTTTGCGCCGCTGGAAAAAGGCTATGTGCTTGCCGAAGACGCGGGTGGCTCGCGCTGGGTGGTGGAGGAGGAAGGGGCGCGGATCATCTTCCCCAATCCGAAAGTCGGGAATGGTTTGCGCGCCGGGATTCTGATCGTCCCGGCGGTGTAACTTTATCGGCTTCTTCGCGAATGAATTCGCTCCTACTGGACCGGTGTAGGAGCGAATTTATTCGCGAAAATCAGCTGGCGGCTTTCTGCAGCGGCTCAAGACGGCGCAGTGCGCGAACCTTGTTCAGGGTATCGGCACAGGTCTTGGCCGCTTCCTCACCCTTGTGTACGAAATGCTCGAAGAAGAACTTGTGATGCTCTTCGCCTGCATGGAAATGGTGAGGGGTCAGGACCACCGAGAAAACCGGCACTTCGGTTTCCAGTTGAACCTGCATCAGTGCGCTGACCACTGATTGCGCCACGAACTCGTGACGATAGATACCGCCATCCACCACCAGACCGGCAGCGATGATGCCTGCATAGCGGCCAGTGTTGGCCAGCAGTTTTGCATGCAGGGGAATTTCAAAGGCGCCGCCGACTTCAAAGAAATCGATATCACTCTCGGTGTAGCCATGGTTGGCCATTTCAGCGACGAAGCCTTTGCGGCTCTGGTCGACAATATCCTTGTGCCAGCAGGCCTGGATAAAGGCAATGCGCTCGTTCGAGTGGTTTTTGCTTTTGCTGTCGATTGCAGTAGGTTGCACGTGTTCTGACTCCTGTTTATGAAAAAAACAGGGCATTGGATCGAAAGGGATGCAGGTTACGTAAGAAAACCTCATGAACCTTGTAGTTCATGCAGAGGTTTTGCAGACGGTCCTGTGGACGCTATCCCGTTCTCTCTTCATCCGGACTATGACCGTCGGCCCCGGAATCACACCGGGTCTGCTGACCTTGAAGAGCTTCAGTTCAAGCCTGAATCCCGCCAAGCGCTCGCGGGCTAGACGCATTGCGCGCCATTACCGCCGGTGGGGAATTACACCCCGCCCTGAGAACGTTACCGACATTGTCTGTTGTCGGGGCGGGATTTTTATCACAGTTTTTTCCATCATGCATGGACACTTTCGTACGGTGTCCCTACCTTTTGCTTATAAGAGGATTGGAGTGCCGTCGGCCTGGGACCTTGATTATCATGTCAAACCTCAGTAATGCCTTGTTGCAACCTTGAGGTTGCCTGCATTATCGGCCTTCGAGTTTTCAGGGAGCGTTTTCGTGACTGTTATCGATCTGCGTAGTGACACTGTGACCCAGCCAACCGCTGGCATGCTTGACGCTATGGCGCATGCCCCCGTCGGGGATGACGTCTACGGTGAGGACCCCACAGTCAATCTTCTTGAAGCCACACTGGCGAAGCGCCTGGGTTTTGCTGAGGCTCTGTTTGTGCCCACGGGTACGATGAGCAACCTGTTGGCCTTGATGGCGCATTGTGAGCGTGGTGATGAATACATCGTCGGCCAGCAGGCTCACACCTATAAATATGAAGGTGGCGGAGCGGCGGTATTGGGTTCGATCCAGCCTCAGCCGCTGGAAGTCCAGGCCGATGGTTCGCTGGACCTGAATCAGGTGCTGGCAAGCATCAAGCCCGATGATTTTCATTTTGCCCGCACACGTCTGCTGGCTCTGGAAAACACCATGCAGGGCAAGGTGTTGCCATTGAGCTATCTGGCAGCGGCCCGCAAGTTCACCGAAGAGCACGGTCTGGCCCTGCATCTGGACGGTGCGCGTTTATATAACGCAGCGGTCAGGCTTGGCGTCGATGCCCGTGAAATTGCTGGCTACTTCGATTCGGTGTCGGTGTGTCTGTCCAAGGGGCTTGGCGCACCAGTGGGGTCTGTGCTGTGCGGCTCACCGGAACTGATCGCCAAGGCTCGTCGCCTGCGCAAGATGGTCGGTGGCGGCATGCGTCAGGCCGGGATTCTGGCGGCTGCCGGTTTGTATGCGCTTGATCATCAGGTCGAACGCCTGGCCGAGGACCATGCCAATGCGGCATTTCTGGCCGCGGGCTTGAGCGAGCTGGGGTATGAGGTCGAGCCTGTGCAGACCAACATGGTGTATGTGCAGATGGGTGAGCGTGCTCATTCGCTCAAGGCATTCTGTGCCGAGCGCGACATCAAGCTCAGCGCTGCGCCACGCCTGCGCATGGTTACTCACCTTGATGTATCCCGTGCTCAGCTTGAACGGGTCATTGCAGTATTCGCCGAGTTTTCACGCATATAAGATGCCGATAGTCCAGTTACTGGTTTCTATCGTACAAACACGCTGTACCGAGGACGCAACGCCTATATAATGCGGCCCTTTGCCGTTGCTACGTCATTTTGGCGTCATGCACTGCTTCTGGCCGCAGTCTCCGTGGAAGAACCTATGAAAAGCGCAGAAATCCGTGAAGCCTTCCTTGGCTTCTTCGAAGAGCAAGGCCACACACGTGTCGCCTCCAGCTCCTTGATTCCGGGCAATGACCCAACCCTGCTGTTCACCAACGCAGGTATGAACCAGTTCAAGGATTGCTTCCTGGGCCAGGAAAAGCGTGCCTATACCCGCGCTGTCACCAGCCAGAAATGCGTGCGTGCCGGTGGCAAGCACAACGATCTGGAAAACGTCGGCTACACCGCTCGTCACCATACTTTCTTCGAGATGCTGGGCAACTTCAGCTTCGGTGACTATTTCAAGCGCGATGCGATCACTTACGCCTGGACCTTCCTCACTTCTGAAAAGTGGCTGAACCTGCCCAAGGAAAAACTCTGGGTAACGGTCTACGCCACCGATGACGAAGCCTACGATATCTGGACCAAGGACATCGGCATTCCGGCCGAGCGCATGGTCCGTATCGGCGACAACAAAGGCGCGCCTTATGCGTCCGACAACTTCTGGACCATGGGCGATACCGGCCCGTGCGGCCCTTGCTCCGAGATTTTCTTCGATCACGGCCCTGAAATCTGGGGTGGCCCGCCAGGCTCGCCGGAAGAAGACGGCGACCGTTACATCGAAATCTGGAACAACGTTTTCATGCAGTTCAACCGTACTGCCGATGGCGTACTGCACCCGTTGCCAGCACCGTCGGTGGATACCGGTATGGGGCTTGAGCGTGTCAGCGCAGTCCTGCAGCACGTGCATTCCAACTATGAAATCGACCTGTTCCAGAGCCTGCTGGCCGCTTCGGCCAAGGCCATCGGTTGCAGCAACGACAATCAGGCATCGCTCAAGGTCGTAGCGGATCACATTCGCTCCTGCGGTTTCCTGATTGCCGATGGTGTTCTGCCGTCCAACGAAGGTCGTGGCTATGTATTGCGCCGCATCATTCGTCGGGCCTGCCGCCATGGCAACAAGCTGGGTGCCAAGGGCAGCTTCTTCCATCAGATCGTGGCCGCTCTGGTTGCCGAGATGGGCACTGCATTCCCTGAGCTGACTCAGCAGCAGGCGCATATCGAGCGTGTGCTCAAGGCTGAAGAAGAACAGTTTGCCAAGACTCTGGAGCAGGGCCTGAAAATCCTTGAACAGGATCTGGCCGAGCTCAAGGGCACTGTTGTGCCTGGCGAAATCGTGTTCAAGCTTTACGACACCTACGGTTTCCCGATGGACCTGACGGGCGATATCGCCCGCGAACGTAACCTGACCCTCGACGAGGCGGGTTTCGAGCGCGAGATGGAAGCCCAGCGTGAGCGTGCCCGTTCGGCCAGTTCGTTCGGCATGGACTACAACAGCCTGGTCAAGGTTGATGTCGCGACCCAGTTCACCGGCTATACCGCCACCAGCGGTGCAGCACAGATCGTTGCTCTTTATAAGGACGGTCAGTCGGTCGAGCAGTTGAGCGAAGGCGAAGAGGGCGTCGTGATTCTCGACACCACGCCGTTCTATGCCGAATCGGGTGGTCAGATCGGTGACAGCGGTTACTTGCAGGCGGGTGCCGTACGTTTCGATGTTCGCGATACCACCAAGACCGGCGGCGCATTCCTGCACCACGGCGTTGTTGTCGCTGGCAGCCTGAAAGTCGGTGTGCAGCTTGAAGCCCAGGTTGCTGCCGAGGTTCGTCTTGCGACTTCGCTGAACCACTCTGCCACTCACTTGCTGCACGCTGCATTGCGTCAGGTGCTGGGTGAGCATGTCCAGCAGAAAGGCTCGCTGGTCGACAGTCAGCGTCTGCGCTTCGACTTCAGCCATTTCGAGGCCATCAAGCCCGAGCAACTGCGGGCTCTGGAAGATATCGTCAACGCTGAGGTTCGCAAGAACACTCCGGTCGTCACTGAAGAAACCGATATCGAAACCGCCAAGAAGAAGGGCGCCATGGCGCTGTTCGGCGAGAAGTACGGCGACAGCGTGCGCGTACTGAGCATGGGCGGTGAATTCTCCGTTGAGCTGTGTGGCGGTATTCACGCCAACCGTACCGGTGATATCGCACTGTTCAAGATTGTCAGCGAAGGTGGCGTGGCCGCAGGCGTGCGCCGTATCGAAGCTGTGACCGGTGCAGCCGCACTGGCCTGGCTGAACTCGGCTGAAGATCAACTCAAGGAAGCCGCGACCCTGGTCAAGGGGAATCGCGACAACCTGCTGGACAAGTTGTCGGCTGTGCTTGAGCGCAACCGTCAGCTGGAAAAACAACTGGAGCAGTTGCAGGCCAAGGCTGCCAGCGCGGCGGGCGATGATCTGTCTGCCGCTGCCCTGGACGTCAAAGGGGTCAAGGTTCTGGCTACCCGCCTGGATGGTCAGGATGGCAAGGCGCTGTTGGCGCTGGTCGACCAGTTGAAGAACAAGCTCGGCCGCGCAGTGATCCTGCTCGGCAGTGTTCATGAGGACAAGGTTGTCTTGGTTGCAGGCGTGACCAAGGACCTGACTGGCCAACTCAAAGCCGGTGATTTGATGAAACAAGCGGCCGCTGCCGTCGGTGGTAAAGGTGGCGGGCGTCCTGACATGGCTCAAGGTGGTGGTGTCGATGCCGGTGCTCTGGATGCAGCGCTGGCTCTGACCGTTCCTTTTGTAGAGCAGGGTATCTGAGTCGAACCTCCAGGCCTGTCAGTGCATGACAGGCCCGGCACTTGGATTTGAGAATTAATGGGTGCCCTTAACGGGTTCTGAGGCGGCTTTGAGATGGCTTTGATCGTACAAAAATTTGGAGGCACCTCTGTTGGCTCTGTAGAGCGCATCGAGCAGGTAGCCGACAAGGTTAAGAAGTTCCGTGAAGCGGGCGATGATCTGGTGGTCGTATTGTCGGCCATGAGCGGTGAAACCAATCGCCTGATCGAACTGGCCAAACAGATCAGCGATCAGCCGGTTCCTCGTGAACTGGATGTGATCGTGTCCACCGGCGAGCAGGTCACCATTGCCTTGCTGGCGATGGCGCTGATGAAGCGCGGCGTGCCTGCGGTGTCCTACACCGGTAATCAGGTGCGTATCCTGACCGACAGCGCCCACAACAAGGCGCGTATCCTTCAGATCGACGATCAGAAGATCCGCTCCGACCTCAAGGCAGGTCGTGTCGTGGTTGTCGCCGGTTTCCAGGGTGTCGACGAGAACGGCAACATCACCACGCTCGGTCGTGGCGGTTCCGACACCACTGGCGTGGCGCTGGCTGCTGCCTTGAAGGCCGACGAGTGCCAGATCTACACCGACGTGGATGGCGTGTATACCACCGATCCGCGTGTCGTTTCGCAAGCTCAGCGTCTGGACAAGATCACCTTCGAAGAGATGCTGGAAATGGCCAGCCTCGGTTCCAAGGTGCTGCAGATCCGTGCGGTAGAGTTCGCAGGCAAATACAACGTCCCGCTGCGCGTTCTGCACAGCTTCAAGGAGGGGCCGGGCACCCTCATTACCATTGATGAAGAGGAATCCATGGAACAGCCGATCATTTCCGGCATCGCTTTCAACCGCGATGAAGCCAAGCTGACTATCCGTGGTGTGCCAGACACGCCGGGTGTTGCCTTCAAGATTCTCGGCCCGATCAGTGCTGCGAACATCGAAGTCGACATGATCGTGCAGAATGTCGCGCACGATAACACCACCGATTTCACCTTCACGATCCATCGCAACGACTATCAGTCGGCGTTGCAGGTCCTGGAAACCACCGCCCGCGAAATCGGTGCTCGTGAGGTTTCCGGTGATACCAAGATTGCCAAGGTTTCCATCGTCGGCGTCGGCATGCGTTCCCACGCAGGTGTTGCCAGCCGCATGTTCGAGGCTCTGGCAAAGGAAGGTATCAACATCCAGATGATCTCCACTTCGGAAATCAAGGTCTCGGTGGTGATCGAAGAGAAGTATCTGGAGCTGGCCGTGCGCGCATTGCACACAGCCTTTGAGCTGGATGCTCCTCGGCAGGGTGAGTGATCTGCCATTGACGGGCGCGGCTTGACCGCGCCTTTCGTTTTCCTGTGCTGCACGCAAAGACTGTTCTTTTCTTCGCGTTAGTCAATACTCAGGCTTGGCTCGTGGCTTTTTCGTCGCAGGCTTGTGCCTACTGGTTTTGCAGACTGTTGTTCCTGAAATGCATAAGGAGAAAGGTATGCTGATTTTGACTCGTCGGTGCGCAGAAAGCCTGATCATTGGTGATGGTGAAATCACAGTGACTGTGCTCGGCGTCAAGGGTAATCAAGTGCGTATTGGTGTCAATGCGCCCAAGGAAGTCGCTGTGCATCGTGAAGAAATTTACCTGCGCATCAAGAAAGAGAAGGACGAAGAACCAAGCCATTAATTTTTATTGAATTTTTGGTTTGCAAACGGGGAAAAGGGTGGTTATTATACGCCCCGTGTTGCGGAGAGCTGGCCGAGTGGCCGAAGGCGCTCCCCTGCTAAGGGAGTACACCTCACAAGGGTGTCGGGGGTTCGAATCCCCCGTTCTCCGCCATTATTTCTGTAGTGCGTTGAATCTGGCTTCTTCTGTAAGTTGTTGAAATTACTAGAAAAAGTGCTTTACAAAATGATTTAACGACCTATAATGCGCGGCACCAACACATGCACTCGTAGCTCAGCTGGATAGAGTACTCGGCTACGAACCGAGCGGTCACAGGTTCGAATCCTGTCGAGTGCACCATTTAAGGTTAACTGGTCTGATGTAGTTAAATACAGACTTCCAGATAACTGGCTTCAACCAGAGGTGATCTGGTCTAAAAATACCAATGCACTCGTAGCTCAGCTGGATAGAGTACTCGGCTACGAACCGAGCGGTCACAG
>NZ_JBMDJL010000031.1:0-50458 GCF_057809175.1 Pseudomonas sp. FG43
GCCCGGACCAAGTAGTGGTCAGTGGACCCGAACAGGTCTGGGTTGCAGACATAACGTATCGGATAGGTGTAAACCTATTTCAGGACTAGACATGTTTGACCAAAGTTACTCACTTTAATTTTTCTATTGCTTTTCCGTCTGAGATGTTCTGGATGGTTTTGCCTGAATGATCGAAAAGGGTGTAGTAGTTTCACTGATATCTTCAATCGTGAAGCCAGCGCGCTCAAGCAGTTGATTGAACTCCTCTGTGGTACGTTCTTTTCCGTTGCCAAAGAGCAGCATTTCAATATCACAGAGTTGAGTAAATGGTGATTTTTTAGCCGGATCAATGATTTGCTCTACGATAAAAAGCTGCCCATCCTGCGGTAACGCCTGTCGACTATTTTCAAGGATCGTCAGAGCATCTTGATCCCCCCAATCATGCATGATGAACTTCATCACATGCGTATCTGCATGAGTAGATAGTCTGGCGAAAAATGAGCCTTCAACTAGTTTGCAGCGATCCTGAAAGATGAAGTCTTGCAGATACGGAGTGTATCGAGCCTGTTTGAGAGCTTCGGGCAGGTCGAGCAGGCAGCCTTTCAGGTGAGGGTGTTGCGATAGAATCTCCGCAAGAAATATGCCTCTTCCGCCGCCGATATCGATGACTGATCTCGCGTCTGAAAGCTTCATGTGTTCAACTATCTTCGGCCCCCAGAGTAAAGATAGGCTGTCCATTGCACTGTCAAACAATGCCCTGTCATCAGGTGTACCCTGCAAATATTCAAATAGCGGCATTCCCATGATGTGGTCGAAGGCTGGTTTGTCCATACTTAGCCTTTCGAGTAAATGCTCCCATGTTTTTGTGTGCCAGTCCTGAGCGCAGAACAGCGCAAACGGACGAAGCGAGTTGCTGCTGGCACTGAGCAGGCTACCCATTTCCGTCAGTTCAATATGATTTTCGGCGCATCCGCTGATAAGTCCAATAGCCTCGATTGTATCCAGTAAGCGACGTAATTGCTTTTCTTTGACACCTACCCCACATGCCAGGTTTTCTGTGCGGTGAATGCCACTTTGTATTTTGTCGATTAATCCTGATCGGGTCGTGGCATATACGGCGTGAGAAACCCAGGCTCCGGTGATCAAGCTCAATAGTTGTGTTTCGGGTGATGGCTGCTCAGGTGTTGGCAGTGCGCTTTTTTGTGAATGCTTGTTCATGTAAAAGCTCTGATAAAAAGAGGTTGTGTACGCCAGTTATTGATAAATGGCTGTCATTTTCATAAACCCCGTTGAAAACCTTCCGCTTTCAGGTACGAAACACAAAATACCGTCGCCATGATTCAGCTTTTCGCTGCTAATAAGGTCTGCAAGCATGAAGTAAATGGCTGCGGCTCCTATATTTCCGACACGCTCCAGATTTGTATACCAGCGTTCATTGGGTATTTCAAAGTCTATGGATTGCAAGGCGTCGTATATCCGTTGGCGAAAAAAGTTGGATGAGTAGTGGGGTAGAAACCAGTCGACTGCCTTCGGTTTCAGCTCTCTTTTTTCAAGAATATCCTTAAGTCCCTTGGTAACAGTGATATTCACAACATGCTCATTGAGAAGTTTGACGTCCTGCTTTATTGCGAATACGGAGTGTTCCCCAAGTTCTTTGTATGAATTGAATTCTCGCCATCCGGTGAGTGTTCCCTTTGTGTTTTTTATCGCGCCAGCGTACATGCAGGCCGGCAGCAAGTTGGCATAGGAAAGTATCTCGATCCAGTCGATCTTCAGAGAAATAGCGCTTGGATTTGGCTTATCGCTCAAGAGCATCGCACCTGCCCCATCCGATAGCATCCAGCGGAGAAAGTCTTTTTCAAAAGCGATTTCAGGCTGTGATTCAAATTCGTGAATGGCTGATTCGGATTCTTCCGTGAAATGTTTTCCCTGCATGAATGTGGAGGCTAGCTCGGAGCCAGTTGCAATAGCCTGATGCCTCAAGCCTGCAAGAATCGACACGTATCCATATTTGATAGGAGACAGTCCAGACAGACAGACTCCGCTGAATGACGCCAGCTCGCAGGGCGGGCAAGCAAGCTCTCCATGGACCATCGAGGCGTGACTGGGGAAAATCTGGTCTGGACTGCTGGTGCCACAACAGAGTAATTCCAAGGGAGGCAGCACAGGGTTTTCAATCCAGAGATTGCGAACTGCCTCGGCAGTGAGTTGTGCGTTGTTATGGGTAGGTCGATGAGTTGCCCGGTCAATGGCGTAATGACGGTTTAGGATTCCGTTACTGCTCAGGATTTTTTGCCGTACGCGTGATTTTTTTCCTGCTACAGTACCAAGAATATTTTCCATTTCATCGTTCGAGACAGGGGCACCAGGCAAAAAAGTAGCAACCCGGTTGATATAAACTGATGGGGTCATGATTGTTCCCTCATGCGAAAGTCGCTGGACCCAGAAGGCTCCTCAAAATAACGACATTGCTTTTCAAGTACGTGCCCGCGCATTGGTTTTATAAATGTCCTCAATCCCATCATTACTGGAATGACGGTGGCCACCATACAGATCATGAAAATTCCGTACACGAAGGCAGCAAGTTTTCTGTGAGGATGTCCTTGAGGGCCTATTGTTAGAAACAGTTTCCCCCAGAGCAGAAAGCTACGGCGAGCAATTTTTTCGCTATGGATGAGTCGTGGATCAACGCTGACGGCTTTCAGACCTTTCAATAATGGAAAGTTTTGTTCCGTGCGACCGTTTACTATTTCAGAAAGAAGAGCCCTGCCAAATCTTTGTGCGGATAGAATATCTTCGTCCGTCAAGCCTGCCCGTGGAAAGAATCCCCAAAAGGCTTCACGATTTCCAGTGAACATCCAGCGGGGTGTTGTTACAAGCGTTTTTAGAGGGCTTCCCCTATCGGTGAGCACAACATTGTCCAGAAGTCGGGCATTGGCTTGAATTAATAGGTTTTTTACTTGTTCCTGTGCTTGTATCCACATGTTTCTGCATGTGATAATTGTTATAACTGCTGTGTTACGAAGAATGATTTTCCCTTTTGCAGACTTTAAAAATGCTGTAATGGGAGGGCTGGGTGACAAGAACCAGACGGTGTATGCAATAATAACAAGGTCATACCTTTTTTTTATATCAATCTTGGAAGGGCGCATGCGCGATGGATATAAGTGAACTGCTTCTGGGAACTGGTCGAAGAACTCGACAAATGGCCAAGGGAATGGATAGGGTCTGAGAGGGGTAAGCTCCTCGAACTCTACGAGCACGCGATTGTCTTCAATCAGGGCGCGAACAAATGAATCCGCTACACGTTTCAATTGTCCTGTTTGTGAAAAATAGACCACTAGTATACGTTTCATGGCTATTGACCTGCAGCGTTTTTAGTGAGATTTCCTGCAGCTAAAGGATAATAACTAAAAGAATGCTGTGTGACGTCGAGCGTAGTATGCTCTGATATGAAAATTGATTTTAGATTGTCAATGAAATATTGGGTAAGTTTAAGAGGGATCGGATAGTCGTCAAGTTTTTCGACCTTCGATTTTGTTCTTTGGTAACTGCCTCAGGGATGTGATCGGTTATTTCCTCGTTTTTCAGTGATACGCTTCCGGGGCGCGGGTCTTTATGCCACGATCGAGTCATCCTGTTAACCACGATCTTTGAAGGTGTGATTTTTTCAAAATCCCCGACCTTGTTAACGATGCCTTAATCGAACTCCCTCAAAGTGCAGCTACTTGACGCTGCAAGCCTGCCGCCCTTGAGCGCCAGCAAGCGCGTGAAAATCTGGCCAAGGCTCAGGAAAAGACTGAAAAGAATCAGGCGCCACAAGTGCTTCCAAGCCAAATACTAAACCTCAAGAGACGGATGAAAAGCCTGGCAGTTGAACCATAGGCATTTTGCTACGCCAGTGGCATCGTCGCCGGCTTGAACGCCCAGGGTCTTAACGTCGACCGTGTGGCTTCGGCATCCGCCGCTTATGCCCTGCTGGATGTCGCGCAGTTCGATGTGATGATTCTTGATCTGGGCTTGCCTGATGAAGACGGGATTAGTTTGTTGCGGCGTTTGCGGCTTATGGGGCAGGCGATACCGGTATTGATTCTGACCGCACGCGATGATGTGGATGACCGCGTCAAAGGGCTGCAAGCGGGCGCTGATGATTACCTGCTCAAGCCCTTTGATCTGAGAGAGCTGTATGCTCGCCTGCATACGCTGTTACGCCGCGTTGCAGGCCGTGCGGTCAATCTCATTGAGCATGTGGCCGTCCCTACGATCCCTGCACCCGAGAAACCTGGCTGGAAGGTGAGGCCATCGATCTTTCGCGCCGTGAGCAGGCATTGCTCAACAATCGGGGCGGGTGCTCTCCATCGAACAGTTGAAAGACAGCGCGTACGGCTTCGGTGATTAGGTCGAGAGCAACGCCTTGAACGTCCATATCTTTCATCTGCGTCGCAAATTGGGAGCAGCATTGTCGAGACAGTGCGCGGCTAGGGTTATCGGCTCGGTGCGTTGGCGGCAAACTCATGAGTCTGCGCCTGCGCCAGCCCCTCCTGATCAATTCGATATGGAGAAGCAACTGTTGGTCGTTCCCCCGGAGGGCGTCAAGCAGCTCCAGCTGAAAATGCGCAAGCGCGACAATCCAGCGAGTGCTTTTGGCTTTCGGATGAGGCGAATTAGAGGGGGATGTTGATGTGAGGAACTGAGGTGAGGTACATGTGACGCGTTTGTTTAGCTAGCGTTCGCAACCAAACAGATCGAGCTCCAAAGAAAAATTCAGTCGGGTATAGTACTTTGCAAGCCGCTATATCACGCTGCCTTTCTGCCAAAAGCGCACCAGATCAGGCGCTCACGCAAGCACTCCAAGACCGTGCTATCGCACAATACGATTGTGCTGCGTTGGGGGTTAGCGTGCCTGTACCAACTGCAATCACCATTGATATTCCCAAAAGAACGCAGATACAGCCCAGCAGAGCTAATCCAACACCGATACCCCCACGTTCGTCGGTGTCGACTACCACGCGCTCATCTGCAACGAACGCTTGTCCGAGCTGCGGCGCTTCCATGGTGCGTCGTACCGCACGCAAGGGGAAGTATGCAGGGCGTCAGTTCTGGGGGTGCTCCAAATTTCCTGTCTGTAAAGGGACAAGGAGCTAATGCTTAGCTCAACAGTCAGCTCTTGTCGGTGGCAATTGGATCAGTGCTATTCATCAACATTGGGTAGGCGAAGAACGTAGAGAAAAAATGGCTTTGGCGAGCTCAAAGGACGTGCCAGGATACCGCCGCGTTAAATTACGAGGTGTGTTTTGCGGTATCTGGAAAACTGATGCGCACGGTGAGAGCAGCCAATGCGGTAAGCAACGTGATTCACAGGCTTGTCACGCCAAAAAAGTAGTCTGAAATTTTGTCCATCGAAATCGTAAATTTTACAGAAGCCCCCTGAAATCAGCTTACGAGAGCTCCTGCTCTGCGTGATGTTGCGAGGGCACTGGCCGCCACGTTCCCTCCGATGCTCCCCCAAGCAACCGCCGCAGCTCTGGCCCAAGGCTATTGCTGGCCGCTCTAAGCTAAGCGTTAAATGTTATTGGTTTTATATTTTTTATAGCCATAAATTCTTTCTCCTCTAATGCTGTGGTAGCGCTCAGGCGCCTGGCATAAACCGCAGCAGTGCCATTTGCGAGGAATCGACCCTGAAACGCACCATCAAAGCCCTGCTGCTAGCTGTCGCTGCCGCAACCGCCGTCCAGGCGCATTGCGCCGATATCGTAATTGGCTACCAGACCGGTGTGGACCCGTCCAAGGTCGCCCAGGCCGACGGTGCCTACGAAAAAGCCATTGGCCAGAAGCTCGACTGGCGTCGTTTCAATGCAGGTCCGGAAGTGGTGACCGCACTGGCCTCCGGTGATGTGCAGATCGGCAATCTGGGTTCCAGCCCTCTGGCAGCGGCCGCCTCGCGCAAACTGCCGTTGGTGACCTTTCTGGTGGCGGCGCAGATCAACTCCGCCGAGGCGCTGGTGGTGCGCAACAGCAGCGGCATCGAAAAACCCGAGCAATTGATCGGCAAGACCATTGCTACGCCGTTCGTATCCACCTCCCATTACAGTCTGCTCGGTGCCCTGAAGCACTGGAAGATCGATCCCACCAAGGTGAAGATCGTCAATCTCAATCCCGCCGAAATCAATGCAGCCTGGAAGCGTGGCGATATCGACGGTGCCTTTGTCTGGTCGCCGGCTCTGGGTGAGATCAAGCGTGACGGCAAGGTTCTGACCGACGCTGCTGAAGTGGGCAAGTGGGGCGCCCCGACTTTTGAAGTCTGGGTCGCCCGCAAGGATTTCGCTGAAAAGCATCCTGAAGTGCTGGCCAGGTTCGCGGGTGTGACCCTGAGCGCCTTCGCTGACTATCAGGCCAATGCCGCCAAGTGGACCGCTGACTCAGAACAAGCCAGGAAGATCGCCAGGCTGGTCGGTGCCAACGCTGCCGACGTTCCCGAACTGTTGGCCGGTTCCGTGTACCCGAACGCCCAGCAACAGCTCAGCGCCGACCTGCTCGGTGGTGGCACTGCCAAGGATATCGCCGCTACCGCGGAATTCCTCAAGGAGCAGAAACGCATTCCCGCCGTGTTGCCGGACTACTCGGAGTACGTGAGCACCGAGTACGTACGCCAGGCCCAGTGATATAGAGAAACACCTATGACCATCGTATTTGAACGTATCGGCCAGGCTCTTGGCGCGCGCGTGAGCGGTGTCGACCTGAGTCGCCCGCTGAGTGCAGAAAGCTACGCCACTTTGCGCCAGGGGCTGATGGAGCATCAGGTGCTGTTCATGCGTGATCAGTTGCTGACGCCACGCCAGCAGCGGGACGCAGCAGCTCTGTTCGGTGATCTGCATATACACCCCATCTATCCGAAGATCGAAGACCAGCCGGAAATCCTCTTGCTGGATACTGACCTCAACGACCTGCGCGACAACGCTCTGTGGCATTCAGACGTGTCCTTCATCCAGTCGCCACCCATGGGTTCGCTGCTCAGCGCACGGCATGTTCCTCCCCACGGTGGAGATACCTTGTGGGCCAGTTGCTCGGCTGCTTACGAGGGATTGTCCGCCAGGATTCGTCATTTGCTCGATGGCCTGACCGCCGTGCATGACCTGACCCTTTCGTTTCCTCTGGAACGCTTCGGCAATACGCCCGACGCATTGGAAAAATGGAACGCCGCTCGGGCTGCCAATCCGCCTGTGACGCATCCCGTAGTGCGCGTGCACCCGGAAACAGGTCGCAAAGGGCTGTTTGTCAGCGAATCCTTCACCACCCGGATTCTCGAGCTGGAGCCCGACGAAAGTGATGCACTGCTGAAGATGCTGTTCAAGCAGATCGCCAAACCGGAATTCAGCGTTCGCTGGCAATGGCGCCAGGGCGACCTGGCCTTCTGGGACAACCGCCTGACGCAGCACTACGCCTGCGACGACTACCGACCGCAAAGGCGCATCATGCACCGCGCGACGATTCTCGGGGATCGACCGTTCGGGCCCTGATGATTTGGTCGGACGCTACCGTTTGTGCGTTTTTCTGGTTCCGTGAAAGCGTCAGGCGGGAGCAGCCCCTGGCTTTGGTATGTTGTACACCCGTACTTCTTGAGCGGGGCTATCGAGCATGGTTCTGCTGATCTTGATTTTATAGCCTTCGCGATTCAACTGTTTCACCTCGAAGGCTGTCCATTGGGCCATATTTGAAAGTGTTCCAGATGGTCCGGACAAGGCTACTTGTGCCTCGAACTTGCCAGCTTTGCGGATAGCTCGAACGACAGCTATACGGAAAGTTGCTTCGTCCATCCCCCCCAGAGGGAGTGTTGACGAGGAGGGGGGGCCGGGTACGGTTTTTTCGTCGGTCCAGACCGTATTGTCTGTCATGTCGAGTGCTGCGGCCTTGGGTAGCACCAGGTTGACTTCCGGCAGCCATGTTGCAGCACTCCAGGGCACTATCTTTGGTTTCCCTTTGCTGAAAGCTACTGCTCGCTTTGATGCAAAGTCGTACTGTGACGCCGGAGCAGTGGCTTGTATGGTCGAGTAATCTCCCCAGAGGTCAGGAGAGAGCAGGGCGCCGGTGCGGTACTTGGGACCAAGCGCTGGATAGCGTTCCGGGACATCGGATCTCAACAGGGAGATGAGGCTGGTGACATCCTGGGCAGCTACCTGATCGCTGATATAACGTTGCAGCAGGTTATAGATACGCCGTAGAACGCCAATATGCCGGTTGAACTCTTGTCTGGCCACGTTTTCAGTTTGCAGCTTGAGTTTTTCTGCCGGTGTGGTTGGGGCTGCTGCTCCGTGAGGTACCAGGGTTCGGAACTCTAATGAGTCAAACTCATTGCCGGGGTCTTCAACCCGGTGTTCGGACAGCGGCCCACTCACAATGTTGAAAGGATTCCACGCAACTTTGCGCAGTACGGCCTGTGGGCTGGGGTTTCCTTTTGCAAAGGTTGCGGGAAGATCGCGTGCCGGATCCTTTCCGGCCCAGACGGTCAGGGCTTTTATAAGCTCCATATCGTCACAGTCGACAGCTATTTCCCAGGCATTAATGAGTAAGCTGTGCGGTATGACATGGTGACGGGTGAGCTTCATCTGCTCTGCGTCCAGGCCAGCCTGAAACCCGGTAGCGGGGGTGGGATTACCAAAAATGGTGATCGGGTCAGGCTTGGTGGATCGCTTATCGAAATCCTTTCGATCAAGACTGTTCTTCCATTCGCTTGCAATCACCAACCCAAGTTTAGGTTTAGGCATTCACTTCCAACTCCGTATGGCCGATGGTAGCCGACTGAAACCGTTAAGATGGCAAGTACTGCCGCGAGTGTCCATTTGAATTAAAACCACGATCCTTGGGCGGTGGTGTTCTTTTTAAAGCTCCTGACACTGTTGACGGTGCCTTGATCGGGCTTCCTCAAAGTGCAGTTACTTGATAGCGTCGACGCATCCCCCGCACCCTGTTGTCTATTGGCTTTATACGAATTTCGTTTCCCGCTCCGGATTCACACAAACGCCACTCAAGAGTGGCGTTTGTGTTTGTGCGTTTTTTTCGCGCCAATTATGGGCATGCAGGGCTCCAATGAATTCTGTAAGCAGTTGAAAACAAGGTGGTCAGCCATTGCATTGCCGATTTGCACGAACTCCTCATTCCCGCACTGCTGGTAATGCAAAAGCGACCAGCTTCGTTCCCGGTCGGGTACCGTAAGCAGGCCTGCCGCCTTCGGCGACCACCACGAACTGCCTGCCGCTGGCCGGACTGCGATAGGTCATCGGCGTGGCGTTGGCGCTGGTGGCGAGGCGGGTATTCCAGAGTTCCTGCCCGGTCGCGGCATCCAATGCACGGAAGGTGTGCTCAGCGGCCCCGCCAATGAACACAAGCCCTCCTCGAGTGGTCACGGCGCCGCCGGCAGTCGGTGTGCCTATTGTGATAGGCAACATTGTCTTTACACCCAACTTCAGCGGACCTATGTCGCGCCCGGTGCCTAATGGCTTGGACCAGATGGTTTTGCCGCTCATCAGGTCGACGCCCGCTATCAGGCCCCATGGTGGGGCTGTACATGGGCTGCCAAGAGGAGAAAGGAACTGAGTTCTGTATGCACCATAAGGAGTGCCAAGCATCGGTTGGTCGGTCTGGCCACCCGCATCGAGGCCCGGAGCGATCTTGAAGTTGCGACGAGTTGACTCTTCGCGCGTGATCAGTTCGAGTCTGTCGGGTACCTGTGTCCAGTTGACGATCATGATGCCGCGATCAGCGTCCAGCGATATGCCATTCCAGTTGACGCCACCCATGGAGCCTGGCGCGATCACGATGGTCTTGTCGAGCGTGACAGGGGTAAACATACCCTCGTAGCGCGAGCGCTTGAACTCTATGCGGCAGATCAACTGATCCAGCGGCGTTATGCCCCACATGTCTTTTTCTTGCAGTTCTGGCTCGCGGAAGGCTGGCAGGTCGCTGGACTCAGGTTGGGTCGGGGCCAACCGCTCTCCCTCTGCGATGCCACCCTGCGGCACAGGCAATTCGCGAACTGTCTTGATCGGATTCCCTGTCTCGCGGTCGAGCACAAAGATTTCGCCACGCTTGGTCGGCTGGATCAGTGCCGGGCGAATGCCCTGCGGTGTAGGAAGGTTGGCCAGGGTTGGTTGTGACGCGACATCGTAGTCCCAGATATCGTGGTGGGTAGTCTGGAACCGCCAGCGCATACGCCCTGTCTCGGCGTCGAGTGCGACGACAGCACTGCCGATATCGTCATCAAACGGACGTCGCATGCCGCCGTAAGCATCAGGCGTTGCTCCGCCCATCGGCATGTAGACAAGGCCGAGTTCTTCGTCGGCACTTATGGGCGCCCAGCTATTGGGCAGAGATGGTGTATAGAACTCGCCCTCAGGTGGCGCGCCGATGCGCTCCGGTACGCCAGCATCAAAGGCCCAGGCCAATTCGCCGGTTACTGCGTCGAATGCGCGGATTACTCCCGAGGGGCCGCCCCAGTACTGGCCGTCAGGGATACCGCCACCTACCACCACCTTGCCGCGAATCACCTGCGGTGCCGAGCTGACGTAGAAAAGGCCGTGGGGATAGGGTTCGATGCCCTGTTGGAGATCCACCAAGCCATTATTTCCGAAGGCAGGACAAAGTTCGCCAGTATGTGCATCAATGGCCGCCAGGGTAGGGTTGTGGCTGGGCGCAAAGATGCGCTCGGCGCACATGCTGCCCTTTTGAGCGTCCGGCACCTTGTAATAGGCAACGCCACGGCATGGCTTGCCTGACGGTTCCTGCCCATCGGAGACGTTGCGCCGCCAGCGCACTTCTCCGGTCTCGGCGTCGAAGGCATGCACGCCGTTATTGCCGTCACATGCGTATAGCGTGTCACCGACCATGATGGGCGTCGTCTGCAGCGCGTTCATCTCCCCAGGCACCGTCGCTGTCATCTCTGCCTCCCAGACCTTGGTCAGACCGGATACGTTGGAGGTGTTGATCTGGTCGAGTGGACTGAAGCGCGTGCCGCCCTGGTCGTTGCCATAGGCTTGCCAGTCGTCGCGAACAATCGTAGCCATAGCTTGTGGCAGTGGTCCCGGTGCTTGCGCCTGTATACCGCGCCGCAACGAGGGGACTTCGGTGTTTTCACCCAGGCTATGGGCAACGCTGCCCGCAACCGCTGCTGCGACCAGACTACCAGCGAAAGTGGCCCTGCCTGATACTCGCCACGGCGACGGTAGCAGCCTGATCGAGGGCAGCAGCAATAATATGGCTAGGCCGAAGGGGGCGATCAACCGGGGTGCGAGCTGCCAGCCGGAGAAACCGACTTCCCAGAGGCTCCATGCCACTGTCCAGACGAGTGTCGCACCATAGATCCATACACCGCGCCCGTCGCCGCGCCAGAGCAAGACGCTGCTGAGAATGTAAGCCAGACCCGTGATCAGGTAATAAAGAGAACCGCCATTTGCGGCCAGGATCACACCACCGACCGCGAGTGGCAGGCCGAAGGCAAGCAGGATAAGCGCAGTGATCCGCAGAGGCCAAGGTCGATGCGCCTGCGGGGCAGGGCTTTCAACGGTTATGCCCCCTGGGGGCCGCGTCGCATTGTCAGATGAGTTCATAGGCAGTTCTCCCGGTGGATGGTAAGGGGGTCGTAAGTGTCAGCAGTACCGTAGCGTCGCTATTGAGTTCTTCGACTCGCCGATACGTAGCGGTAAGCAGTTCTCCGATATCGGGGCCATGTCGGAGAGGGTATTTCTGATGAAGCAGGAACTGTGCATGTGGCTGAGCAGGGTCTTCGCCGTGGCATGGCCGAGGCCGTCGGCTGCGCTGGTGACGAATTACGTGATCGGCGATGTTCAGTCAGATGAAGAGGGCGGCAGCCCTTTGTTGAACGCCTTGGTGTGAAAAATCGTTGCGCCTTGGCCTTTGTCGTTGTCGCTGGTCACGACGTACAAGTCGTTTTTGTCCGGGTGGATGGCGAGGCTGGTAGATGCCAGGTTGTGGCCGCTATCGCGCCCAGGCAGTAACACTTGTCCAATAGGGATGCCATTGCGGTTGAAGGCCATCACGCGGCCTTGTCCGTAGATCGCCACGTACACATTGCCGTCGGCATCGGCGCGCATCGAGTCTGGTGCCGGGCCAGTGAAGTGGTAGGCGATGGCCGAACCGATCGGCGCAATGGTAGTGGCGTCTGTAAGTTTGATGCGGTGCAGCAGATTCCGGCCAAACTCCGTTGCCCATAGCGTTTTGCCGTCGGGGCTAAGCTCCAGGCCGTTGGCCATCGACAGGTTGGGTAGTACCGGAGTGATAGTGGTCAAGTCGGGAGCGGTGTAGTAGACGCCACCCGTTGGCTCGGTCGAGTTGCCCTTGAAATCGGTGAAGTAGAAGCCTCCGTGCGTATCAAACCTCAGGTCATTGGGCATATATCCCGCCTCTGGCGGTATGATCGGCTGCTGCTTCAGGCCGTCCTGGTTCACCGCTATTATCGCGCCGCGGTTATTGGGAATATCCAGTGCCGCGATAAACAGGCGCCCGTCAGGGTGCAAGGCCAGGCCGCCCGGCGAGAGTGCATCTAGTGTAACGACGGTGGACAACTGCCTGTCTGGCGTCAGGCGCAAAACACGGCGTCCACTGACATCGCAGAACAGCAGGTTGCCGTTGTGGTCGAAGATTGCGCCTTCGAGTATCCGGCCCTCGTCCGAGACTTTGAACCATGGCTCGGCCAGCGCGCTCTGCAAGGCACGCTCGGCTGGTGGCACGGGCACAACGCTGCGCGTCTGCTCGTCGTAGGCCAGCCCTGTAACGTTTCCTTGCCGGGCTGAAGACTCAGATATGAAACCCGCGCCCATGATCAGGCAGGTAACGAAAAGAACCGTTCGAGTCTTGATGCCCGGACGGCCGTAATACTGACCGACCGGCGAACAGGTAAATGCTGAGATCATGACAAGATCCTTGTCAGGGTTGATCGAGCACGAAAGCAACGATGTTGTTGCTGAATGTCGTCGTCTGCAGGGCAGGGCCAGCAGATTCAGTAGGGGAAAGCCCCGCTGAGCTGAGGGAGTGATGTACCTGCTGACGACGAAGCGTTCACATGGGTTTCGCTCACTTGAGGTTTGAGACGAAGAACTCGGCTATTTTGTCAAACGGAATCTTGTCTACCTGGTCGTACAGATCAACGTGATTGGCTCCCTTGATGATCACAAGCTCCTTCGGCTGCTCGGCTGCCGCATAGGCTGTCTCGGCGAAGTAACGCGAATGAGCGTTTTCACCGTGGATGAACAGGATGGGGCGCGGCGAAATCTCCTTTATGTAGGTCAGGATCGGCATGTTCATGAACGACAGTGGCGTGGTGACCGTCCAGGCGTTGCCAGAGTTGACAGCTCGCGCGTGGTAGCCGCGTGGTGTCATGTAATAGCTGGCGTAATCGACCATAAACTGAGCTTCGCCACCTTTCAGCTTGTTGTAGGCAGGCTGATAGGCCGGCTTCCCGTTCGCTGCGTCATCCCAGCGCTGCCGGCTCAGTTGCTCCAGAGCCTGCGTGCGTTGCTTGGCGGTCACGCTGTCGTTGTAGCCCTTGGACATGACTCGGGTCATGTCATACATGGTGCTGGCGACGACGGCTTTGACACGCTTGTCTACTGCCACGGCATTGAGTGCCATGCCGCCCCAGCCGCAGATGCCGATGACACCAATGCGTTCGCGATCGACGTAGCCTTGCAGTCCGATGAAGTCCACTGCGGCACTGAAGTCTTCGGTATTGATATCCGGTGAGGCGACGTTGCGCGGCTCACCCCCACTTTCCCCTGTATACGAGGGATCAAAGGCCAATGTTACGAATCCACGTTCTGCCATGGTTTGTGCATACAGGCCCGATGACTGCTCCTTTACCGCGCCGAATGGGCCGCTAATGACAATCGCCGGCAATTTCCTGCCGGTGCGATTTTTCGGCAAGTACAGATCGGCCGCCAGGGTAATGCCGTAGCGGTTCTTGAAGGTGACTTTCTGGTGATCGACCTTGCCGCTCCTGGCAAAGACCTTGTCCCATTCCTGAGTCAGTTGCAGGCCGCTGGTATCGCGTGTGCCGGATGTTGTTGCTGCCTGAACCGTCTGTTCACCCAGAATGGCCGTCAGGGCAATGAACATCGAACTCTGTAGAAAGCCTTTGAGGGAAACACGTGGCTTTTTGGGGGGCATAGGCAGGGCGGATACGTTCATGGCTTTTCCGGCAGATGGTTGAGGTCGCTGTCATCGTCGCGCATGTGCAGGGGTGTGACTAGCTAATGAATACTTAAAGAGGCTATAAGTATTGCTAATCAATTTTCGTGTGAGACTTGCCCAATGATCAGACGTAACCTCAATGATCTCCTCTACTTTGTTATGGTTGCGCGTGAGGGCAGCTTTACTCGCGCGGCTTCGCTTCTGGGGGTAAGCCAGTCGGCATTGAGCCAGGCCATCAGTGGTCTTGAAGTGCGGCTGGATATTCGCTTGCTCACACGCACGACGCGCAGTGTCTCGCCTACCGCTGCTGGCGAGCGCCTGCTCCACTCAATCGGGCACCGGTTTGATGAGATCGAATCCGAGTTGAATGAACTGTCGGACTTGCGTGACAAGCCCGCTGGCACGGTTCGTATCACGTGTGGCGAACATATCTTGCGTACAACACTATTGCCCAAGATCACGGCGTTACTGCATGAGTACCCTGATATCGAGGTTGAATTCGACGTCAACTATGGATTCCGAGACATTGTCGCCGATCGCTATGACGCGGGCGTACGTCTGGGGGATACCATTGACAAGGACATGATCGCCGTACCGATCGGACCGCCTTTACGCATGGCTGTTGTGGCGTCGCCGGGATACTTTGATCGCAATTCGATCCCCGGGACGCCCAGTGACCTGATCAAGCACAACTGCATAAATCAGCGCCTGCAGACGGCAGGCGGTCTTTATGTATGGGGATTCGCTCGTCGAGGACGGGCATTGAATGTCAGGGTAGGCGGGCAACTGACCTTCAATACCTCGCCGGGCATGGTAGATGCTGCGCTGGCGGGCCTGGGTATCGCATTTCTACCTGAGCAAGAGTTTGCTCCGTATCTCGAACAAGGTGATCTGGTACGGGTGCTGGACGACTGGTGTCCTTCTTTTCCTGGCTATTACCTGTATTACCCCAGTCGCCGACAACCGTCACATGCATTCTCGTTGGTGGTCAACGCTCTTCGAGTGCTTCGCTGACGGTAGCCAGTGCCAATGTCGAACAGGCTGTTTCCCGGGCAGGGTCTGGCAACCGTTCAGGCGATTGTTCAGCGTTGCGGTTGCACGATTGACTTCCGTAGCACCAACCTCTGTCAGCAATCAGTTTCGTATGACTACTTTCCCGAAGATATCGCGGGTAACCAGGCGTTCAATCCCCAGTTTTGCATCGTCGAAATCCCAAGTGCTGTCGATGATGGGGTGGATGTCATGTTGCGTGATGAACCGTATAAGGTCATCAAGGTCACTGCGGCTGCCAATGGCAATTGGCTGGTAACGTGCCTGGCTCATGAACAGGGTCATGAACTCGACACCACCCTGCAAGCCGGACAGGGCACCTACCAGTGTGACCTGGCCGCCCACAGCGATTGATTTTGCGGACTGCTCCAGCGTACCGGCTCCGCCGACTTCCACGATGCGGTCTGCTCCGTTGCCGTCAGTCAGCATCCGAACCTGTTGCGACCATTCTGGCTGGGCCTTGTAATTGATGGTTTCGTCGGCGCCGAGTGCCTTCAGGCGTTCTGCCTTGGCGTCACTTGAGGTTGTCGCGATTACCCGTGCGCCCAGCGCCTTGGCTATCTGAATGGCAAATAGCGAAACGCCGCCGGTGCCCTGGGTCAACACCGTGTCGCCCGGTTTTACGCCCTTGAGTGCTACCCAGGCGGTAACGCCCGCGCAGGGCAAAGTCGCGGCTTCTTCAAAGCTCAGGCTGTCGGTGATGTGGGTCAGGTACTCTGCGTCTATCGCACGGTAGTCGGTCAGCCAGCCGTCCAAATCAATGTTGTAGTGGAGGTGCTTGCCGGTATAAGGCCCGTCGATCCGGTCCGGGAAGAATGAATTGGTGACGCGATCTGCGACGCTGAATCGCGTCACGTCGGGCGCGACGGCCACGATCTCGCCAGCTCCGTCCGAGACAGGGATTCGGCCTGCAGGTGCGGGCAAGAAATAATGGCCATCCAGAATGATGACATCCCGATAGTTAAGTGAAGAAGCTCGAACCCGGACAAGCACTTCCCCCGGGCCTGGTGTGGGGATCGGAGCTTCGCCGCGCTTCAAGGCATCGGCACTGCCGATTTTGTCGAAGGTAAAGGCACGGGATTTATTGGCTTCAGAGCTCATGAGCTTTCCTGGTGAAGGGGTAGGAAAGCTATCTTTGTCTATTGGGGTATGCTTGAGAAGCCAGCTTCAGCTGATCATACTGTGTAGATGAACTACACAATAAAGCGTGGCGATCTGGATGGCGTGGTGGTTTTCCTGGCTGTCGCCGAGGAGAGAGGATTTCGGGCGGCTGCGCGTCGTCTCGGTATTACTCCATCTGCAGTCAGCCAGGCGATCCGCGCCTTTGAGGACCGTGTGGGTGCCGCCTTGTTGCTGCGCACAACACGAAGCGTCGGCTTGACCGAGGCGGGCGAGCGGTTGCTGCTTCAAGTCGGTCCTGCTGCTCAACAAGTGCTTCAAGGTATAGAGTCCGCTCGCAGCCTGGGTAACTCCGTGACCGGCTTGCTGCGAGTCAGTGTGCCCAAGGCGAGCGTGCTCATGCTGACCGAGCGCTTTCTGACAGAGTTTCTGCAGGCGCATCCTGGTGTTCAGGTCGAATTCATTGGTGATGACCGAATGGTCGATATTGTCGCTGAAGGCTGTGATGCCGGTGTGCGGCCCAGGAGTTTTGTACAGGCAGATATGGTCGCAGTTCCCATTACCGCCGAAGAGCCACAAGTGGTTGTGGGTTCACCTGCCTTGTTTGCGCGCTATGGGCGACCCTCATCACCGGATGAAATCGGGAAAATACCCTGCATCGTTTTTCGTCAGGCCAGCACTCTGCTTGATGAGTGGGTTTTCAACGTCGGTGCAGAGAGGCGTGTCATTCCCGTCAGCGGGCCTTTGATACTTGACGACATAGCGGCCTGCATACATGCGGCGGAACAAGGTGTCGGTCTGTTCAAATTGCCGCGCTCCCTCGTAGCTCGCAACATTCACGCGGGAACACTTGAAGTCATTCTCGATGCTTACTCCATAGCATTCCCGGGCCTGGCACTGTACTTCCCCAGTCGGCGAACGGTTTTACCGAAGTTGCGGGTTTTTATTGATTACCTGCTTTCCAAATCCATTTAGCCTTCTTTGCCTCAAAATGACGCCCGGGCCTTGTGAACCCGGGCATCGACAAGAATCACTCTCAATGCCTCACGCCGGTTCTGCCACCGCCGAAACCTGCTCAACCTGTTGGGTATAACGATTCTGGGGCACATCAATGCCCAGATGGCCGCGCAGGGTGCTGGTTTCGTATTCGCTGCGGAACAATCCGCGTTCGCGCAGGATCGGCAGTACTTCGTCGGTAAACCTGGCGAAGCTGGCCGGTGCGCCGACGTGGATATTGAAGCCGTCCACGGCGCCTTCGTTGAACCAGCGTTCGATCTCGTTGGCGACGGTCAGTGCTGAGCCTGCGAACCCGGTAAATGGACGGGCAAAACGAAGAGCGGTTTCGCGCAGGGTCAGGCCTTTTTCCCTGGCGACTCGTTTGATCTTCTCCGCATGGCCGCGATAGCCGTTGCTGCCCAGTTCGCCCAGTTCGGGGAACGGTGCGTCGAGGTCGTACTGGCTGAAGTCGTGGTAGTTGAACGGGCGGCCCAGTTGCACCAGTGCCTTGTTCAGATCTAGCTCGCCTTCGCGTTCCAGCAGAATCGCCTGAGCCTGTTCATCGGTGTCGGCAATGATCGGCGTAATGCCGGGGAACAGCAGCACCTGCGCCGGATCACGGCCTGCCGCTGCTGCACGGTGCTTGATATCGGCGTAGTACTCCCGGGCGTCCTCGAAATTATCGACGCCGGCAAAGATGCCTTCGGCGATTTCCGCTGCCAGCTTGCGCCCGGACTCGGAAACCCCGGCCTGAAAGATCACCGGCTGGCCCTGTGGTGAGCGGGAAATGTTCAGCGGCCCGGTGACCGAAAAGAACTCGCCACGGTGGTCCAGTCGGTGTTGCTTGCTGGGGTCGAGAAAGCGCTTGCTGGCCTTGTCGCGAGGGAAGGCGTCATCTTCATAGGAGTCCCATAACCCTTGAACCACCGCGACATGCTCGCTGGCCCGACGATAACGCTCGGTGTGGTCGATGTGCTGTTCGCGACCGAAGTTGCCGGCCGCGCCTTCAAGCCCGGTGGTGACCACGTTCCAGCCAGCACGACCGTGGCTGATCTGATCCAGCGAGGCGAACTGCCGGGCCACGTTGAATGGCTCGGTATAGGAGGTGGTCAGGGTCGCGACCAGTCCGATCTTGTCGGTGGCACCGGCGAGCGCCGAGAGCAGTGTCAGCGGTTCCAGGCGGTTGAGAAAGTGCGGTGCCGAGTCCGGGGTGATGTAGGGGCTGTCGACGATGAATACAAAGTCGAAATGCGCAGCCTCGGCCGCTCGGGCCTGCTGTTTGTACCAGTCGATATCGATGCTGGCATTGCCGGGAATATCCGGGTGCAACCATTCCTGCTGGTCAGTACCGACGCCGGTCAGAATGGCGCCAAAGTGCAGCTGGCGTTTGCTCATGGGTTCAAGTCCTTTCGATGGAATAGGGGGGATTCGTGGCTGTCATGCCCGTGCCTGTCGGGCCGGTTGGCTGTCGGCATCCAGTACTGCGTCCACGGCATCGATGATGACTTGCGCCTCGCTTCGCACCAGCCAGTCTGGGCTGACTTCGGCGAAGTGGACGCTGTGGTCATGGCCAATCACTACCACGGTCGGTTGTGGCAGCTCCCAGGTTCCGGTGCCGGTGATTGCGCCGATTCCCTGGCCTTTGGCCAGAGAGGCCTGGCGCGATGCTTCGTCGAAGCTGTAGAGAATGCCCAGGCGCTGCCCCAACTGGTTGTCCTTGTCGCTGGCCACTTGCAGGCTCAATTGGTGTTTGTCCTTGATCTCCACCAGACGCTCCGGCACCTGAGGGCTGACCGCCACCAACGGCACGCCGCGCTGGCGCAGTGCCGGCTGCAGATTGCGCTCGTAGTAAGGGATGGCAATGTTGCAGGCAGGGCAACCGGCAAAGCGGAAGAACACCAAGACTGCCGGGCCGTCAGCCACCAGTTGATCGAGGGTGAGCGTGCCGCCTTCGGCCTTGAGCAGTTCAAAGGGCGCGACGCTGTCGCCAGCCTTGACGAAGGTGTCCGGTCGCGCTTCATCGAGCAGGCGCTGGCGCTGGTCGATATTGACCTTCAGGGCTTCGGGAGCCCAGGTTCGCACGCGCTCGGCATGCAGTTCGGCCAAAAGATGGTTGAGGGATTCGCTCATGACAGGCTCCTGTTAACGATGAGAGTCAGCTGGCAACTGCTGCGCTGCGGGTTTCAAGAAAGGGGTAATCGATGTAGCCCTGATCGCCACCGCTGTAGAAGCTGGCTTCATCCGGCGTGTTGAGCGGTGCGCCCTGGCGAAAGCGCTCAACCAGATCCGGGTTGGCGATAAACAGACGGCCAAAGGAGACGAAGTCGGCCCGGCCTTGCTCCAGTGCCTGGCGTGCGCTGTCGCGGTCGAACTCACCCGCGAGGATCAGCGGGCCTTTGAATAGCTCGCGCAGGCGTGGTGCCAGCCTACGGGCTTCAGGTGTCGAATCCGGCTCGATCAGATGCAGATAGACAATCCCGCGAGTTTGCAACTCCAGGGCTACATAGCTGTATAGGGCGAGCGGATCAGTGTCTCGGATGCCGTCGTACTCGGCATTGGGCGAAATACGCACCCCAACGCGGTCTGGCCCCAGTTCTTCGATGGCAGCATCGACGATCTCCAGCAGGAAGCGCGCCCGGTTCTCCACGCTACCGCCGTAATCATCGTCGCGCTGGTTGGCGCCATTACGCAAAAACTGATCGATCAGGTAGCCGTTGGCGGCGTGAATCTCCACTCCGTCGAAACCGGCCCGTGCGGAGTTGCGGACGGCGCTGCGGAAGTCCTCGACACGCTTCGGAATCTCTTCGCGGTCCAGCGCCCTCGGAACCGGGAAAGGTTGAGGGCCATCAGGCGTCTGTAGTTCACCCTTGGCGGCAATTGCCGAAGGGGCAATGGGCTGGGCATTGCCTGGCAGGCGAGAAGGGTGTGCCTTGCGCCCAAGATGGAACAATTGCTGGAAAATTCGTCCGCCTTCGGCATGCACGGCAGCGGTGACGGGCTTCCAGGCTTCTACCTGAGCGTCGTCGTGGATCGCCGAGCAACCGGGACGGCTGACGCTTTCGGCAGATACATGGGTGGCCTCGGAAATGATCAGCCCTGCACTGGCACGCTGGCGATAGTACGTCACGACTCGTGGCAGCGGCTGGCGGTTGTGCTCATCGGCGCGAGCGCGACCGAGAGGTGCCATGATCACGCGATTGGCCAAGGTCAGGTTGCCGAGAGAGGCGCTCTGGAAAAGACTCATGGGTGCTTCCTCAATAGGGTATCGATCCTGTGGGGTTCAAATACTGGCCAGCTTGCGGGCCAGGCCGAAAATCTCTTCCATGCGCCAGTGCTGGTTGGCGTAGCGCGGGTCGCTGGCCCATTCGTCCCAGCCGGAGTCGCGGCGGTACTGGCCGGGCAGTCCGCTGGCCAGTATCTGTTGCGGGTCGAGGCTCACGGGCTGTTCGCAGTCGGGGTGGACGTAGAGCGCATCGCTGCTGCAATACAGCTCGCACATGAAGCAGGTCTGGCAGGCCGACTGTTCGGCGATATAGGGTTTGCCGTCGCTGCCGCTGGCCAGCACATTGGTGGGGCACGCCGTTACGCATTGATTGCAGCCGTTGCAACGGTCGCTGAAGATCAGTTCGATCATGCCGGGACCTCGTGGCTGGCACGGGCTTGCATAGCGACCGTATCTCTGCGAACCCACGGCGTATCCAGGCCGCCGCTGCGCAGGTGGGCATCGAAACTGGCGAGGCGTTCGGGTGTGTCGCTGCGCTGATGCATGCCTCGGCTTTCCTTGCGCGCCAGAGCACTGCTGTAGCACCAGCGGGCACTGGCCAGTAGCGCTGCGGTTTCACGCCAGCGCAGCAGTGCTGCCGGAGTTTCGACGCTGTGCTGGGCGCGCAACTGGTCCCACTGGTTTTCCAGCACCTGTAACGAGCGCTGCAACTGAGTGCCGCTGCGAAACAGATTCTTGTCGTAGGGGTGCAATTCGTTCTGCACCGCTCGCACTATTTCAGCGTGATCGGCGCCGCTTGCACCCAGGCTCAGCAAGCCGGCTTCGGCACTGCCCTGGCTTGTTGTCGGGCGGTAAGGCTGGGTCAGTGCATGATGCGCTGCGCCGCTGCCAGCCCACTGACCGCTGGACAGAGCCCAGGAGGAATTCACCGCGCCGCCCCCGGAAATCGCACCGGTCACTGCCTCGCGACTGGCTGCATCGCCAGCGGCAAAAAGTCCGGGTACGCGGGTCTGGCAGTGTTCATCGATCACCCGAAGGCCGCCGACCCCGCGAATGGTGCCTTCGCCGTGCAGTGTCACCGGGAATTTGTCGCGATAAGGATCAATGCCCAGACGGTCGAAGGGCAGCATCAGGTTGGGCTGCACGTAGGGCAGACGTGCGCGGATGTCTTCGGGAATCCGGTCCAGTCGGCAATAGACCGGGCCTTGCAGCAGGGCGCGGGCCAGAGCTTCGTTGAAACCTGGCCCTTGAGTGATCTCCAGTTCTCGGCCACCGGCATCGAAGTAGCGGCCAAAGGTGTAGACCATCGAGCGGGTCATGGTGCTGCCGGCCGGGGCGATGCAGTAATAGTTGGAGAACTCCATGCCGGACAGTTCGGCACCCGCTTCGACACCCAGCAGATAGCCGTCGCCGGTATTGGTGTGACTGCCCAGCAGGCGTGAAAGAAAACCGCAGCCGCCAGTAGCCAGCACCACGGCCGGCGCCTGCACTTGCCATTCACGCTGCTGCTGACGTTGCCAGCCACGGGCACCGGCCAGTGCGCCGTTATCGCCCTTGAGCAGTTCAAGGGCCGGGCTCTGGTCCAGCAGGGTGACATTGTGCTCCAGCGCCAGCTGGCGCATGGCGCGCATGTATTCCGGGCCGCGCAGGGCGCGATATTGTTTGTCGCCGCGTTCGTCGCGGGGGAATCCGTAAAGCCGGTCAAGGCCTGGCAGGCTCTGCCAGGTGGTATCGAGAATACGCGCCATCCACTGGCTGTCACCGAGCCCGGCAGCGCTGGCAACACGTTTGTCGATGGCAGCCTGGCGCTGCTCTGGAGGCACCCACCAATGGCCGGGCCCCGCACTGGCTGTTACGCCACTTGTGCCGCAGTAACCCTTTTCTGCAAGGACCACCCGCGCACCTTCACGGGCAGCGGCCACCGCAGCCCAGGTACCGGCCAGCCCACCGCCTATCACCAACACATCGGCGTCGATGTGCAAAGGGGCAGGGCCGTTATGAAACAGGGGAGTCATGGACGAAAAAAGCTCCTGGCGAAGGTCGTTGGGGAGACGGCCTCCGCCAGGAAAGGGGTCGGACTGGTATAGACGATAGGCCCCTGAGAAACGTCTGTGAAAGTCTTTTTAGGTCTAAGCTAATTATGTATTTTCGTTATGTTGACAGTTTATAAGATCAGTTTTATATATTTTAAGCGCGTCTTGGCAGGAGCGAATTCATTCGCGAAAAAGCTGCGTTCGCGAATGAATTGGCTCCTACCGAGTCTTGAGAGGTTTCATGAAACTAAAACCGGAGGCGATTGGTCATTAACCTCGCAGAGGTTGGTCATGTCGCAAAACCTCCAATATTGAAGATGCCAGCCTTGGCCAGTCATTCTGAACGCCGCAACAATCTCTCCCTCGATAGCCTCAATTTCTTCCTTGCGGACGTACGCGACGGGCTTGGGCCTTACCTGGCGATTTACCTGTTGGCTGTTCATCATTGGGAGCCCGCCAGCATTGGTGTGGTGATGACGATTGCCGGTATAGCCGGGCTGATCACGCAGACTCCTGCTGGAGCACTGGTCGATAGTGCTCGCGGCAAGCGGACGATCATTGCGGTTGCGGCATTGCTGGTAACCGGCAGTTGTCTGCTGCTGCCTTTCGTGACTTCATTCACTCTGGTCGCACTGACCCAGGCCCTGAGTGCCGTGGCTGCATCGGTCTTTGCCCCGGCCATTGCCGCGATTACTCTGGGCATCACTGGGCCTCGTGCTTTCACCCGCCGTACCGGGCGCAACGAAACCTTCAACCATGCCGGTAATGCCTGCGCGGCTTTGTTGGCTGGCGGTTTCGCCTACCTGTTCGGGCCTGTTGCAGTCTTCTATCTGATGGCCGTCATGGCGCTGGGCAGTGTGATTGCGATCAGCTTCGTTTCGGCCGATGCCATTGACCATGACCTCGCCCGAGGCCTGGATACAAGCGATGCGCGACACGTTGAGCCGCCTTCGGGATTTTCCGTGCTGCTCACCAACAGGCCATTGCTGCTGTTCGGCATTTGCTGCGCGCTGTTCCATCTGGCGAATGCCGCGATGCTGCCGCTGGTGAGCCAGAAACTGGCGCAGGTCAATCTGCAGATGGCAACGCCATTGACGTCAGCCTGCATCGTTGCCGCGCAACTGGTCATGGTACCTGCCGCCTTGCTGGTGGGAGCCAAAGCCGATGTGTGGGGGCGTAAACCGTTGCTGCTGATCGGCTTCCTGATCCTGCCGTTGCGTGGTGCGCTTTATACCCTGTCAGACGACCCTTACTGGCTGGTCGCCGTGCAATTGCTGGACGGTATCGGCGCCGGTATTTTCGGTGCCCTGTTTCCGGTAATCGTGAAAGACCTCACTTATGGCACCGGGCACTTCAATATCAGCCTTGGCGCGCTCTCGACGGTCTTTGGCCTTGGCGCGGCATTGAGTAACAGCCTGGCGGGCTTTGTGGTTCAGGAGGCCGGTTACAGCGCTGCGTTTCTGACCCTTGCTGCGGTGGCTGCGGCAGCGTTGGTCCTGCTGTGGGTGGCGGTGCCTGAAACACTTGGTGCCAGCAAGTTGCCCACCACAACAGCGGATGGAGATTATCCGCCCACCATATAACTCAACGTCATCCGGCTCAGCGCCCGAATCCCCACGGCAAGGCTTGGATCATCCACGGTAAACCCCGGTGAATGAGTCGGCCAGACGGCTTTGCCTTCCAGTGCTGGTGGCGTGACGCCCATGCGCATGAAGATCCCCGGAATCTGCCGTGCATACTCGGCGAAGTCGTCGGCGCCGTAGGTGCCGTTGTCGATTTTTACGGGTGTGGTGGAGACTTCTTGCAGCACTGGCAGCAATCGGTCGACCAGTGCGGTGTCGTTGTGGCCTGCGCGGTAGTTGCCCGGCAGGTAGTCGATCTCTGCCGTGGCGCCGGAAGCTTCGGCGATTTTCTCTGCGCTTCGGCGCATGCGCATCAGCACGTCTTCGCGCTGTTCGTCGCTGACGGTGCGGATCGAGCCTTCCAGGCGCACTTCGGCAGGGATGATGTTGTGGCGGTCTCCGGCTTCGATCCGGCCTACCGAAATCACCGGCGCGGGCAGCAGGCTCAGGTTCGACTGGCGGCTGGGAATGGTCTGCCAGGCGAGGATGGTCTGGGCGGCGACGGGGACCGGGTCGATGCCGGTCCAGGGGAATGCGGCGTGGGTCTGGCGGCCCTTGATACGGGCGACGAAGGTATCGGCCGCCGCCGTGGTGCGGTTACGGCTCAGGGTGAAGGTGCCAGCAGTGCCGGCAGTGACATGCAGGCCGAAGATCACGGCAGGTGCAGGGTTGGTCAGGACACCTTGTTCGATCATCAATTGCGCACCGCCTTTTTCGCCCAGTGGCGGACCTTCTTCGGCAGGCTGGAATATCAGCTTGAGGGTGCCAGGCAGTTCACTGCGATGGGCGGCAAGTACTTCGGCTACGCCCAGGGCCATGGCCATATGAGCGTCGTGGCCGCAGGCATGCATTACGCTGACTTCCTTGCCACGGGTGCGAAAGTCGCCGCTCTGGTCCTGAACGCGCACGGTCGAGGCGTAGGGCAGGCCGGTCTGCTCGATCAGCGGCAGGGCATCCAGTTCGGCTCTGATTGCAACCACCGGTCCCGGCTTGCCGCCACGAAGTATGCCGACCACGCCGGTATGGGCGATGCCGGTCTGCACCTCAAGACCCAGCTCACGCAGCCTTTGGGCAATGCGTTTGCTGGTGTTGAATTCGCGGTTGCCCAGTTCCGGGTGTTGGTGAATGCCATGGCGAAGTTCGATCACGCCGGGCAGGGCGCGGGCGATCTGCGCATCCAGATCAGCCCAGGCAGCCGGCTCAGCGGCCCGGACCTGGCTCGACAGCAAGGTCAACAACAATGAGGCGCCTGCTATCAGGGGCGCACAGGGCTTGCGATTCGGCTGCATGGGAAACCTGCTCTGTCAGTAGGTGAAGGCAATCGGCGGGTAGTTACCGTTGAGCAGGTAATCACCGATGGCCTTGTACTTGTAGGCCACGGCATCGTGTGTGGTGTGGGTCCGGGCATTGCGCCAGTGACGATCGAAGTTGTATCTCGATTGCGTGGTGGCAGCACCGCCCACTTCGTACAGCCGCTCGCAGACATGCAGCGATGCGCGGGTCGAGGCGATCTTGGCCTCGGCCACGGCAATCGAGGAACGCGCCAGCAGAGCGTCCAGTTCTTCGCCGGCCAGCAGGCCCTGCAATTGAGTGCGGGCCGCGAGATCGACACTCAGCGCAGCCTTTTCAACCAGCGCTTCGGCACCATGGATCGCAGCCGAAAGGTCGCCGATGGTGTGCAGGATGTACGGATCGTTACGAGCTTTGTCGACACCGCTTTCGCGAACCGGGCGCGAACCGTTGCGTGCCCAGTGTACGGCGTCGTCCAGCGCCGCCAGGCCAATGCCGATATCGATGGAGCAGTGGATGAGTTGCGCGCTGGCCCCGACGTAGTTGCGCCGCTGATACCACTGGGCCAGAGGAATCACCTGTTCCGGTTGCACGATGACATTCTCCAGCAAGGTGCTGCCGCTGGCGGTGCTGCGCTGGCCCATGCCGTCCCAGTCATCGAGCATGGTGATGCCTGGCGTGTTGGCGGGCAGGATCACGTAAAGCGCGTTGCCTTCCTCGTCCACCGCCTGGATCTTCAGTAGATCGGCGAACAGGCAGCCGGTGCTGTAGAACTTGCTGCCATTGAGAATCAGCTGTTCGCCACGGCGCTCAAGGCGGGTATGGATTTCGCCGCGAAAGGTGCCGCTGCGCTCGGCGACTGCGCCAGAGGATAATTGCCGGTCGGCAAAGGCGCTGAGATAGCGGCGCTGTTGTTCGGGGTTGGCGATCAGGCGCAGGTGTTCGACGGTGGCGAAATGCGGAAACAGTGCCTGGGCTACGCAAGGGTCGGCCTTGCCCAGGGCGATGAAGATCTGCGCCACCTGCAACTGGCTGATATCGCCGCCGCCCAGTTCGGTGGGCACGCGAGCGGCCCCCAGCCCCGACTCGCGGATCAGGTCGAGCTGGGCGTAGGGCAGGGTGCGGTTGGCATCGCGTTCCGCTGCGCCGGGTTGGATGTGGGTGGCCAGTTCATGGGCCAGTGCCAGGTAATCAGTCATGTGTAACTCTCGAAAAGGGTTCAGGTTGCATCGCGCAAGGACTGGCGTGAAACGCCGAGCAAAAGGATCAGGGTGCCGCAGGCCACCAGGGCTGCGACTATGTAGAGCGCCAGGCTGATACTGCCTGTGTTGGTCTTGATCGAGCCGATCATGATCGGCGTCAGCAGGCTGCTGACTTGTCCGCAGCAGTTGACCAGTGCCAGGCCGGCTGCCTTGGCACCGTCCGACAGGTAATAAGTGGGGATGGTCCAGAAAATCGACGTGGCCACCAGATAGCCGCTGGTCATCACGGTCAGTACGGCAATCGCCGACCATGGGCTGAACAGCATTTGCGGCAGGATCGCCATCGCCAGTGCGGCGGTCAGCCCGCCCAGTGCGAAGTGCCAGCGACGTTCCTGATGCAGGTCCGAATGGCGGCAGGCCCAGAGCATCATGCACACACCGACGACATAGGGTAGTGCCGAGAGCAGTCCCAGATGCCCGAGGTTGGTGACCCCCGAATCGCGGATGATCGACGGCGCCCAGATATTGGTGACGTTGCCGGTACACATGATGGTCAGGCAGTAGGCCAGGGTGATGAACCAGACCTTGCGGTCTTTCAACGCCTCGACGAAGCGCTGATGGCCGCTTGGCTGACGCTGCTTGCGTTCATGGGCAAGGGCGTTGGCGATGGCCTGCTTTTCGGCGCTGCTCAACCATTTTGCATTGGCCGGTTTATCGTCCAGCCAGTACCAGGCGAACAGCCCGGCCAGCACCGGTGGAATGCCGGTGACGACAAACAGCCATTGCCAGCCGGTAAAGCCGCCAAGGCCACCGAAGTGGCTCATGATCCAGGTCGACAACGGGCCGCCGATAATCCCGCAAACGGCAATCGCCATGATGAAACGCGAGGTGATCCGCGCCCGATGGCTGGCCGGAAACCAGTAGGTCAGGTACAGGATCACGCCAGGGAAGAACCCGGCCTCGGCCGCGCCCAGCAGTATGCGCAACACATAGAATTGCGCGGGCGTCTGGGCGAAGGCGGTGGCAATGGTCACCAGGCCCCAGAGGATCATGATCCGGGTCATGGTTTTCTTCGCGCCGAACTTCTCCAGCAGCAGGTTGCTGGGGATCTCGAACAGCAGATAGCCGATGGAGAACACCCCGACGATGATGCCGAAGGTGGCGTCGCTGATGTTCAGGTCGGTCTTGAATTGCAGGTGGGCAAAACTGATGTTGACCCTGTCCAGCCAGTTCAGGACAAAACACAGAAACAGGAACGGCATGATTCGCCACGCCAGCTTGCGGTACAGGCGTTGGTCGAAAACCACCTCATTGTTTTCTGTGGCAGGTTGTGTGCTAGCGGGTAAAGCGCCGGGAGTGCTCATGGGTGTTACCAGCTCACGTCAAGTTTGGCGAAGTAGTAGGCACCTTCCAGTCCGTAGGGCGAGTACCAGCTATAGGTCGGGTTGTCGGTGGGGAAGAAGTAGAAACGCTTGGCCTCTTCGTTGAGCTGTTGTGGCCTGCGATCAAAGATGTTCTCGCCGCCGACGGTCACTTTTATGGCATCGCTCAGCCAGTAACCCAAACTCAGGTCGGTGATGAGTGCCGGGCGGATTTCCTCGTCGCGGCTGGCGGAAACCTGATTGCGTCCGGTGACTTTCGAGTAGCGGGTGCCTTTGAGCGTTACGTCGAAATCGCCCAGTTGCCAGGCGGCGGTCAGGGACGTGACGTTCTTCGGGTAAGCCGTGGTCAGGTTGCCCTGGCGATCACGGCCCACGGCGCTGACGCCGGTGCCGGCCAGTGATTCGGGCTCCTTGATTTTCTCGATGGTCTGCAGGCTCTGGTTGCTCAGCAGAGTCCATTTGGTCTTGCCGTAGCGACCCAGGTCATAGCGGTAATCGGCCACCAGGTCGATACCACGGGTGCGGGTGTCGGCCAGGTTGCCGAAGTAGGACACGATCTGGTTCGGGTCCAGGCCATTGGCCGCCAGCAGGTTGGAGACTGCGGTGCCTTGCAGGTTGCTGGTCTGCAGGATGCGGTCCTTGATATCGATCTGATACAGATCGACTGTCACATTGAGGTTTTCCGTCGGCGTGGCGACAAAGCCCAGGCTGTAGTTCATCGAACGTTCGGGTTTCAGCTCCTTGGCGCCGAGTGCCTGACCGGCAGCATCATCCACCGTCACATAGCGAGTGACTGCCTGTTCCAGTTGGCCGGTCAGCGGGCTGGTGCGCCAGGCGGTGAGCGACGAGGAGTAATACTGTTGTTGCAGCGACGGCGCCCGGAAACCGTTGCTGACGGTGCCGCGTACGGCGAACTGCGGCGTAAAGGCATAGCGCGTCGAGAACTTGCCGCTGCCGGTATCGCCAAAGTCGCTGTAATGCTCGAAACGTCCGGCCAGGCTGACATCCCATTGCTCGGTCAGGCTTTGGCTGAGGTCGATGTAGCCAGCGGTGTTGGTGCGTGAATAGTTGTGTGCATCCTGCGGCGTGAAACCGACCAGCCCCGGTGCGCCAGGGTTCGGGCGTTGCCCGGCCAATGGATGACCGACGGGGAAGATGTAGCCGCCATCGGCGTATGAAGCGTATTCGCCCGCTTCGATGGCGAAGCCGTCGCGGCGGAATTCCAGCCCGGTGGAAACGTTCAGGGGCTTGGCGAACAGCCCGGTATCGAAACCACGGGTCAGGTCCAGGTTATTGGTCCACTGGCTGGCAATCAGATGGCCGCCATCCATGTCGCGAGGGCTGTCCGGGCCCAGCGACGGGTTCAGCGAACGCTCGTTGCGGGTGTTGGCATCGTTGCGGCCATAGCTGGTGCTCAGGTCCCAGCGCCAGCCGAGCAGGTTTTCATGGCGTGCGCCGAACACTGTCTGGAAGTCGTCCTCTTCCACCACAAAGCGCGGCGAGAAACCGTCCGGGTATACCGAGACGATGTTCTGCGGCGAGTTGGCGGTACGGTAAGTCCCCCAACTGGTGGAGTTGCGATGGCTGAGGGTGGAGAACGAGTAGAGGCTGACGTCATCGTTGAGCGGCAACTCGGCGTTGTAGCCGAAGTTATAGGTTTGTGAGCGAGGCTGGCCGAGTTGTTGGCGATAGCGGCTTTCGCTGGTTTCCCGTGGGTCGGCACTGCCGTTCTGCGGGAAATAGATGCGGGTGCGGTCAGGTACTGCGCCCGCGACGTTGGAGCTTTCCTGAATGCCGATATCGGCGCTGAGGCTGAAGAAGCCGTCATTGGGCAGCTCGAAACCCTGATTGATCTGGCCCTGGCCACGAGCGCCGAAGTTGCCCTTGCCGCCGACCCGTTCTTTATATTGCCCGTACAGCGCGCTGGCGCTGCCGCCGGAGCGGTTGGTCTTGAGGATGATGTTGATCACCCCGGCGATGGCGTCCGAGCCGTATTGCGCAGCGGCACCGTCACGCAGCACTTCGATATGGTCCACTGCGCTGACCGGGATCAGGTCCAGGTCGGCGGGTGACTGGCCGCTGGAGGTAGCAGCGGTCTGCACGAAGATCAGCGAGGTGTTGTGGCGGCGTTTGCCGTTGACCAGCACCAGCACGTGGTTACCGCCCAGGCCACGCAACGTTGCGGACTTCACCGAAAGCCCGGTGCCGCCGGTAAAACCGGCGGCATTGGTATAGGACGGCACGCTGGCGGCCAGGGCATCGCGCAGGTTCTGTTTGCCCGAGCGTGCCAGGTCGTCGGCGCTGATCACGTCGATTGGGGCCAGGCTCTTGGCCACGGTGCGGCCCTCATCGCGGGCACCGGTTACAACGACAGTCTGCAGAGCGGTATCAGTGCTGCCGATTGTGCTTTCGGCGGCGAATGCCAGCTGGTTGGCGCAAAGGCCGAGGGTCGCTGCGGTCAGCAGGTTGAGCCTGGGCTGGAAAGTATTGGGGCGAGACATGGTGAGGCTCCGATTCTGGTGCCGCTTTCCATTCCTGGTGGTGTGTGTTCCTGACAGTACTGGCGAGGCGAAAAGTGTTGGTTATTGTGGTTATCGGTAGAGCATGACGTCCTGGCGGGCCTGGTCGACCAGGGCCATGTACTGCTTGAGACGGTCTTTTCGCTGGGCCAGCAGCAGGGTCTTGGTCCACTCCACCGCCTTGGGCGAATGAGCCGCCAGGCGTGAGGCCAGTTCCAGCGCGCTGGCATGGGCGTCGTCCGCGAGCTGGTTGACCAGTCCCATGGCCAGCGCCTGCGAGGCATCGAA
This sequence comes from Pseudomonas sp. FG43, assembly GCF_057809175.1. Classification (NCBI taxonomy): domain Bacteria; kingdom Pseudomonadati; phylum Pseudomonadota; class Gammaproteobacteria; order Pseudomonadales; family Pseudomonadaceae; genus Pseudomonas; species Pseudomonas sp. FG43. The sequence goes on from NZ_JBMDJL010000031.1 coordinate 30,903, forward strand.
CGGGCGAGCACTGAGCATGATGTCCAGCGCCGCGGCTTCGCCGATCAGCCCTGGCAGGGTGATGGCGCTGAACCCCGACAACATGCCGTGCTGCACTTCCGGAAAGCTGAAACGAGTGTCATGTCGGGCAATGCGAAAGTCGCAATGAATCGCCAGGCTGATGCCCAGGCCCAGAGTGTGGCCGTGCAGTGCGACAATCACCGGCTTGTTCAGGTCGAAGCCGACGCCGGGCAGGGCGCGGGCGAGCAATTCGCTGCTCACGGCTTCGCCAGTGGCTTCGATTTCCTTGAGGTCGGAGCCTGCGCAGAACGCTCGCTCGCCAGCGCCGCGCAGAACGATTGCGCGTACGGCCTGATCGTCCCCGGCGCGCTGCCAGATTTCGCCCAGTTCGCGTTTGGCCTGGCTGTCCAGGGCGTTCAGACGCTCGGGGCGGTTGAGAGTGACCTGCAGAACGCCTTCCCCAAGGTGTTGATACTCGACTGTCATGACTTCGATTTCGCTGAGTGTGAAAGAAAGACGCATTGCCTCTTGAGGTCCGCGCCAAAGTGAGGAAAACTTAATTGATGTTCATAATGCAAACAACATGTTTGTTATATGAACATATTCTTAGTGGGTCACTAATGGTTATAAAAAATGAAAGCGATAGTCCTGAAAGCCTTCGGCGGGCCTGAGCAACTGCAAGTCGAAGAGGTGCCTACGCCACAGATCGGTCCGGGTGAAGTACTGGTCAAGGTTCACGCTGCAGGCGTCTGCCATCACGATTTGCTGCACCGTGCCGGGCATCTTCCCGGGGCGCATACCGGCGTGGTGCTGGGCCATGAAGTGGCTGGCGAGGTGGTTGAGGTCGGCGCGGGCGTTCTGCAACTGGTGGTCGGCTCAAGGGTTGTGGTCTATCAGCGACGTTTCTGTGGCCAGTGCCGCGATTGCCTGCGCGGGCGCCAGGATTTGTGTCGGGCGCTGGGCCTGCCGTCGGTGGATACCGAAGGTGCCTACGCCCAATACCTGCGTATTCCGGCGATCTCTGCAATCGAATTGCCTGACGGCCTGGATTACAGCCTGGCGGCGCTGGCGTCCTGCCCGATTGCTACCAGCGTGCGGGCATTGCACGGCGAGGCGGCGCTCAAACCGGGCGAGACCGTATTGATCAACGGCGCCAGTGGTGGCCTGGGCGCGCATCAGATCCAGTTGGCCCGGGCGCTGGGCGCGCGGGTGATTGCCGTGACCGGCAGCGCCGCGAAGCGCGATTTTCTCCACGAACTGGGTGCCCATGAAGTGGTGGTTTCAGACGGCAGCTACAGTGCCGAAGTCTGGAAGCTGACCGGCAAGCGCGGCGTGGATGTGGCGATGGAAAACCTCGGGCACACCCTTGAAGACACCTTGCGCAGCATGACCCTGGGTGGTCGCGTTGTGGTGCTCGGTAATGTCCAGCCGGGGAGTGTGCCGATTCCCCCGGGCTTGCTGATCGGTCGGCGGCTCAAGGTTCAGGGATCGGGCAGTGCCACTGTGGAAGAGCTGCGGGTCGCGCTGGCGCTGATCCATAGCGGTCAGGTGCGGCCATTGATCGACCGGGTGTTGCCGTTTCAGCAAGTGAGCGAAGCCCATGCGCTGCTGGAGTCGCGTCAGGTCAATGGGCGTATCGTTTTGAGTGGGTGGTAGATATGGATATCAGTACCTTGCTGGGGCAGGCCGCTTCTAAATGGCCTGATCTGCCAGCGTTGAGCGAGCCGGCCAGTGCTCGCAGCCTGAGTTTTCTTGAACTCGACCGTGCTCTTACCGCATTCGGCCAGGTGCTGGACCGGCTCGATATCGCACCCGGTTCGCGGGTGGCGTTGCTGGCCGATGCCAGTATCGATTATCTGATCGCCGACTATGGCTGCATGGCCAATGGACGTGTCCGCGTACCCCTTGATCCGGCACTGTCGCCTGATGAACTGCTGGCCCAGTTGCGTGATGCAGGTGCTGCCTTGCTGTTGTTTTCCGGGCAGTACGCGGCGGTTGCCGAGGGTCTGACGCAGGCGGGCATTGCCTGCCGCTCGCTGGATTCGGTTACCGAAACAGCGCCTGCCGAGATCGGGCCGCGCGCCGCACAACCGGCCCAGGCCCTGGCTTCACTGAACTACACCGGCGGCACCACAGGTGTGCCCAAGGCGGTCATGCACCGGCATGCCAGCCTCTGTGCCGTGTTGCAGAACATCGTGATGGGCCGTGGTGCGATTCTGGGCGATGTATTGCTCAATGTCCGTCCGTTGTGGCCGATTGCGGCGGTAGCGGTGCTGGCGCATCTGCTGAGCGGCGGGCAGGTGGTGCTGGGTGGGCGTTTCGACAGCAGGAATTTCCTGTCGCAGTTGAGTGAACATCAGGTTGCCTTCAGCTCTCTGGTGCCGACTCAGCTGTTGCGGTTGCTGCGTGAGAATGGCAGCGAGCCCGCAAAATTGCCCGCCTTCAAGAGCCTGGATATCGGCGCAGCAGCCTTGAACGGTGAAGTGCTGGAAGGCTCTTTCAAGTTGTTCAGTGGGCGAATCAGTGTGCTTTACGGCATGACCGAGGCTCCCTGGAGTTGTTATCTCGCTGCCGCGCAAATGGCAGCGTTACGCCGTGCCGGAGAAAGTGCCGAAGGCGTGGTAGGGCGGCCATTGTTTTCTGCGGCCATCCGCATTAACCAGCCGGACGCCAATGGCATGGGCGAGATTCTGCTGGGCGGGCCGCAATTGATGAGCGGCTACTGGCAGCAGGAGGCCAAGAGTGCCGAAGCGCTGGATAACGGCTGGCTGCGCAGTGGCGACCTGGGACGGATTCGTGACGATGGGCAACTGGTCGTGCTAGGGCGCTGCAAGGACATCATTCGCAGTGGCGGCAAGTCGGTACAACCTGGCGAAGTCGAGCAGAGCCTGCTGAGCTGTCCGGGCGTCAAGGAGGCCCATGTGTTCGGTCTGGCGGATATCGAGTGGGGTGAGCAGGTGTGTGCGGCAGTGGTGGTTGACCCGGCAAGCCCGCCGTCGTTCCAGCAACTGGCCGAGCATTGTCGCGCCAGCCTGTCGCGGCACAAGGTCCCGCGACAGATCTACTTCATCGACGAATTGCCGCGTTCGCATTACGGCAAGGTGCAGAAAAACCGTCTGCTTGAGGCGCTTGGGCCACAGTTGCCGGCTTAAAGATTGCCGAGTTGCGCCGCGATGCCCTCGCAGGCGCGGCGCACATGGCTGGCCAGTGACGAGGCTGGATGGGTTTCATCCTCCATTGCCAAGCCTGCCACCACCACGGCGCCCAGAGCCAGGCCGGCCTCAAGGCGGATCGGAAAGGCCACGGACGACAGGCCCGGCTTGAACTCGCCATGACCGAAGGCGAAGTCCTGCTGGCTGCGGATCTTCTCCAGTGCGGGCAACACTCTGGCGTAGCGCTCCTGGCCCAGAATGTTCAGCGCCGCATCTTCACTGTAGGTGGACAGCACGGCGCGGCCGCTGGGGCTGCCATCGATGGGGTACTGATCGGCCAGATCGACGATGACGTTGAGTGGCGTGGTCGGTGTCCACATCCTCTCGATCAACACCACTTGATCACCCACTGGAACCGACAGCGAGACGATTGCCTGGCGTTCGCCGATCACCCGTTGCAGTTCGATGGCGTAGGGCAGGGCAATCTTGCGCAGGTTCATGCGGTTCAGATAGGCCGCCGAGTAGATCAGGCTCTCAGGCCCGATCCGGTAGGTCGCGCCCTGGGATTCGATCAGGCTCCAGTAGGTCAGGGTCTTGAGCAGACGATGGATGGTGGAGCGATCGATGCCGGTCAGCCGCGCCAGGTCCAGCGCGCTGGCACCGTTCTTGAGGCCAGCCAGGGTGCGCAGCAGAACAATCGAACGGTCAATGACCTGAACGCGCCCGCCGCCAGCGTTTTCCTTGCTGCTATTGAGTGCGGGGTGAGTCGAAGAGATATCCATCGTGGCAGTGTTTTCCGAGAGCATTTTGATCGGCAGGCTCGAATGCTGGCCTGACCGGTCGCCAAGGTTAGCCGTGATCGGATGCCGGGTGAAGAGCCAACTGACGTTGTATCGGCTTTATTGGAAAGCGCAGCTTGAGCATTTATTTGCATCGTGTTTAGAACAAATATGCATTTGAGTTATGAGCATGGAACCAATGGCGATATCCATTGCGTGGTATCGGTCGTTAAGTGGTGCTCTATGGATGCAATGGCATCCATTTATCTGCTGCTACAGTTCATGCACTGGTAATTGGCATGAAACCGTTTGCCTTGGCAGCATCCGGTGCTGTTTTGCCAGCATCTTGCCGTGCTCACGCTTGAGCCTAGAATCGGCCCCATCAGCTCCACACCCTATCGTCAAAATTGAAGAGGATTTCACCATGATGAACGCGATGCAGATGCCAATGAGCGCCAACATGCCGATGATGCCAATGATGGGCATGCCGATGATGATGGCGACCATGACCTGCAAAATGGTCGAAGACGGCATGATGTGCACCATGAAGCCGGCGGCTGGCATGGACATGGCCATGTTCAAGAACAACGCCGAAATGATGCAGATGATGATGAACTGCGGCATGCCGGTCATGATGCAGTGCGCCAACATGTCGATGATGTGCATGTCCGAAGCGGCCATGGCGATGTCCATGAACATGCCGATGATGGGGATGTCGATGCCGATGGGTATGGGCATGCCAATGATGAAGTGCATGATGGAATGCACCATGATGGCTGACGGCATGACCTGCAAGATGATGCCGATGGCTGGCATGAGCATGGACATGATGAACAACTGCTGCATGCTGATGATGAAAATGATGAACGATTGCAGCATGCCGATGATGATGAGCTGCAACGGCATGCCGATGATGTGCTGCACCTGCTGATCTGATGCGGGACGTCGCGAACCTCAGTCGCGGCGCTCGGGGTGGGTGACCACCAGATAAGCCACCGCCTCGCTGTCTACCGGGTTTCGGTAGCGGTGGGGCTGGTCTGCATAGAACATGATCGAATCCCCCGTTGAGAGCAGGAAACGCTCTTCGTTCACACTGATCTCCAGCGCACCCTGCGCGACTACCAGATTCTCCTGCACGCCCGGCCCATGCTCGGCGGAATGTTCTTCCCCCAGCGGGCTGATCCGCAACTCATAGAATTCAACATGACGCGATGTGTCGTACGGGTAGAGCGCCCGGCTGATAAAGTCGCCGCTGGCACTGACCAGGCGCTTGCTGTCGCGTGCCGGCATCACGGTCACACCTTCGCATTCGCGGTTTTCCAGAAAGGCTGCAACCGAAACCCTGACAGCCTTGGCGATCTTGAACAGTACCTTGATCGACGGCACGCTGCGCCCGGACTCGATCTGTGCCAGCATCGCCCGGCTCACCCCGCTCAATCTTGCCAGGGCATCCAGCGATAACTGGCGTTTGCTGCGCAGGCGTTGCAGGTTCTGTGCGACGCGAGAGCCGATCAGGTCGTCTTCGTTGGTGGCCGCCTCTTGTCCAAGGTCAAGTGGGGTGTCAATCGATGTTGCCAGGAAACGCTCCGATGTCGTCATGGCGTTACGCTTGACGAGGTGTTTTCGGTGACGCGAGGCCATCGCTTCCCGGTTGCGTCACGATTCCTGCCTGATGAGCGTACATCGCCCACATCAGACGGCCCAACTGCTGTGCGTGCTTGCGTTTGCGAAACAGGCCTAGGTCGATGATCTGTGCGGAGTGGCTCATGAAGGAATCCTTGTTTGCGAAGCTGGGCATGGGTTGAGACTAAGGGTTTTTTTATAGAACGATAAATAATTTGTTTTCATGTATTGATTCGATTCTGGAATATGTAATTCAGGAACTGCCTGCACCGCCTCTGGGTGTCGATGCAGGCTGATCACGTTCTCGGTTACAGGTCGTAGCGCACGCTCAGAGTGATGGTGCGTGGGTCGTTGACCGCGTAGTACGCCGTGCTGCTTGCCGCTGAATAGGCGATGCTTTGCGGGTAGGCGCGGTTGAGCAGGTTCTTCACTGCCAGGGTGGTGGTCCAGTGACCGTCGCCGCTGCTGTAGCTGGTGTTGGCGTTCCAGAAGCTCTGCTGAGGGACTTCGTAGATATCGCCATTCACGGCGTTGGCGTAGGACTTGGTCTGGAACTGCCAGTCGGTGCCAGCCACCAGAGCGCCGGGCACATTCACCGGTACGGTCCAGTTCAGGCCCAGTGATGCGTTCCAGCGCGGGGCGAAGACCATCCAGTTGCCATCGGCATCCACTCCCGCACCTGCGGCGTTCTTGAAGTCGTCGTACTGGGCCTTGAGGTAACCCAGGTTGGCGGTCAGGGTCAGGTCGCGGTTGAGCAGTGCGGTATTTTCCAGCTCGACGCCGTAACTGTGTGCGCTGCCGACGTTGGTTCGCAGGTTGGCGCTGATGGCCGGGTCCCAGGCATTGGTCTGCAGGTCGCGGTAGTCGTTGTAGAACACCGCGACGTTGCTGCGCAGACGGCCACCGAGGTAATCGCCCTTGAAGCCGGTTTCATAGGTGATCACGTTTTCCGGCTCGAAGCCCTGCTGGGCGGCGGCGAGGGTCGGTGCCCGGTTGTCGAAGCCACCGGCCTTGAAGCCCTTGGCCACGTAGCCGTATTGGGTCAGGTTCTCGCTCCAGGCATATTCCAGACCCACTTTCGGGCTTACGGAGGCCCAGCTGTCGCTGGTTTCTGCGCTGAAGTTGAGCCCGGTGATCTCCCGAGCGGTGGTGATCCTGTAGTTCTTGTAATCGAAGTTCTTGTGTTCGCTGGTGTAGCGCAGACCAGCGGTCAGCGACAGGCGCGAGGTCAGCTTGTAGTTACCCTGGCCGTAGAGCGCGTAACTTTCTGTGTCGGTGGTGCTGTACTGGCCGCTGGCATTGACCCGATCAGCCGCTACCGAATAAGTGAGGCTGTCGCGTTCGGCACGGAAGCGCTCTTTGTACAGGTAGACGCCGAGGGTGTAGTTGAAGCGTTCGTAGTCGCCATTGAGCTGGAATTCCTGAGTGGCGTAGCGCTGTTTGTAGCGGATCAGGTTGTTTTGTACCGGCGAGGCATTGCCGCTGTTGGCTTCGCCGGAGTTGTCATAGTCCACGGGTTGGTCGAAGGCCGACCAGCCGGTGACTGACTTGAAGTTCAGGTGATCGTCGAAGGTGTAGATGGCTCGCAGCACGGCGCTGCCCTGATCGAGGCGGTTCTTCGGATCGAGGCTGCTGTAGGTCTTGAACTTGTCGAAGCGGCCGGTGGCCGGGTCGAATGGCGTGTAGCTGGTGGTGTCACCACGGTCGAAGGTGCCTGCCAGGGTCAGTTGCGTGTCCCAAGGCGAATCCAGCGGTGCCAGGCGCAGCTTGCCGCGATAGGACTGGATATCGACATTGTTCACATCGGTATCGCGAGTGCGGTTGCGCACCGTGCCGTCGCGACTCAGGCGCAGCGCAGAAAAACTGCCGAACAGGGTGTTGTCCACCAACGGCCCGCTGATCAACAGGCGGCTGCTTTGCGCGTTGTAAGTCCCGGCACCCAGTTCGACGAAGCCACGGGTTTCCTGGGTCGGATCATGGGTGATCACCCGAATCGCACCAGCCGCACTGTTACGGCCATACAGCGTGCCTTGCGGACCGCGCAATACTTCGACGCGCTCGACATCGTTGAAGTCGAGCATCGAGGAAATCGCCCGGGGGATGTACAGATCGTCGGCGTACACCGCGACAGCGGCTTCCTGGATCGGATCGGTTTCGCCAATGCCGCGAATGCCATAGGTCTGTGCGCTGTAGGAGATCGACTGACGGCTGAGTGTCAGGTTCGGCACCCGCCCGGAGAGGTCGCGGATATTGTTGATCTGCTGGTCGCGCAGGGTGTTTTCATCGAAGGCGCTGATTGCCAGTGGGGTTTTCTGCAGGTTTTCCTGACGGTGTTCGGCGGTGACGGTAACGCTGGGCAGACGTTCTTCCGGCAGCGGGTCGCTGGCGGCGAAGGTACTCAGAGGCAATGACAGCAGTAACGGGGAAATGCTGTAGCGCAAGGTAGGTTTGGCCATGGACGGAGTTCCTGACGGTCAACATGCTCGGTTGGTGTGTGCAACCTGCAACCGTCCACGGAAACGCACGAGAGCCGGGGAGGGTGCAGGAATCCTGTGCCTCCGCCGGGTCGGGGTCGGTCAGTCTGTAAATGGGCAGTATTTTTTTATGGGGTGGTCTGGTTTGTCGCGAGCTTCAGTAACCGCGCTGGTGATCCACCAGGTTGTTCAGGGGCAGGCCCTGACGATAGCGCTTGAAGTTCTCGACGAAATCGTTGACGAAGCCTTGAATGCCATCGGTGGACAGCGCACAGGTGTGTGGCGAGATAAATACCCGTGGGTCGCTGTACAGCGGGTGGCCTGCCGGCAGTGGCTCGGGTTCGGTTACATCCAGTGTGGCGCGGCCAATCCAGCCGGCTTCAAGTGCTTCGAGCAGGGCCTGCTGATCAAGCAACCCGCCACGGGCAATATTGATCAAATGCAGACCGGGCTTGGAGCTGGCCAGTACTTCACGACTGATCAGGCCGCGGGTCTGCGAGGTCAGGGGCGCAGCCAGCACCAGATGGTCGGATTCGGCAAACAGGTGATGGAGGTTTTCAGCCACTTCGACCTGCGGCAACTCGGTCATCGGTTGCTCTGGTCGGCCAAGGGCGATCACGCGCATACCCAGCGCCGTGGCCTTGGTCGCCAGGCTGCGGCCGATGCTGCCTAACCCCAGAATACCCAAGGTACGGCCACGTACCGGTTGTAACTGGCTGAAGCTCCAGTCGTCATCCTTGACCCATATGTCCGGCAAGCGTTTGGCTGCGGAAAATACGGCTGCCAGCGCGAACTCGGCGACCTGCTCGGCATTGCTGCCCTTGCCGCTGGTGACCGGTGGCCCCTGGAACAGCCAGTCTGGATAGAAATCGATGCCCGAGGACACCAGTTGCACCCAGCGCAGCGACCAGGGCCAGCCGCGCGGTGGTTCATCCACCCGACGGCCGCGTACGTTGACCGGGCGCAGGATCACCACGTCTGCACGTTCGGCATTGAACTGATCGGGCGTCAGGTCCAGAACCCGGTGCTCAGGCAGTTGCCGACGGATCAATTCGTTGGTCTGGGCATCCAGTTGGCTGGCGATCACGCTAACAGTGGTAGCAGAAGACTGGTTCATCAGGCACTCATCACAGGAAACACGGGAACGCCCGTTTCAGGCGCTGTTATCCCGCCCAGGTTGGGCGATGCTTATGACCGTATTCTTGGTGGTTTACGCTGTAAAATTCTTTTTTGATATAAGCTAATCGCAATAATTAAAATAATGTGCATATTAGGATATGACTAAAATGCATTTCACTGATTATTAACTTGTCGGTACAGTCATCCTCCAGAACCTGACCACAGGCTACCTCAGCCACGGAGAATGTCCGCGATGCCCCCTTTTGCAAGAATCCTGGCGCTTGGCGCCGCCCTGCTGCTGGCAGGCCCGACCCTCGCCGAACAACGTATCGAACTGCGAATCGGTGATCAGAAGGGCAATATGCGCGCCCAGCTTGAAGCCGCTGATGCTCTGCGTGATCTGCCTTACGACATTCGCTGGGCGGAGTTTCCGGCCGCTGCACCGCTGGCCGAAGCCTTGAATGCCGGGGCCGTTGACGCGGGCATCATCGGTGATGCGCCATTGCTGTTCGCGCTGGCGTCCGGGGCGCAGGTCAAGGCCATTGCCGTGGACAAGTCCGACGCTTACGGCACGGCGGTGCTGGTCGAGCCCAAGTCATCACTGCAAACGGCGGCGGACCTGAAAGGCAAGCGTATTGCCACCGGGCGCGGCTCGATTGGTCACCATATCGCGCTCAAGGCCTTGGCTACTGCCGGTTTGAGCGAGAAGGACGTGGAGTTCCGTTTCCTCGGGCCGGTGGACGCCAAGGTCGCACTGGCCAATGGTTCGGTGGATGCCTGGGCTACATGGGAACCCTACACCGCGCTGGCTGAACTCAGCGGTCAGGGCAGGGTGCTGGTCAATGGTCGCGGGCTGTCCAGCGGCAACAGTTTCCTGGCCGCCACCGACAAGGCACTGGCTGACCCGGCCCGTCGCGAAGCGTTGCAGGATTATCTGGTACGGCTGGCCAATGCGCAGATCTGGGCTTACCAGAACCTCGACAGCTATTCAAAAACCCTGGCGCAGATCATCGGCTTCCCTCAGGAGGCTGCACGCCTGCAATTCGAGCGCCGGAAACTGCGCTGGCAGGCCGTGGATGCCAAGACCATCACCGAGCAACAGGAAACGGCCGACTTCTACCAGGCCCATGGCCTGATCGCCAAGCCACTGGACGTCAAACCAACCTTCGCCACAGGTTTCGTACTGCCTGCGGCTGATGCGGTGACGCAGAATCCTTGATCTGTTAAACCTCCCGCGTAGGAGCGAATTCATTCGCGAGACGGTATTCCAGACGATACATTTTCTTGGGATGTACCGGCCTCTCGCGAATGAATTCGCTCTTACTGGGGTAGTGGCGCTTGTATTCCCTGCACGATGTAAACGTTGGTTTTGCCTGCCTTGTGGCGGATCGGCCTGATCGCTTCATACGCTGGCGAGCGGTACCACGCTCGGGCCTGTTCGATAGTGTCGAACGCAATGACTACCATTCTTCCCATGGGTTTTTCACCCTCCAGAGCATCGACTTCTCCACCGCGTACGATGAAGCGCCCGCCAAACGGTTTGAAGGTGTCTTCGACCCGGTCGCTATAAGGTTTGATGGCCCCCGGCGTGGTGGGCTTGAACTCGGCGACGTAATACGCCATGGGTTTGGCCGGTGCAGGCGTTTGTGCGAATGCCGCACCCATTGCAAGGCTGGTAACGGCCAGCAGCGTCAGACAGGCAAGTTTCTTCATGTGGTTCTCCAGGTGATAAACCGCTTGATGGTTTATTTCGCGCTCAATTGCACCGGTGTCGTCTCGATCAGCTTGCGCGAGACAATCATTGCCTTGGTTGCTTCTACATAGTGTTTGAAATGCGCAGAGGCGATATGGGACTTGTAGGCCTGCTCGTCGGCATAGATTTCAAAGAAGTGGAGCTTGTGGGGCTGATCCTTCTCGGCCACGGAGTAAATGGCGAGCACGCCCGGTTCGTCCCGTGCGGAAATTTCCATCTCTTCCTTGACGATCTGTGAGTAGCGTTCCAGTTGCTGCGGATCGATCTCAAGCTGTGCGACACGCACCACCACCGAAGGCGGGAACTGTTGTGCATTGGCCCAGCCTGATGCAAGCAGGCAAAGCGTCATGGAGCAGGTGGAAAACAAACGGCGAAGTTTCATGGTCGGTCCTTGATGTCATGGGTGGGGTTCTGGCTTGGGTGATTCAAAGGAGCATCACCTCCGGTAATCGTGTCGCGAGCACGTCGATGAGATGGCGCAGTCGCTTGGGCATCTGCCGCATCTGCGGCCAGACGGCGTGGCAATCCATGGTTGTAGGCGGGTGGTTTTCCAGAAGCTGGACGATTGCGCCCGAGCGCAGACGATCACGTATCAGCCAGGAAGGCAGCCAGCCGACCCCCATTCCGGCTTCGACTGCATCGGCGATTGAAGACAGATCATTCAGCCGGATGCGCGGCGCAAGGGGCAGGTTCTTGAGTTGGCCATCCATGTCGAAAACCGGCCAGGTCTGGGTGTAATCGCGCCGGTGATACAGAACCGCTTTGTGATCCATCAACTGCGCGATGGTGCGTGGATGCCCCTTTTCTGCCAGATAAGCCGGCGATGCACACAACAGTTTCTGTTGTACGGCCAGGTGCTGGGCTTGCAGGCCGTTCAACTGTGACAGTGGGCCAAAACGTATTGCCAGGTCGAAACCTTCGGCGATCAGGTCAACCGACTGGTCGGACAGGTGCAGATCAAGTTCCAGTTTTGGATGTTCGCGTGCCTGCTCCATCAGCAGCGGGGTCGCACAGTATTGGCCGAACAGGGCGGGCATGGTCACGCGCATGCGGCCGGCAATCTCGTGCATGCCGGATTCGATCAGAGACTGGGCTGAGCGGACTTCTTCCAGTGCGCGCAGGCAATGTTCGTAATAGAGCTGCCCATCCTCGGTCAGGCTCTGGGTGCGGGTGGTGCGATGGAACAGACGCACACCCAGCCGTTCTTCCACACGGGCAATCGCTTTGCCCACCGCAGAGCGTGTCAGCGCTAACTGCTCCGCAGCACGCGAAAAACCGCCTGCATTGACCACTTCAACGAACAGGGCAATGCCATCCAGAGGATCTCTCATAAATTCTCGGCTCTCAATTGGTGCCTGTGGTTCTACTTAAAGAGGAATAAATATCGGAAATGGTGATTATTACTCTACTATAAACTTCCTTCCCGTGGCTATTGGTGCCTGCACGGAGCCAGTACAGCGACTTGTCATCGTCGTTTTTCTTTCTCTCCATGGCTTAAGAAGGATTCATGAAGCATGTTGATTTCCATCATTTATGACAGTGGCTGGGGCCACACCGCCAGGCAGGCTCAGAGCGTGGCCGAGGGCGTTCGCCGGGTTGACGGTGCCGAGGCTCGGTTGATCGCGCTATCCGAAGGCTCGATAGCCTGGGATGTTCTTGAGGCCAGTGATGCAATCATTTTTGGCTCGCCTACCTACAACGGTGCTCCCAGCGCCCGCTTCAAGCAGTTCTGCGAGGACTCCACCCGGCTTGCCTGGAATGATTTGAAGTGGGGCAACAAGGTTGCCGCCGGCTTTACGAATTCGGGCGCGCAAAACGGCGACAAACTGCATTCGCTGATCTCCATGGCGCTGTTTGCCGCCCAGCACGGGATGTTGTGGGTAGGGCTCGATCTGAAGCCGGGTAACAACATCAGCACAGGCAGCGAGCAAGACCTCAACCGACTGGGTAGCTGGCTGGGCGCGATGGCGCAATCCAACGGCGATCAGGGGCCGGATGACGCTCCTGTCAATAGTGATCTGCAAACCGCTGCCTACCTGGGCCAGCGCGTGGCCGAAACAGTGCGCCGATTCCAGCCGGTCTGACCCGTAACTTCACTAGGCGAGCCCTCCCATGAAACTACTTTGTCTCGATGTTCCACAGCCCGGTGCCAGCCTGGAAAAGTACCAACCTCATATGCTGGACGAGGCACGTCACGCCTGGCAGCTCTACAAGAACGGCATCGTGCGCGACTTTTACTTCCGCCAGGACCGTCCCGGTGTTGCGCTGATTGTCGAGTGCGAATCGGTTGAAGCTACACGTCAGGCACTGCGCGAATTCCCGTTGGCCGAGGCCGGGCTCATCGATTGGGAAATCATCCCGCTGGGTCCGTTCACCAACTGGGAAATGCTCTTCGCGCCAGGTAATGCCTGATACGGATCAGTCACGTTACGTTGCGCCTGCCATCAGTCAGCCTTAAGAAATGGACATCAACGAAATCGTCTTGCGCCTGACGTGGCAGGAGTTTTGATCGAGGAGGAGATGGACATGATTGATTCAAGTCAACCAGCTCCTCCAGGCCGCTCACCACTTGTGCGCATTGCGCGGATTGAGGTTGATCCCGCAAAGCTCGATGAGTATCGGACAGCCTCCCGAAAAATCGTGGAGGCTGCGGGTGCGCTGGAGCCTGGAGTGATTGCTTTCTATGCCCTTGAAGTACGTGAGGTGCCAGGCCGGTTCTTTGTGGTCGAGGTATACCAGGATGCCGAAGCCTATTGCGCTCATCTGGATTCTCCTCATTTCAAGACCTACAAATCCACAGTGGCTCACATGGTCCAGTCTCTTGAACTGATCGAGACCGACGTTGTGGCCATTTCTTCATGACAAGCGAGGCATGCATAGCATGATGCTGTTTTTGTTCGCTAACCCGGCCTCTGCAACCTGCCTGCTGCCCGATGGACAGGGGGCGCAGGCATGACGGTCGATGCACTGTTTCATGCCTTTCTCTATCTGTGCGCGGGCGTGCTGGCTGTACCTGTCGCCAAACGGCTTGGGTTGGGCTCGGTATTGGGGTATCTGATCGCCGGGATCATCATTGGTCCGCTACTGGGGCTGGTGGGTGCCGAGGCGGAGCGCTTGCAGCATTTCGCCGAATTCGGTGTCGTGATGATGCTTTTTCTGGTCGGCCTTGAACTGCAACCGCAACAGTTATGGGAAATGCGTCATCGCCTGTTGGGGCTTGGTGGTTTGCAGGTACTGTTGACCACTCTGGCGGTCTGGGGCATCGCTGTTGCCATGGACGTGGAGTGGAAAACGGCGCTGGCCATCGGCCTGATTGCGACGGCTTCCTCCACGGCCATTGCGTTGCAGACCCTTGATGAGAAGCGCTTGCTTGACAGCGATGGCGGTCGGGCAAGCTTTTCGGTGTTGCTGTTTCAGGACATCTCAGTGATCCCGATGCTGGCGTTACTGCCATTGCTGGCCGTTCCCGGTTTGCTCGCAGGTAACGAGACCGAAGTCGCTCATGGTTCCGGCGCGACGTTACTCACCGGTTTACCGGGCTGGATGATCGGGGTGGTCACGCTGCTGGCGGTTGCGTCGGTGGTGGTCGGAGGGCACTACCTGACGCGACCTTTGTTTCGTTTTATCGCCACGGCGCAAATGCGCGAAATCTTCACGGCCAGTGCGCTGCTGCTCGTGGTCGGCACGGCGCTGCTCATGAGTCTGGTTGGTCTGTCGCCTGCGCTGGGGACTTTTCTCGCCGGTGTCGTGCTCGCCAACAGCGAATATCGACATGAACTGGAAAGCGATATCGGGCCGTTCAAGGGGCTGCTGCTGGGATTGTTTTTTATAACAGTCGGCGCAAGTATCGACTTCGCCTTGCTGTTTGAACATCTTGGGCTGGTTGTCGGTTTGACCTTGCTGTTGATTGTCACCAAAGCACTGGTGCTCTGGGCGATTGGCAGTCTGTTCCGGCTTCGGGGCATGGATCGATGGCTGCTTGCGCTGGGCCTGGCGCAAAGCGGTGAGTTTGCCTTTGTCCTGCTGTCTTTCAGCGTGGGCAGCGGTGTGCTGGCGCAAGGCATGGCCGAGCTTCTGCTGTTGGTCGTGGCGCTTTCGATGCTCTGTGCGCCGCTGTTATTCGTTTTTCTGGAACGGGTGATCCTGCCGCGTCAGGCAAAAAAACAGGCCCGTGAGGCTGATGCCATCGATGACGAGGGGGCGGTCATCATTGCCGGGTGCGGGCGTTTTGGTCAGATCGTCAATCGCCTGCTGAACGCCAATGGCTATAGCACGGTGGTTCTGGACATCAGCGCCGAGGTGGTTGAAACCCTGGCGCGATTTGACATCAAGACGTTCTTCGGCGATGCGTCGCGTCCTGATCTTCTGGAGGCGGCGGGCCTGATGAAGGCGCGTCTGCTGGTGGTTGCCATTGATGATCGCGCCCGTGCGTTGACCATTGTCCGCTATGCCAAGCGGGTGCGTCCCGACTTGCATGTGGTGGCTCGGGCTTATGATCGTCTGCATGTCTATGACCTGTTCAAGGCCGGGTGTGACGAGATTATCCGCGAAACCTTCGACAGCGCCGTGCGTGCAGGTCGCAACTCGCTGGAGGCGTTGGGTATGGAGCCCGGAGAGGCGCAAAAGACTGCCGATGCCTTCGTCAAGGGTGATCGCCATGCGCTATGGATGCTTGCTCAACTGTACGACCCGCAGATCCCTCCGGCAGAGAACCCTCCGTACGTGGCAATGGTGAAACAGGTTCATCAGGAAGAGACGGAGCAGATGATGGGCAGGCGCAGGGCTTCAAACGAAGCACCTCTTTAAAGCGGGATGATGCTCGCCTTGTTCGCGAATGAGCGGAGTCGCTCCTACGCAGCCTTCATTGGGGTAGGAGCAGATTCATCCGCGAAGAGGCTTACCGCATCTGCAAGATGATCACATTACTGCTTGCCGGATTGGTCCGTTCGCGAAGATCCTGCACATCCTTCACGGTGACCGGGCCGCCCTTGTTACCCCAGGAGGTGCGGATAAAGGTCAGGACGTCTGCGGTTTCCTGATCCGAGAGCTGATTGCGGAACGGCGGCATGCGATAGGCATCCGGTACTCCATCCGCAACGATACGTCCCGACCCGTTCAGGGTTACGTTGATCGACGATGCATGTTCCTTCGCCAGTGAGGATGAGGCGCCTGCCAGAGGCGGAACCCATTCTCCCTGTCCACGTCCGTCCGGCCCGTGACAGGAGCTGCATTTGGCCATGTAGGTGCTTGCACCCGGAACCTTCAACTGTTCGCTGACCGTCAGGTTGGCATTGGATTTTGCATCGTATTGCCATGGCTCGCCGTCACGCTTGGGGTCCCCCGGCAGCGATTTGAGGTAGTGCGCAACGGCCTTCAGGTCTTCGTCCGTCATGAACTGCGTGGAGTTGTTGAATACGTCGGTCATCGAGCCGAAAACAACGGCATGCTGGTTACGACCTGTCTTGAGGAAGCGTGCGATGTCTTCCTCGCTCCAGCGTCCAAGCCCGGTGTTTGGATCGTTGCGCAGGCTCGGCGCATACCAGCCATCCAGCAGTGCGCCGGAAACGAACGCCGGGCTGCGTTCGTCCAGGGCTTTCTCGTTCATGGCGAGGCCGCGCGGGGTGTGGCAACTGCCGCAATGCCCCGGACCTTGCACAATGTAGGCGCCACGAAGCCACAGCGGGTCTTTTGCGGTTTCAGCCTTTATATAGCTTCCCGAATCCGTGAAGACCGCGTTCCACAAGGCCAGCGGCCAACGCATGTTCAGTGGCCATGGGATTTCGCTCGGCTGGTTTTCCTGCTTGACGGGTTTTACGCCCTGCATGAAATACGCATAGAGCGCACGTATGTCGTCCTCGCTGAGCTTTTCATAGGAGGGATAAGGCATTGCCGGATAAAGCCTGTGGCCGTCACGGGCCACGCCCAGACGCAATGCCCGGTCGAATTCCGCCAGGCTGTAGTTGCCGATCCCGGTTTCCTTGTCGGGTGTGATGTTGGTGGCAAAGATTGACCCCAAGGGGGTCGCCATCTCCAGGCCGCCGGCAAATGGCGCACTGCTCGGTGTGCTATGGCATGCCACGCAGTCGCTGAGCCGGGCAACGTATTCGCCACGCTGGATCAGCTGCGCGGGCGCACTCGGAGGGCTGGCCACGCCGTCGAAGGGCGAGGCGGGTGTGCGTGTCACGAACCAGGCTACGCCGGCTGCCGCCACGACACTCACCGGCACCAGGATGGCAGCAACTTTCTTGAGTCTGCTTGTAGTCATCTGTGATCCCTAGGTGTCAGGCTTGTTGGTCTTTGAAGGTGTACCGAGACAGCGGCATGCTGCGAATCCGCTGGCCAGTCAGCCTGGCGACCGCATTGGCCACGGCTGGCGGAACGGCGGGCAACGGCGGCTCACCGATACCACCCATTTTCGCGCCGCTCTCGATGATCTTTACATGCACGCGGGGCATGCGATCAGGTGGCAGGATCGGATACATGTCGTAGTTGCGGGCGGCGGGGATGCCGTTCTCGTACACAGCTTCTTCAAGCAATACCTGTGAAAGCCCAAGCGCGACGGCACCGTTGACCTGGGCTTCGATGATGCCGGGGTTGACGATGCTGCCCGGATCGATGGCCTGCCAGATGTCGTGTACCTTGACCTGACCATTCTTGATCGAAACCTCCGCGATGACCGCTGCCTCGGTGCCGAAAGGGGACGCCATGGCAACGCCACGGGCGCGGAGCGTGCCGTCTTCGGCCGTGAAAGGGCCACGTTTCCAGCCGCCAGCCAGATCACCGACGGCACGCAGAAGGTTGGTCAGCCGCTCATTGTCTTTGAGCAAGTGCAGTCGAAGCTCGTAAGGGTCTTGTCCACCCTTGTCTGCCAGCTCGTCGAGGAAGGTTTCATACAGGAAATCATTCATCGAGTTGCCGACCGAGCGCCAGTAGCCAAGCATGACCGGGCTCTTCACATACAGCTGGGCAATCCTGCGATTGGGGATCGAATAGACCTTGCCGGCCAGCCCTTCAAGGGCCGTGGGGTCAATTTTCTCTCCCTGTTTGTTGCTGATGGCTTCGGTTGGGCCTTCGGTGGCGCTTACGGCTTCCAGTGCGACAGGCATGCCTTTGGCATCGAGTCCGCCACGGAAGCGAACGACGGCCATGGGGCGCAGTACATCGCGCAGGAATTCTTCTTCGCGGCTCCAGATCAGTTTGATCGGACGCCCGACTTCCTTGGCCAGCTGGATAGCCTGAGGGTAAGGCGATGCGCTGTTGTAGAGGAAGTGTCTGCCGAAGAAGCCGCCAAGTACCGGGGAATGAAGGTTGATCTTCGACGGTTCAAGGCCTGTTCTCTTGGCCACGTCGGCCAGGAACAGGTCCGGTGCCTGATTGGGCAGCCACAGGTCCAGTGTGCCGTCCGGGTTGAAACGCGCCAGCGCAGAAGGCGGCTCCAGCTGTGCGTGATGGACAAACTGGCTGTAATAAGTAGCGCTGACAACGGTATGGGCGCTGTCCAGGGCCTTGCCGGCTTCGCCTACAACCTCGTCGTCCTTGCCTGCACCGGGTTCGTTGGCCAGTCGCTCGCTGAAGGCTGCGCTGGAAAAGTCCGCCGGCATGTAGCGCAGATCCGAATCCGGGCCTGGCTCTTTCCAGTCCACCTGCACAGCTTCTACCGCACGTTTGGCCGTCCACCAGCGCTCGGCGACGACGGCGACCGCGCCGGGCAGGCGATGCACGGAGTGAACGCCTTTCATGGCCTTGATCTGGTCTTCGTTACGGATGGTGCCGACCGTCAGGCCGAGCCTTGGGGCGTGCTGTACGGCCGCGTGGAGCATGTCATCGACCTTGCAGTCGATGGTGTAGACGGTCTTGCCCGTAGACTTTTCGTAGCCGTCCAGACGTTTTACCGACTTACCGATCCAGCGGAACTGGCTCGGGTCCTTGAGCTTGACGCTGTCCGGGTCGGGGACCGGCAGGTCCATGGCGCGTGAGGCCAGTTCGCCGTAGCTCAACGTCCTGCCCGAAGCCGCATGAACGACCTGTCCAGGCTGGGTGGTGAGTTCACTGACCGGTACACCCAGACGTTCCGAACCCGCCTGCAATAACATCGCCCGGGTCAGGGCTCCGAGACGACGCATGGTGGGGTAGCTCATGCGTACCGACATGCTGCCGCCGGTGATCCGCATGCCGTTGCTCAGGACCACGTATTCACTGCCGGGAGAGGCGTTTTCCACGATAAAGGTGGCCGGGTCGGCATCCAGTTCTTCACCGACAATCTGCGCCATGGCGGTAAAAATGCCCTGGCCGCCTTCGATGAAAGGGCTTTGCAGGCGGATGGTGTTATCCGGGCGGATTTCGAGAAAGGCGGGGACTCGCGTTCCCGGAACCTCTGCCGCCACTCGGGCCTGAGCCCGTGCCTGGCCCATCGGCAGGCCGAAACCAAGGACCAGAGCACCTGCCATGGTGCCGGCCGATGCAATCAGAAAGCGACGCCGAGAGATATTGATCGCTTCCCCTGTCGGAAACGCCTCGCTTGCGTCGGGACTATTCGCCAACGTTGTCATTATGATTTCCTCAGGCTGCCATCTCTTTCAAGACGCATCCATTGCTCAGGTTCTAGGCTTTGTACGAAAAGTGGCTGCGCTCGGTGATGCTGCGTTAAAAACAGGCT